>NZ_RQHS01000010.1:0-300000 GCF_004770895.1 Leptospira dzoumogneensis | reverse complement strand
GGGAGAAAAACTTTTCGAGGCTAAATTAGGGGAAAAGGAACCGGTCTTCGCAAAAAGTCTTTCTATTTCTTCTAACGGACAGAAGATCGCAGTTCACTTCCTGAAAAACAATAGAGATTTTATTCGAGTGTATGATAGGGACGGATCAGAATCGGAAGAATGGAATCTTGGTAGAGTGATCCCCTACAAAGTGAATCTTGCTGTTTCAAATAATGGGGGAGTGCTTGCAGGCTTCTCCGATAAACTGACCTTATATTCTAAATCCGGAAAAACGATCTTCGAAAAAAATCGAAGCAAGGCGCAGTCGGTTTACCAAACTGTATTCAATTCCGGAGCTTGGTTTGCCGGAGAATGGGAAGGAAACTTATTCTTCCTAGATGAAGAAGGATCTATCCTGAAAGAAGAAAAGATCCGCACCGGAGAAAAACCGTTTCGCTTTTATTCTTCTGGCCGCAGTGGAGAAGCGTTCTTAGAAGGCGGATCCGACATTGTGCTCTATAGAGAATTAGAGAGATAGATTTTAGAGACGCGGTTTTATTGGCACGCAGAGGCGCTAAGTCGCAGAGAAAACAGATTTATTGATGTTGGAATTCCAACATCGTTTACAATTATGAATTTGTGTTTATATCTTTTGTGTAGGAGTTCCAACACACGTTATTATCATTTTTATGCTCTAAAAACTCTGCGGCTCCGCGTCTCTGCGTGAGAAAACTCTGCGTAAGAAAATCTCAGCGACTCTGCTCACTCTGCGCCTCAACTCAAACCTCATAAATCGACAAAGACTTATAACCTTTATTGGTCTGCTTATCTAATAAAGCGATAATCTCAGTCCTTGTGTCCTTCTCAATATTAAAGATCAACTGATCCGAGATCTCCCTACAAATATACAAACCGCGACCATGAGAATCCGCAAGACCTGCTGGCAAACCGCTAGGACTGTCCACAGTGATATGTCTGTCCAAACGTTTTAAAATTTCTTTTTTGTTCAAAGAGCCGAAATGATCTCGGACCACAACAATATAAGAATTCTCTGCTATACCGTAACCGATCTCAAAATAATCGGTTTCTGCGAGTTGTATATGTTCTAATGGGACCAAAAGATCCCGAGAAGGAAGCTCATACTGGTATTTTGAATTTCCCTTAGAGTCTCTTGGTGCGCGGATCATTGCATTAGAAGTAAGTTCTTCTAAAATTTGATGAACTGCGTTGGGTGCTCCCTTTTCGATCAGGAATTTTCCCACTCGATTGCAGATATAATTTCTATCCTTATCGGAACTGATCTTACGAAATACGATCCCATTTTCCGGTGGAACTAGGAATACTTCTTCCCCATCTCCTTCTAAGATCTTGAAGTCCGGACCAAAATATTTTTCCACACCGAATATATCTTTGTACAGAAGTTTTTTGACCATCACAGTGATCAGATTAATGTCCAAGAAGGAATATTTAGGAATGATATTCCAGATATCGTGTTGGTAAGCGAAGTTTATATAATCATTAATATTATAAGCTGTCATTAAGGAATACTGGACGGAAGGGTATTCCTTTTGGATCGTCTTGATCAGATCCAGTCCTGATTTTCCAGGCATACGAATATCTGTGATGACCAGATCCACATGTTCGTTAGAAAGGATTTTGACTGCCTCATCGTAGTTTTCTGCATCGAAAACTTCGTAATCTCGGACCAGGATATCTTTTACCGCCTCCCGGATGGAATGTATATCTTCTACTACTAAGATACGACGATTGGACAATTTAGTTTCCTTTTGGTTGTACTAATGGAAGAGAAATTTTAAATCTGGTCCTTCTATCATAAGAACGAACAGTCAATTCTCCTGAATGTTCTCTTACGATGGAGTGGCAGATAGAAAGTCCTAGACCGGTTCCGATCCCTGACTTGTTTTTGGAGAAGAATGGAGAGAAAATTTTATCCAGCATATCTTCCGGAATTCCTCCTGCCGTATCTTCGACAAAGATATGCATCATATTACGAGTGCGTCTGACTTCTACTTTGATCTTACCTTCTCCATAATCATAAGCTTGTAGAGAGTTTTTGAAAAGATTGATGAATAATCTCTCCATCTTGACCGGATTAAATTGGAAGGTCATACCGGGTTCGCTTAAAATTTCCCATTCGGTGTTTTTAGAAAGAACAGGATACACCCAAGTGACTGAGTCTTTTGCCTTCATTATGGTTTCGTGAATATCAGCGTTTGTAGTGACTAACTTATCCGGTTTAGCAAAACTGATCACGTCCAAAACGATCATAGCAGCGCGGGTCAGGTCTTCTTTGATCATCTCCAATCTTTTACGGAAAAAAGCAGGATCCATACTGGATAAATTATTCATCAAGTTTTGGAGAGTAAGGCTCATGCCGGTGAGTGGGTTATTCAACTCATGGGCCACACCTGAGATAAAAATACCAAGAGAAGCAAGGTTACGTATTCTAAGATTTTCTTCTTCTTTTTCTTTGATACGAGTGATATTGCTGATCTTCTCCACTATGGAAACAATACTTCCATCCTTACGAATAGGGAAAAAATCTAAGTATAATGTTTCCTTTTGATTGTTTGCTACGTGGAATATTTCACGCCCAACTTCTCCCTTACCTTCGAATTGTGCGTCGAAATCGGCTTCGTTTTCATGATGATCCTTCATAGGGCAGTAAGGACAAACTGCAGAACGATTGTACAGAATTTCGTAACATTTTCTGCCAAGGATAGAAGGGAAGTCAGGCTCACTTGAAAACTCGAGAGTGGCCTTGTTTACACGACGGACCCTAAAGCCCGAGTCTATTAAAACTAGGGGCTCTGTGATTCCGTCCAGAATTGCTTGGAGTTCCTCCGCTCTTTCGTGGAGGTTTTCCATTAGGGATGACATCCGGATCAATATTCTAGGGATTCTTTATAACTTTGCAGTAATTTTTTTTGATTTCTGGAAGAATGTTGAGACTGCATTTCCTGAAGCCTTAGGACATGCACGAAAAAATCCTCAATTAGTTTTAAGTAAAATTCTTTTTTAAACTCGGATCTGTCCCGGTTTACCCCCTCATCAGGTAGGTAATTCAGAGGATATTCCGCCTCTTTACCGTTCTTATCCGCATAAATTACCAGATCATCCACATTATTATCCAGAGGAGTGGTATCGGTCATCCGGATCATGATCGTATCTTCCGAAGAATAATTCGCAGTTTTGATTTCAGAAACCACCTTAGAAAGAGTGGATCCGTTAAATTCCAGGAGAATGGACTTTTCTTCCGCCTTTTCTATCCCGCCCGGAGTAGCGGATTGGGTCACTGAGAACTTTGTGATCTTCACACCTTTGCGGTTCGGATAATTTCCCACCCAAGTTACCAAGGTTCCGATAGGAAGAGCGTCCATTCTTTCAAATTTCAAAAGTTCTCTTGCGACACTCAGGCTTTCATACGCACGTAGGATACGCTGGTTCAACATTTGGGTAGAAGAAGACGTTCCGCTCTGGGATTTTGTCGCATCTTGGTTTTGAGCGAAGGAAGGAAGAAAAGTAAGGAGAAGAAGGAGCGAAATGAAGACGGCCTTGAGAGCCGCCTTCGGAGAGAAATAAAAATTAAGGCTTAGGTTGCTCTGGGGCTGCAGTGCTAGGTGCGGCAGTAGGCGCGGATTCTTGGGCATTTGTCCCTCCTTGGTTGCCCTGGGCCTCTTCCGCAGCAGGTGGAGGAAGGATCTCAGGTGTTGGAGTGGTATTGTATCCGCTAGTCTTCGCAAAAAGGAAAGAAAGAATCAGAGACAGAGCCAAAAAAAGGAGTCCAGCAACTCTGGTTGCTTTAGTTAAAACGTCCGCAGTAGAAGAACCAAAAACGGATTGGCTTGCTCCTCCACCAAGAACTCCACCCATTCCACCTTTGCCTGTTTGGATCATGACAAGAAGGATCAGAAATAGACTGACGAAAACGAAAAGAACAAGGATGGTTCCGGTGATAAAGCCCATGAGTCGAATTCCTAAAGGTAAAAAGGTATGTTTTTTTGCGAAATAATCCGCTTTAAATCCAAACTACCGCCAAGCCCTAGGCTGACAAGCCGTTTAGTACATTCCTAAACGTATGCCTATGACGGTAGGAATCAATTAGAATAAAGCTAAGAAACTGTCCAGCTTCTGGCTGGCCCCGCCTACGAGCCCGCCGTCAATATCCGCTTGGGATAGAAGTTCCTTTACGTTATCAGCTTTCACTGAACCGCCATAAAGGATAGGCATCACATCCGAGATCGTTTTCCCATTTTGGAATAATCCCGAAATTTCTTTTCTGATAAATGCGTGGGCTTCCTGCGCCTGAGCAGGAGTTGCCACTTTGCCGGTTCCGATCGCCCAAACAGGTTCATAAGCTACCCAAATACGAGAGAATAGGTCGCTTTCAATAGAACCTAAACCTTCTTGGATCTGTTTTTTCAGAACTTCGAAAGTATTACCCGATTCTCTTTCCGCAAGAGTTTCTCCCACACAATACACAGCGGTAAAACCATGTTTAGCAAGATAAGAGATCTTTTGATTACAGAATACGCTTGTTTCGCCCAAGAACTGTCTTCTTTCAGAGTGACCAACAAGTGCAAATTTGATCCCTAGTTCTGAAAGTTGGTCTGGACCGGTTTCCCCGGTCATAGCGGTATTAGGAGCAGGGTAGATATTCTGAGCTCCGACTGCAATTTTCGAATTTTCTAATATTTGAGCGACTGCAGCCAGATGAATAGAAGAAGGAAATACAACCGCCTTTTTATTATCCGGAATAGAAGAAGATTTTTCCTTTAGGCCGCTTGCGAGTGCCAACGCTTCCTTTTCGGAAAGATTCATTTTCCAGTTACCGGCGATAATTTTAGGGCGCATATATATTTCCTTTGATTCTTTAGATTATTGTTTTAGAAGAGCAATAACTCCGGGGAGTTTTTTACCTTCTAAAAATTCTAAGGAGGCTCCTCCTCCAGTAGAAACGTGAGTGATCTTATCTTCCACCTTAGCCTTATTGATCGCAGCGATGGAATCTCCTCCGCCTACTACAGTTCTGGCCTTGGACTTAGAAACCGCTTTTGCGATCGCCATGGTTCCAGGTGCGAATTTATCGAATTCGAAAACTCCCATAGGACCGTTCCAAACGATGGTTGCAGCATTCTTAATTACTTTTTCGTAATTTGCGATCGTTTTAGGACCTATATCCATTCCCATCCAACCGTCCAAAATTCCCATCTTGTCTACGGTTTTGGTCTTAGCGTTCGCATCAAATTTATCGGCGATCACATGATCCACAGGAAGTTGGAAATCTACTCCTGCGACTCCTGCTCTTTCGATGAGTTGGAAAGCTTCTACTTCGAAATCTTTTTCTACTAAAGAATTTCCGACCGGGATCGCTCTGGATTTGAGGAAAGTATAAGCCATTCCGCCGCCGATCAAAATATGATCCACTTTTTCGATCAGGTTTTTGATCACACTGATCTTAGAAGAGACTTTGGAACCTCCGATGATAGCCACAAAAGGTTTTGCAGGGCGGGAAAGAAGGGAAGAAAGTTCGGTGATCTCTTTATACATCAACAAACCTGCAAAAGAAGGCAGAAGATGTGCAATTCCTTCCGTAGAAGCATGGGCTCTATGAGCCGCACCGAATGCGTCGTTTACATAAACATCAGCAAGAGCGGCTAAACTTTTGGAAAAAGCAGCATTATTCTCCTCTTCTTCTTTATGAAAACGTAAATTTTCAAGGACCAGGATCTCTCCATCCTTAAGTTCTTTGGAAAGTTTTACGGCATTCTCTCCGATTACGTCTTTGGAGAATATTACGGAAGTTTTAACTAAACCTTTAAAAACTTCGTAAACAGGTTCCATAGAATATTGAGGATCCGGTTTACCTTTAGGGCGGCCAAGGTGACTTGCGATCACCACCCTGGCACCTTTTTTTACCAAAAGTTCAATGGTAGGAAGTGTCTTTTCAATTCTAGTCTTGTCGGTAACTTTTCCGTTATCCAGAGGGACGTTAAAATCGACCCTCAGAAAAACTCGTTTCCCCTTGACGTCCTCGTTTTCGAGTCTAGGTAACTGGGGTAATTGCATCTATTAACCTTTTTTAGCCATGTAACGGATCAGGTCTAGAACTCTATTAGAGTAACCCATCTCGTTATCATACCAGGAAACCAATTTAAAGAATCTGGAATTCAATTCGATACAAGCGTCCGCATCAAAGATAGAAGAAAGTGTAGAACTTAAGAAATCGTTGGAAACAACCATCTCGTCAGTGTAACCTAAGATACCTTTCATAGCACCTTCGGAAGCTTCTTTCATTTTTGCGGAAATTTCTTTAAGGCTGGTCTCTTTAGTAGTTCTAACAGTTAGATCTACAACGGAAACGTCCGGAGTCGGAACTCTGAAAGACATACCTGTCAGTTTTCCATTCACTTCAGGAATACAAAGACCAACCGCTTTAGCAGCACCGGTAGAAGCTGGGATGATGTTTTGCATTGCTCCTCTTCCACCTCTCCAGTCTTTTTTAGAAGGACCGTCAACAGTAGGTTGAGTAGCGGTAGTAGCGTGGATAGTGGTCATCAGACCTTCTTCAATACCGAAATTGTCCAGAACCACTTTAGTGATCGGAGCCAGACAGTTAGTAGTACAAGAAGCGTTGGAAACAACATGATCCTTGCTTGGATCGTATTTTTCGTTATTCACTCCCATCACAAAAGTAGGGATGTCCTTGTCTTTTGCAGGAGCGGAGATCACCACTTTTTTAGCGCCTGCTTTGATATGTTTTTCGGCGCCGACTCTGTCTGTGAATAGACCGGTAGATTCGATCACATAGTCCACTTTCAGATCTTTCCAAGGGAGTTTTTCCGGATCTCTTTCGGATACACAAAGAACTTTTTTGCCGTCTACGATAAGTGCGTCTTCAGTATGCTCCACGGTGCCGTTAAAACGTCCATGAGTAGAATCGTATTTTAAAAGATATCCTAGGTTGTCCGGAGTTACTAGGTCGTTGATTGCTACAAATTCAATATTTGGGTCTTTGATCCCTGAACGGAATACCAAGCGACCGATTCGGCCAAAACCGTTGATAGCGATTCTTGTCATTTTCTTCCCTTTATTTCCTTAATGTTATTTGATAAAACGAGGAGCCTTAAGCTCTCAAATACATGTTTTTATAACAAAACCATCCTGAAAATCCGTTTTTTGGTGAATTTTATAACGGATTCTAAAGGTAAGAAAGGGTTTGGGCGACTTCTCGCTTCGCTCGAACCGCGCTGCTCCGGGCTACGCTTCGCTTCGGTCTCTACGAGACTAAACCCTGTGCATCGCTGTCGCGGTTCTGGTATTAGATTGGGAAGTGGGTTAAAGGACTTTGCCTAGGATCTTTTCAAAGGGCAAAGGGCCGAAATCTCTGGAATCCACGCAATCATCTCTATTATCGCATAGAAGAAAATAATTTCGATCTTCTACGGTTAAATTAGAAAGATTGTCCCTGCTCGAGTACGTTCCGGAGAATGCAGGTCTTGCATCCTTGTATTGTAAGTTGAAGTCTGATTTTTCCTGAGCCTCGGATATACCGTTCCTATAAAGGACCTTGTCCTTAATGGAGATCTGATCTCCTGATTTTCCCATGATACGGACCAGTGCCACTTTTCCTTTTTGAGTTGGATGTTCCACTAGGACCACATCACCTAAAAATAAGGATGAATCCCGAACAAATCTGGAGATATAAATTCTTTTTCCCTTAGGAAGAGAAGGAGACATTTCTTCCGTTTCCGGGACGAATGGAAATACAAACCAGATCCGAACGGCGGCCGCGAATAAAAATCCGACTACGGCAGAAATGGAAAGGATTTGAACGAATTTTTTTCGATCAAATTTTTTCTCCTTCTCTCCGAACTCTTTCTTCAATGAGAACATTATAGGCTAAGGTAAGAATCTAGTCCCAAAAGGTCAAAATAGATTTTGGATCTATTATATTTTATATACTTATCTAAGTTTTAAATTTCCAATACTGAATTTCAAACTTGCTTTAGCTGATTCTTCCCGGTTATCCAGGTTGGAACGTACTGCAGATTCGAAGGATTCTTTTTCCCAGATCATTTTGCCGATCCCATATGCAAATTTGGAATTTTCTTTGATCGTACTTTTTACTTTTTCTCCGAAAATCCTATCGTTTGCCTGGACCAATGCTACCTTTTTGCCTGGATAAAATTTAGAAAGATCTGATAAAAATTTAGGTAGTTCTTCTGCAGAATAAACTCTGAAAATTATTTTATTAAAATAATCCGAGCCGGCAATATATGCCAAAGAATCATCCGAAAAGATCCAGATCTCGGAATTTGTAGAATGCAGGGCTGAATTATTCGCTTCCTGTTGTTTGCGACCTTCTTTTACGTATTTTAAACCGATTAAACCGCATAGGAAGGAAAATAGTATACATGCCAAAAACAGAATGCGTATAAATTTAAATTTTCTTTTGTTCTTTAGAAAATAATAATATTTAGAGAATAGGATCGCAAAAGGAAATACTGCCGGTCCGAAAAATCTAGGCCCCCAATTATTAAAACCGTCGTTTGGGATTATGAGTAAGACTAAAAATATATAACTTAAGGTGGACCCTAAGAGGATCCTATTCCTGGAGGATAATTTTTTCCAACCTGAGATTAAAATGGGAAAAAGCAAAAGAGATGCAGGCATATATCCAAAATAGCCTAGTTTGAAGGTTCCGAAAAATAATAAGGTCTTTGCCCATTCCAATCTAGTCGTATAGGAAACGTTAAGACCGGATTCATTAATTATGAATCTAGGTCCTAAAAAATGTCCATAGTCTATAAAATTAAATAAAAAGAAAACTCCTACCGATATAGAAGCGCCTAAGCAGAAAAATAAGAATTCGGAAATGGATTGTTTGAATGATCCTTTTTTGTTCCCTGCAGCAAGGATCCAAAATGCAAGAGAGGCACAGTAAACTAATCCTTCATGCCTAAACCAGACAGAAATCCCGCAAAAGATCCCGGAGAAGATAAATTTTGCCAAAGAGTTTTTTCCTCTTAAGGCGAATGTGAGAGAATATAAGGCGGAAAGCATAAAAAAGCTATGCTCTGAATATTCCACACTTAAGATCCAGGCGAATGTTCCTAATCCGGCAATTGCCAATGAAAACTCGGAGAATTTCCATTTTTTATAAAGAAGTAATAGAGAAAGTAATAATCCGATCGCACTTAAATAAGGAAGAGCTGAAAATCCGAAAACCCAGAGCCATAAAGAGGAAATTGCGGCAAAAAAAACGGGGAAAGCGCTTAAATGTCTTTGCTCTAATTTTAGAAAAACATTATTCTGAACCGGAAAATAATTGTATTCCGGATCAAATTCCTTTCCCGGATAAAATAATTCTTCGGATTGAAACTTATTCTGAAGTAATGAATAGGATTGGACTAATTTATTATGTGAGTCCCAATTAAATGAATATTTCGGCTTTAGATAATTTACACTAGAAAAAACAACTATGACCAGTAAAATGGCAAAAAGCCGGATCCCATTCTTTCTTAAAAAATTCATATATTGCGAGAATGTTTCTCCGGAAATCCTTGCTGTAAAGAAAAGTTTGAAAAATTTACACTTGTTCTCTTTTTAAAAAGCCTTAGAATTGAACTGCGATTGAGGGAAAATATATGCAAGAAGTACATCTGGCCGGAAATATATTAGAATACAAGGGTAAACGTCCTATCTTCAAAGACGGAGTATTTTTAGCTCCGGGTTCTTTGGTAGTAGGAGATGTAGTGATCGGAAAAGATTCTTCTATCTGGTTCCAAACATTGATACGTGGAGATGTGAATTATATCCGTATCGGAGATAATGTAAACATTCAGGATATGACGGTGGTCCATGTTTCCAGAAATACCCATCCAGTGGAGATTGGAGACAACGTTTCCGTAGGTCATAGAGCTGTTCTTCATGGATGTAAACTTAAGAATAATTCCTTTGTTGGAATGGGTGCGATCATCATGGACGGAGTGGAACTGGGAGAATACTCCTTCGTAGCCGCAGGTGCCATGGTAACCCCTGGCAAGATCATTCCACCGGGAGCGATGGTGATGGGATCTCCCGCAAAGATCGTAAGAGATATCACTGAGGAAGAAAGGAATCTGATCGAGAGAACCGCTGCAAATTACGTCACTTATAAGAACAATTATCTGGATGATTTTTCCTATAGGATCAGCATAGTTTAATTTTCCAAAATTTTCCTATACGTTTAGGGAATATGCAGAATACTTTACTATGTGAGCGAAACGAAAATTCCGGGAGTATACCTAAGAGGGACAGGGGTCATCGGCTGGCCTCTGGCATCTTTGTTATTATTATTAAAAAATAAATTTGGCGGCTTCCAAGTATTTGTAGAACCGTACAAATTACAAAAATCAGAAATACCTCAAATACTTTCCCTGCTCGAAAAAGGTGGGATCATAGTAGACGACGGTTCCAATGGGGTCCGTAACTTTTTTCCGGAATGGATCTCCAAACAAGACGCATTGTCCCAGTCACAGGCGGTATGTGATTCTTCTCCACCAGGGGTCGCAGATAAAAGAAAATCCGAATACTCAGAACCAATCTACGATCGGATCCGGATCTTTATCGCTCAGGGAAGTGAACATTCTTTCGGACCTCAGTTTTTGTATCCTGAAAGTTCTCCCATCTTAGAAAAAAATCCTCCTAAGTTCATTCATGTTTCCACATGTAATACTCATACGTTAGCCGGAATACTTAGGCCCTTCTACTCAGAAAAACCAGAAGAGCTTGTAAATATTTTAGAAGAGGCGGATTTTTTCGTGATCAGACGGGATGCGGACATGGCAAAAAATGATCCTCACGTAACTGGGCCTTTACTTGTTCTTCCCGAATCTGAAACAGGTACCCATCACGGTAGATTATTGAATGAAGTTTACGCGGATCTCGGATTTAAGATCAAATTGGGATCTTCTTCCGTAACGATCAATTCACCTTATATGCACCTGATCCGTTTTCATCTTCGCTTAAAAAGGGAAGTCACTAAAGAATGGTTGGTTTCTAAGATCAATAATGATCCATTCTTAAGTATCACTGAACTTGTTTCCACGAATTCAATCTTCTCCTCAGGAAGAGATCGCGGATTATACGGTAGGATTTTCTCCCATGCAGTGTTCCCACTTTCTGCCTTGGAAGTGAATGGAAAAGAAGTCAGAGGATATGCAGCCACACCTGGGGATTCAAATGTGCATATTTCCAGCATCTATGCGGTTTATAAAGGTTTAGGGCTTTCTTGGGGACCTGAAACAGAAGCCTTTTTAGCCGGAATTGTCTTGAAAGAAGTTTAGATCTTCTTAGAAATATCCAGACAGTTTTGATCTTTTTTCATTGATCGCATTTGATATATTGAAAAAGATGTTTAATATATTGACAAGTTCACAAAAATCCAGCTGCAGAGGTAGGAATTCCTAATGAAAGCAAATAATATCTTAGAGACGATCGGTAATACTCCACACGTAAAGATCAACCGACTCTTTGGATCCAAATACAATGTATATTCTAAATTAGAGCGTAGCAATCCAGGCGGTTCTATCAAGGATCGTATCGCGCTTTCTATGATCGAGGACGCTGAAAAAAGCGGAAAACTCACTAAGGATACAGTAATCATCGAGCCGACTTCCGGAAACACAGGTATCGGTTTAGCTCTTGTTGCGGCAGTAAAAGGATACCGTTTGATCCTGGTTATGCCTGAGTCTATGAGTGTGGAAAGAAGAAGAATTATGGCTGCTTACGGCGCGGAATTCGACCTAACTCCTCGCGAAAAAGGGATGCCAGGTGCGATCGAAAGAGCAAAACAACTGGTTTCCGAAAATCCAAAAGCTTGGATGCCTCAACAGTTCGAGAACGAAGCAAACATCACAGTACACGTAGAAACTACTGCAGCAGAAATCCTAAAAGATTTCCCTAATGGAGTAGATGTTCTGATCACAGGAGTTGGAACAGGCGGACATATCACAGGTGTTGCTAAAGTTTTAAAGGAGAAGTTCCCTAAAACCAAGGTATTTGCAGTTGAGCCGGAAGCTTCTCCAGTAATTTCCGGAGGAAAACCTGGACCACACCCAATCCAAGGGATCGGAGCAGGATTCATTCCTAAAAACTTACACACTGATCTATTAGACGGAGTGATCCAAGTTTCTAAGGACGAGGCTTTCCAATACGCACTTCGTGCAGCAAAAGAAGAAGGAATTTTCTTAGGAGTATCTTCCGGTGCGTCTTTGGCGGCGGTTGCTAAAAAACTTCCTGAACTTCCGGAAGGAGCTACTGTCCTTACATTCAACTACGACACTGGAGAAAGATATCTTTCTATCGAAGGACTTTTCCCAGTTCCTTCTAACGGCTAAGATTTAATCTAAGTCTGTGACTTTCAAAATCCCGGCCGTAAAACGTCGGGATTTTTTATTTATACACACTAGTATCGCGCAGAGCACACGGAGTTCACAGAGAGCTTTGTATTAGATATGACGTAGGAGTTCCTACATCATAACCGAAAAATAATCTGGTTGTAGGAAACTACTTTTTGTGATAATTCCATCGGGGTACCACCGCACCGGCCCCCACCCTAAGCGGGCGGGGAAAACTTTGACTTAAGTAGGAGTTCCTACATTTCCTCAGCGGCTCCGCGACTCTGCGTGAGTCTAACTCCGTGGCCTCAGTGATCTCTGCGTGCCAAACCCCTATTGTTTGAAATAAAAGTATCTAAATAAAATACTTGCGTTTCAAATTTAACCGAACATCTGTGCGAAAAAGAGATACAATAAAAAGTTCGGTATCAAAGGAAAAAGTAAACAGATGTTCAACCGTTTGAAGATATTAAAACAAATTAATGAATTGGATGCGGAGAAGGATGCGCAGAAGATCGTATTTCTCTCCGGAAGTTATGATTTTCCTCAGGATGTGGAAATCTCACTTGCTATATCCTTCTTCCGGACATTTGCAATTCCTTCTATTTCTAAAATATTAAATACAACCAAACGATTCGAATCTGCAGGACAAAAAAGATACGACGATACCGCGTTGATCCTCGCAGAATTTATCGAGAACGGACTGGACAGCGAAAGAGGAAGGGAAGCAATGAGAAGGCTGAACCAGATCCATAAAGAATACAATATTAAAAATGAAGATTTTCTTTATACTCTTACAACTTTTATATTCGAGCCGGATCGTTGGAACCGAAAGTTCGGTTGGAGAAAGAGCACTGAAAAAGAAAGACTAGCTAACTTCTATCTTTGGAAACGGATCGGAAAAATGATGAATATCAAAAATATTCCGGAAACTTACGAAGAGATGCTTGCGTTCAATCTAAGATTCGAAAAGGAAAATTTCCGCCACACCCCGGACTCGGAACAAGTTGCGCTTGCCACTATGAAGATCGCTTCTGCTAGGATCCCAAAAATCCCCGGACTTGAATATCTAGTTTATAATGCAGTGTATTCTCTTATGGACAAACCTTTGAGGGAAGCAATGGGATTTCCGAAAGCGAATCCTATCGTTGCCGCTTTGACCTATGCGGTTTTGAAATTTAGAGCATTCTTCCTAAGATATCTTTGGCCGCCTAGAAAAACTCCTTATTACGTGACCAAACGAAATAACCCTACATATCCGAACGGATATTTGATTGAAGAGTTAGGACCACATTAGAAAAATACGGAAGGGCCGGATTTCCGGTCTATTCCGAAATGTCCGTCCTAGTAATTGTAGAATCTCCTACCAAAGTCAAAACAATCTCTTCCTATTTGGGAAAAGAATATAAGGTACTCGCTACCTTCGGACATATTTTGGATCTACCTCCGGATCGGATCGGGATCAAAATCGAAAAAGATTTCGAACCTGAGTATGTTCCTCTTAAAGGAAAAAAGAATATTCTATCTTCTATCTTAAAAGAAGCAAAGTCTCATTCTTCCATACTCATAGCGACCGACCCGGATAGAGAAGGCGAGTTTATAGGTTATATCCTTGCCCAGAAATTAGGGAAGAAGGCGAACATCTCCCGAATCCGTTTCCAAGAAATACGGAAGGACAAAATTTTACAGGCAATCTCCGAACCTGACAAGATCGATCTGGACCTGGTAGATTCCCAAAAAGCCAGAAGGATCTTAGATAGACTCATCGGGTATAAGGTCAGTCCATTTTTATGGAGAGCGGTAAGCGGAGAAGGTTTATCCGCAGGAAGAGTGCAATCGGTCGCTCTCAAATGGATTTGTGAAAGAGAAGAAGAGATCCGAAGTTTTATTCCGGTTACCACCTGGCTCGTCTCTGCCACAGTATTTTATGGATCAGTAGAAAACGAAAAAATCGTTTTCTACCCTAAAAAAGACGCCTTCTCCAATCAGAAAGAAGCCTCTGGATTCTTGGATTCTATATTAAAAAAAACGAAAGTATTGCAGGTCACTGAAAGAAAGGAGAAGGTAGGAGAAACTTTACCTCCTCCGCCGTTTACTACTGCTGCATTGCAGCAGGAAGCATTTAGGGTCTTAAAATTTTCCGCATCCAAAACAATGAAACTCGCCCAAGAACTGTATGAGGGAACGGATCTAGGAAAAGGAAAATCCCAAGGACTCATCACATATATGAGAACTGATTCGGTTCGGATGGGAGAAGACGCGATAGATTCTATCCGTAGAAAGATCTCTTCTAAATTCGGAAAAGAATTCGTATCGGATAAAGCTCAAACATACAGGCTCAAAAAAACAAAAGGGAAATCGCAGGATGCTCATGAGGCAATCCGGCCTGTGGATGTATTTTTGGAACCATCCTACGTATTCGAACTTGCGGATCGGAATTTAAGTAAGGATTCCAAAAAATTATACGAACTGATCTGGAAACGAGCAATCGCTTCTCAAATGAAACCTGAAGCTTGGAAAAGATTAGGATTTGTAGCAAACGGAGCCGGGGAAGTTTGGGAAGGAGAAAAACTTTTTACCATAGATCCCGGTTATAAAAAGATCTATAATATTGGCTCGGACCTTCTTCCTGATTGGAAAAAGGGGGAGACTCTTATACCCGATCCTTGGGAGATCCAAGAAAAAACCACAGAACCTTCGTCCAGATATACGGAAGCAAGTCTTGTATCCAAACTGGAAAAAGAAGGGATAGGCAGACCTTCTACGTTTGCTTCTATCCTGGAAACATTATACAAAAGAAAATATGTATATTCCGAAAAAGGAAAATTATATTCCGAAACTCTTGGAGAAAGAGTAAATGCGTTCTTGCAGGCAGCCTTCGCAGATCTATTCAGAGAAAAATTCACTTCTGAAATGGAACAAAAATTGGATTCAATTGCTTCCGGGGAAGAAAGTAGATCCAAGGTACTTTCCGAATTTTATTCGGTTTTAGATTCTCAATTAAAGAAAACGAATATAACTGCAATCAATAAGCAGTTAAAAGAAAAACCAAAAACTCCCAAATACGGGATTTGTCCCGTATGCAAGGAAGGGGAGAGGGTCAGAAAAAAATCCTCCAAGAAAAAAGAATATTATATCTGTTCCCGATTTCCTGCCTGCGACTACGCAGAATATCTATAAATCTATTCCAAATCTCTCTGCGCCTTCGAGTCTCTGCGTGAGAAAAACTCTGAGTCTCTCTAAACTCCGCGTCTCTTGAGCTACTTTCTCTCGGTGACTGCGACCCAGGTGCCATTTCGATTTTCCGCTTCTACTTTGCGATCGTATAGATCGGAAAGTCTTGCAGAACTGAATGCTTCTGTGATCTCGCCTGAAAATAAAATTTTACCGGACTTCAAAAGAGCTGCGTGTTCGTAAAATGGAGGGATCTCGTCGATCCTATGAGTTATATAAATAGAAGTGAAGTTTCGATTCTTTTTATATTCATCCAAGAAGTCTATGAATTCTTCTCTGGCAGTCAGATCCAAACCGGAGCAAGGTTCATCTAAGATCACAAATTCAGGAGAAGTGCACATTGCTCTTAAGAATAAGATCTTTTTCTTTTCGCCTGAAGATAAAGTGCGGAATAATTGGTTTCTTTTAGCGCCGAAACCGTTCTCTTCTAAAATTCGTTCCGCTTCTTTTTCTTCCCAGGCATTTGATTCCCTATAAAAACCTATGGTATGAAAAAAACCGGTAAGAAGTACATCGTAAACGGTAAGACTTTTTTGGAGTGCGCTTTCTTGTTGGGAAGAATCCAGGATGCCGATCTTATTTCTCAGGATCTGTAATGGAGTTTCTCCAAAGGTCTCTCCGAAAAGATTGATCCTGCCCGCGGTAGGCCATACGGAACCGTAGATCAAATTTACAAGTGTGGTTTTTCCGGCACCATTACGCCCTAATAGAACCCAATGTTCTCCGGAATTGATCTGAAAATCGATCCCGTCCAGAATAGGAGTCCCGGATCTATAAAACTTAATTCCGTGTAAATTGAGCAGATTATTGGATTCAGTTTTCTTCATTCGCGATCTCGTAGGCCTTTGCTAATTTTTCGCAGGTCTCTTCGAACTTTGCCTTATCATCTAACTGGAATTTTTTTAGTATACTCGAGTCAGCTGCGTAGTAGCTGGTTTTTTTATCCAGATAATCGCACATCATATTTGCGACGTATACGGAATCAACTAAATCCGTATAAATAGTGTTAGTCGCCATGAAGGCTCTATGGTGAAATTCGATCATATGAACTAGGTCCGGAGGAAAATCCCATTTTCTGGCGAGCATCGCTCCCAGAGTCGGATGAGAAATACCTGTGGAAATTTCTTCTAAGATCGTGGAATTGGAAAGATCCCTATGCTTTTGGTAAGCCGCCAAACGTTTGAATAACGTAGGATCCAATGAAAGCAAAATGAATTTTCCTAAATCATGGAGCAGGGCACCGACTGCTGCGATATCGGAAAGTTTTCCGAGTCCAGCTCTTTGGGAAACCTGCCTCGCAAAATAACTCGCAAGATTGGAATGGTTCCACACTTCTTGAAGTTTGGAATATCTTCCTTCCATGATCTTTCGTACACCTGAAACATACAAAAGATTTCGGACGTTCTTCAGTCCCACGACCTTAACAGCTTGGACGATCGTATTTACCTTATTCCTACTCGCGAAACCTGCCGAGTTAGAAAGTTTTAAAAGGTCCGCACTGATTGCAGGGTTCCTTTCTATTTCGTTTGCGATTACACCTAAATCCGAGTCGGGATTATTACAAAGATTTATGATCCTTGTGAGAGTATGAGGAAGAGGGGGAAGTCCATCTACTTCTGACAAGATCCTGTCTTTAAGTTTGGTAGCTACGTCCAATGGAACGATTTGTTTAGGGATCACTAAGGTTGCTCTTGTGATCTTACCGTCGGTTTCTATCTTAAATTTATCAGAACCTATTCCTGAGTTTTTTAATAATAACTGTATGAGTACAAGTCCGAGACCCGCACTCTCTTGGCTGTCCGCCATGGAAAGAAATGCGTCGGATAGATCGTTGAACTTACTAGCGGATTCTAATCTTGCTTTGATCCTTTCGGATTCTTGGGGAAGAAGTGCAGCATCATTCTCGATCAAGAAGATCAGGTTCTGGTTCATGATCTTTGCGCGAAGACGAACGGATAGATTGGAACCTTTTAGAACCTTCTCCTGTTCATCCCATTTATGAATGATATCCTCTAAAAAACGTTTCATCCCTTTGTTGTAATGAGATGTCTCGTTGATATTCAAACCTTCGGTTAGGAAAAAAAGCCTCTTGGCGTTCGCTTTATTCGCGTTCATCAAAAGTTCTTTTAGAATGGTAGAGACCACTTCCGTAAGAAATAATCTATCCAAGTTTCCTAAAACTTGAAGAAGCAGAAGATAGATCTGCTGGTGGTCCTCGTCCGAAATAAATCTATATTCCAGTTCGATATCTTTCCCAGAGACGAGGGTTTCCGTGAGTTCTGTCGGATTTAGCATTCCCTCAAATTTGGGTCTAAACTCCCTTGTCGCAAGAAAAAAAATGCGCTCCATTCTTCGGATTGGGCACCCGTTTGTCCGGGGAAAACCTAAAATATTAGTTGGGGGCCGGAAATGGAGAAGGAGCCAAAAAATTCAGAACAAGGATCCGAAAAGATCGGAGAGGATTTGCAGGAAGAACTCAGGTTTTTTCTGGAAAATCGATTGGACGGGCTTTTGGACGAGGCGGAGAAGTTCAGGCAAACCAAACAATCCTACAGAAAGACCCGATCTACATTTTTGAGAAAGGAGCCCATACCGGACAAAAACCAGGGATTTTTGCCTTTTCTATATTCCATATCCAAACAAAGGGAGGGGAATAGGGAGGAGCCGGAGTCTAAAGTATCAGGGGATGAATCTTAAAATGAGACCCGTCCCAGATTATTTTCTCATTAGCCAAATAAAGATGGACATTTGGATGGAAAGATTCATGGTAGAGGCGAATGGATAGCAACTTCTTCTTCGAAGAGGCTCCTGAGGACTCGGAGAGTCGGGATATCTTAGATATCATGGACTCCTACCGTTACATGAACTCCTCTTACTTTTTCGATTTTATATCGGATGGAAGATGGGATCATGGAAAGGGTTGGGTGGAGAAAAACATCGACCGAGGCCAATGGACCACAAGATTCGTTCCGGGCAGCATAGATCGTTACCGTCGACCACAATCCGGTCAAAGTCCCTGAGCACAAAAAAAGGACCCTTTTTCGGGTCCTTTTTTATTATACAGATACTAGAGTAACTCTCGAAGGTGCTGGTATAGGCTCTCCATCTTTTCTCAATCCTTCTAAATGAAATTCAATTGCCTCTTTGATTAGTTTTGTAACTTCTTCTTCTGTCTCTCCGACTGCAACACAACCAGGCAGATCTGGAACGTAGGCTCCAAAGCTTGTTGGGCCTTTTTCAATGATAACTGGATATTCCATAAATTATTACTTTAGACCTGATTGTTTCAAAATACTATTCAAAGTTCCAGGAGGAATATCTGCATTTTGTTTACCAGCAACTGTTACTCTTCCAGATTTACGAGGATGTTTAAATTGTTTATGGCTTCCTGTCTGGTTTACCAAATACCAACCATCGTCCTCTAGGATTTTGATTATTTCCTTTATTTTCATAATCTCAAATCATTTTTACAAGTATTTAGTTGAAGCAGATCTTTTCTTTAGAGAAAAACATGTTAAGCAATTTTGCCCAACTTCATATTTTAGTATTATCTTTGTAAATGAAATGAGTTGGATCGTGCCGGAAAACTGATTCCAATAAAAAAGGACCCTTTCGGATCCTTCTTCATACTGAGATTGTAAAATTAGAAAGTATTCTTAGTTCACCAACTTCAATCCGTTGATGTCTATGATCTTACGATAGACTAGTTTGTTCTTTTCTTTTTGAGGATTGAAGATCAGAACTACAACCTTATTAAAAGTAAAATATCCAGGACGATACTCGGTATAGTGGTGAGAGAAGATCGTGGATTTATACTTAGCGTTGTATACGGTATAAGTATGTTTGCTTAAAGTGTCGTGTTTTTGTTTTTGAAGATCTTCCGCAGTTTGAGGCACAAAATTACTGATCAAAACTTTGTCTTTTGCAGGACCTTCTTCTCCGTAAAGAACGATAGGAAGTGCATCCTTAGGATTATTAGTGAGATAATGAACTAGAGTGTCCAGATTCGGGTTAGGGAATTTTACTTTTTCTCCTCTCGCGATCTTTTCGTCGTAGCTCTTCTTCACTTCTCCGTACTTCTTCTCTCCCCAAACATTTTTACTGTCTAGTTTAACCGGAACCAGGTTCTGGAAGTTTACAACTTTCGTTTCTTCTTCCACATCGTACTGTCTCCATTTAGGGAAGGGGACAAGCTCTCTGCGGTCATCCACTCTGGAAAGAGGAGTTTCATTTACTGCTAAAATATAAATGGAGAAGTTCGCTGCGTCAAAGTCTCTGTTCTCGAGTTCGACCATTACGTCCATGAACTCTCCTTTTCCGTTATCCGCGTGTCTACGGAAGAAGGAAACTTCTTTGACTAAGAGTCTATCGTCGTAATACGCGAGTGGATAGTATTCCACTCCTTCGGAACCTTTACTTTCCTTCTCTGCATTGTTTTGGCCGGAAACGCCATTTCCAAAAAGGACGAATAATAGGATAAAAGAAAATTTTGCGACGGATTTCATGCGATTTATTGTCCCAGTACGGTTCTTCATATTGAATATCGACTTAAAAGCCCCGAAACTTAGCCGTTACTTCTCGTTTTCCTTAAAAAAATGAGAAGAATTCCAGTCCCGGCCGAAAACGGATCGATTCTATCTGAGCTGGGAAATTTAGTCCAGCGGATTAAGTCTTTGGAAAAGCCTAAGGAATTAGGCTTTTTTGATATGATTTTTGTCGTCTACGAGAACGACTTGGGGTTTATAACCTTTCGGCAGGTCCTTTTCTTCCAAGGAGCCGTAGGAGATGATGATTACTTTGTCTCCTTTCATTCCGAGACGGGCAGCAGCACCGTTCAAACAGATCTCTCCGGAACCTCTTTTGCCTTCGATCAGATATGTCTCGAATCTGGATCCATTGTTTACATTCACAACGGAAACTTTTTCGTAAGGAAACATTCCAGCGGCATCTACCAAATCCATATCTACCGTCAGACTTCCCTCATAATTGAGGTCCGCGTCGGTTACGGTGGCTCTATGGATTTTACCTTTACAAACAGTGATGAGCATTCGTGTTTACTCGCTAAAAAGTACCTTAAATATTTTGCCCGAGATATTCAAAAGCGTTTTTCTCCTAAAGAAATGGATTTTAGTGTTAATAGTTTCTTTGCTAAACTTTATTTCCGAGAAAAGGGGAGTGATCACGTAATTCTCATATAAATTCGGATACACTCTATTTTCGTCGTAAACACTTCCTTTGAAATTTTCCAGAACCTTACGAAGAATTCTTTTCTCCTGACGGTTCAGGTCTATCTCGTCCTCATGCTCGGTCCCGACCCAGGTTAATAAATAACCGGAGATACCGGTCTCGGTCAATTTTGGGATCACATCTATTAGACGATTTTCTTTCAGGTGGAGAAGAGCCTGATTCAGTTCCATAGGATAAGGAGAATCTTCCAAATGGATGTACTTCTGCCCAGTAATCACTTTGGCGTATTTTTGGAAGAATACTCCGTCGGAAAGATAGACCAGTTTTGCGAGTTCCTGACGGTTTCTTCCCCGCGGAGATCTTTGGAGTATAAAGGAGATGACTTCGAGCAGCTTTTCCATAAATAATACAAGTGTGCAGGCTTTTTCCCTGAAAAATCCCCTTCCGTACGAAGATTACGTCCTCTTCCAGGAAAAGTCCCGGGAGAATAGAAGGGAATCGATTCTATTTTTAGAACACCCTCTTACGATTACCGGGGGGATCAATTATAATATCGACAATCTTCTCCGAAATGAGGACTTCCTTTCCGAACACGGTATCTCTCTCCAATACATAAAAAGAGGAGGGGATTATACCGCTCATGAGCCAGGACAGATCGTTACCTATGTACATTTGGACTTAAAAAAAAGAGAAATTTCCATCTCGGAATTTCTGGATCAGGTACTTGGATCCGCAATTTATTCCACAAAGAAAGTTTGGGGTCTGGATTTGGTAAAAAATCCTCACGCTCCAGGGCTTTATCTTTCGACTTCTCCGAATCGCAAAATTCTTTCCATGGGAGTTTTATTCAAGTCCTGGTTTACCAGCTACGGGATCGCTCTAAACGTTTCTAATGATTTTTCCGCGTTTCAATGTATCCATCCTTGCGGGCAGGACTGGAAGTCCATGATCTCAGTCTCTCAGCTAGGGCTCCCAAGCGGAGAAGATAAAAAGAAGGAATGGATCCAAACTTTTCAGACCAAATTTCTGGAAAATTTAAAGCCAATCAGAGACGGTATTCGCGCCTAAATTGATTTTTATTCTTTAGAAAAAAGCCGAAATCGGCCGATTTTTAAAAGAAGAGAGGTTCTCAGGTGCAAATTTTCAAACATATTCTATTTTTCATTTTAGCACTTTTGGTTTGTGAAGGGATCGCTGCCGGAGCCTCTGCATGGTCCTTTCTGGAATCTTCTCTTGCTTCTTTTGAGCAGATCAAAAATCTTTCGGACCAAAGAGCCAGAGATACGATCGGCGCCATCTCTAAATCCAGCGAAGGAAAATTAAGCAAGGACAGATTAGAAGATCTGAACTTTGCATTCACTAGACTTGTAAAAGTGACTTCTGGAGATAAAGAAGGATTTATCATTTCTGAGATCAGTATGACTGATGATTCGGGAGTAGTTCTTGCATCGTCTAACGAAGATTATGTGTCCGATCCAAGGGCAAAAAGAAAACCTGAACCTAAGTTTTTATCCACTAATTATACCGCTGCTCATCATTTGAGAAAATGGCAGATCGGAACTCCAATCCTTTTGGGAGATAAGAATACATTCCAGAATGATAAACTGATGCAGATCGTTTCTCCTTATTTCCCTGAAATTTCAGAGCCAAGTGTTCTTCTTTCCATGGCAGTATACCACCCTGAAAAATTGGAAAGAGTGGCTTCTCTTCATATGAAATACGAAAGAGGGAATTTTGCACATTTTGTGAGGATCCAAACCGAACTATTCTGGTGGACCTTACAAAATAACGCGATCATAGCTCTGATCTGTGCTCTTATATTAGGATTTTCTCATTTACTCATTAAGAGTGTCCGCACTTCTTTTACCCAAGACGGAAAGTATATTGCGGATCCTTCTTCTCCTCCTTTATGGGAGAAGGTTGACTTTGCTCAAACCCAAGGTCCTATCCGTTGGAGAGAAAACGTTTCTTCTTCTCCTTCTACTGCGCAAGCAGTCAATCGAGAAAAAGCGGAAATTATAGACGCTATTTATCTAGGATAAACTTTTTTGGAAATTCATACTACAAAACTGGGACATATATTGAAAGTAACTCCGAAAGGGGTTCTTGATTCCTATTCCGCATTCGATCTGGTGCGTTTTATTAAAACTCGCTGGGAAGAAGGGGAAAGGTTAGTACTAGTCAATTCTAGTCTCATCGAATATATAGAAGAGGATGGCATCTCCGCACTTGTGGAATTAAAAAACTTCTTCGAAAAATTCGGCGGCAATATTGCATACAGCGATTGGAATGAAGAAGGATTATTGGTTTTAGGATTATTCGGTTTAAATAAGAGCCCTAATCTCTTCGCACATGAAAAAGAAGCGGAAGTTTGGCTTTCCTCTTTGAAGATAGAAGATAGAAGGACTTTATCCGAGAAGTCGGAAAGTATTTCTTCTCTTAGACAAACGAAACCGATCCAATTCTATTCCAGTCCTTCTTCTAGTCTTAGTAAGTCGGATGTGTATGTTCCCGAGATCAGCACAGTTCCAATTCCCGGACAAGAACCCGCTGAAAAGACTCAGATCGGAAAGGACCTGGACCATACTTTGGAGCAGGCGAGAAGTTTCCAAGAAAGGATCTTGTATTGCGAATCTTGCAGGGCAAGACTTAGGATCAAAACTCTTGGTCGTCACCAATGTCCTAATTGCGGAATTCAGTTTGACGTGAGTCGCACCGGCGGAGTTCGATACTTGGAGAAACTATTAGGTTAGTTTCATTTTTGTCGGAAACACCGACCACGTAGGATCTCTTGTCCCAAGCAGCCAGAAGAAGTTTCGCTCTTTCTTTTTACACCCTCGTTTCCAGAATTTTAGGAGTGTTCCGAGACCATTTTATGGCGGTGTCTTTCGGGACAGGAACCATTGCCTCCGCATTTTCAGTAGCATATAGATTGCCCAATATGTTCCGAAATCTTTTGGCGGAAGGAACTCTTTCCCAATCCTTCATGCCTTTATATTCGGATGCGGAGAAGGACGGGGTAGTCGCCGCAAGGAAGATGAGCGGGGCCGTATTAAGTTTTCTTTTTGTAATCCTTCTTAGTTTCGTAGTAATCGTTTTTACATTTTCACCGTTTGCACTTCCTATCCTTGTGGGAGGGACTGCGGAATATTCCGGGCTTGTAGTCGAGCTTACCTATATTCTGTTTTTCTTAATCGTTACCGCGAGTTTGTCCTCTATCTATATGGCGATCTCCAACGTCAAAAATAGATTTTTTGTTCCTTCTCTTTCTCCTATCATCCTGAACTTAAGTTATCTCACCGTGTTTTTAGGGATTTTCCCTTTCGTGGATTGGGAACTTTTAACCAAGGTGAGAGTTCTTTGTTTTGCGATCGTAGGAGGAGGGATCATACAACTAGGGGTCCAGGCCTGGTATGTTTCCAGAAATGGAGAAGGCCCTATCTTCTCCTGGAATTATAAACATCCTGCTATTTCAAAAATATTTAAACTGATGCTGCCTGCAGCGGTCGGAGGCGGTTTTTACCAGCTCGGGCTTTTAGTGGATATATTCCTCGCAAACTATGTACAGAATACGAATCCGGGCTTAGGCGCAGTCGTTAGTTTGGATTATGCCCAGAGACTAGTGCAGCTTCCTACCGGGATCATAGGTGTGGCGCTTGCTACCACAACTTTACCCGCGTTACTTTCTTCTTTGAAACAAAACAAACATTCCGAGGTTCCCAAGGAAATGTTGGGAGTTTTGGGATTTGCGGGATTTTTAACTGCGCCCGCTGCTTTGGGGATTGGGATCTTAGCCGGACCAATTTTGGATTCCATATATTATGGAGGAAGATGGGATCATATTGCAACTGAGACCACGATCCTACCTTTGATCTTTTATTCATTAGCGGTCCCATTTTACAGCATGAATAAAGTTTTGATATCTACATATTACGCATTCCAAGATACTAAAACTCCTTTGAGGGTCCAAGCATTCACATTTGTACTGAATCTGACCTTGAACTTTTCTTTGATCTTTTTTCTAAAACATTCCGCGATCGCATTGTCTTCCGCCGTATCAACTGTGGTAACTTGGACCTTACTTTCTAGTTACTTAAAAAAGCATAATGTCTCTTTTCCGTGGGAAGGTTTTCTTTCCAAAATTGTAAAATTGATCCTGCCACTATTCTGCATGGGTGCATTTTTATTCTTCTATAAAGAAATGATCCATTCTTGGGCTTTGGCTTTTCTTTCCGAAAAAGGCCTAAGTTATGCGAATTCTTCCAGAATCTCGCTTTGTGCTGCCATCCTTCCTGGTATGGCAATTTTTTTCCTGATCAGTCTGCTTTTGGGTCTGGAAGAGATAAGGTTAATAGCTGGAAAAATATTTCGTAAGAAGTAATTTTGCCCGGAAGATCCGCGGTGAAAATTCAGGTCAGGGTAAAACCGAATTCTAAAAAACCGTCCGTAACTAAAGGGGACGACGGTGTTTGGATCGTTGCCGTAAAAGCACCGGCTACCGAAGGTAAGGCGAATGACGCAGTGGTTCGAGCCGTCGCGGCAGAATTGGGACTGGCTCCTTCTAAAGTAAAAATTCTGAAGGGAGAAAAGAGTAAGTTAAAACTTCTAGAAGTTTATGATTAGGGATTTTTTCAAAATTTTTTCCACTAAAATCGGGAGTGTTATTCTTTCTTTTTCGGTCCTTCTCCTTTGTTTTTCTTCCGAGATCCAAGCGGTGGATTATTTCGATACTTTAACTTCCGAAAAGAAGCCAATCTTAGGAAGTGATAAAGAAGATAAATATACTTTCAAATTTTCTCCGTTTGCGAGTATAGAGAATTGGGGACCGCATTACTCCTTGGATGTTCTGGTCCTTTTCACTTACACTGATTATCCTAAGTTCAAACAGATCAGTTTTTTTCCTTTATTCGATCATATATCTGCAAAACAAAATAATTCATATAAATCTTATTTTTTCCCTATTTATTATGCGCAGCGTATCCAGGACCCTCAGTCCAATTATGAAGTAAACTATTCTTTATTTCACTATAACTCGTACGAATCCAGAGGGGAAAAATTTTCGGAAAGTTGGTTATCCTTTCCTTCTTTTCTTCCTTTGTTCGGTAGAAGTAAAACGATTGAGAGTGGTAAGGAAGAATCGTTTTACTTTGCTGTCCCTTTTTTATATTTTCGAAATCGGAACTTGAATGATGATTGGAATCATTTTCTGATCTTTCATTGGGGAGAAGACAGAGAATCTTCCTACGGTTCCATTCTTCCTTTGGTGTATTGGGGTTCGGGAAAAAGAAAATTCAATTTCACTTTTTTCCCGATCTTCTTCTATAATACATTATATAATTCTTATTCTGATAAGGAGGATTTTCATTTTACGATCTTCCCTTTGTTCTCTTATAATTCTTTGAATTCGGGAGAAGAAGGTTCCCTTCTTACTCCACTTTTCGGTCAGACTTGGAAGGAAACCCCTCAATTAGGAGGAGGGGGAAAAGAAGAGGAAAAATTTTCCTATTATTTACTCTTCTTCTTAAATCGAAGTTATCATAACGGTGAATTGCAGAATTATACTGCGAATATCCCGATCCTATTTAATAGGAAATGGGAGAAGGGAGGAAAATCCGAAACAAATCTGGCGTTGATCAGCGGTTGGACCTCCAACGAGAAGGGAGATTATTCTTCCTCTTATCTATTTCCTTTGATGTTCCATAAGAAAAACGAATCTCTTTATGTGTTCCCTTTTTATTTCGATAATGGAACCAGCAAGTTCGGGGCAGTTCTTCCATTCTATTATAACCGGACTGCAACGGATATGGATCTTTATGTTTTAAATTTTTATTATACAAAAGATTGGAACGGTTCCTCTAAATCATTATTTTTCCCGATCTATTATTATTCCTTTAAACCGGATGAGTCCAAGTTCATCACTCCGATCTTTTATTATTCTTCTTCGGATCTATCCAAGAGGACTACTTTATTTTCTTGGCTCCTTTTTTATAGAAATAAAGAAAAGGAAGCCTCTCAGAATTATTTTATCAATACTTATCTTTCTTGGGATGAACAGGGAAAATTTCAGCGGGGATTTTTCTTCCCTCTTTTGTTCTATAAATACAATGAATATTTTCATTTTTTCCCTTTATGGGCAAAAGGAAACCAGGCCGGGAACGAATACACTTGGATCATTCCTTTATTCACTTATTGGAATAAGACTAGGACTTGGGTAGGTCCATTTTATTCCAGAAAGAGCGAGATCGGCGATCAATATGAAAGATGGATCCTATTTCCGTTCTGGTATTTTTATAGGGACTCTTGGCAGGATGCTAAGTCCGAAAGTTATACACTTCTTCCGATTTTTCAATGGAACGATACTTCGGAATACAAAGAGCTTATAACCCCCTTATCTTATTCGAAAGAATATAAGACAAAATTCGAAAATTATTCCCTGATCACTTTGTATGAAAGATATGATACTGACCAGGAATCCAGAAGAAGGATCTACCCTTTCTATTTTTCAAATAACACAAACGAATATTCTTATTGGAATGTTCTGGGGCTTGTAGGTAGAGGATTTGATAAGGCAGGGGATCCAAGATATACTTATTTGTTTCCTTTCTATTTTTATAAAAGGGACAGTTTTCATCTGGTTTTACCTTTGTTCCTGAAGTTCGGAAATGATGAGGATGATCATAAACATTTCGGCCTTCTTCATTATAGGAATACGTCCGCGGAAAAAGAGAACACATGGATATGGCCTTTATTATGGTTTACGAATATAGATAAGGTCCATAAGGAGGAATTTACCACTAAACTTCTTTTCTACTGGAATTGGAATAATCCGCGCAATAAAGGAAAAATTGTACTCCCTTTTTACTTAAATTACGAAGAAGCGGATAAATCTCTCGAACTTGTACTCGCATATTCTTCTACTGAAACCATAGGGAAATTCGGGGCAGGGGCGGGAGCTACGGAAAAAGATTATTATTTGGATACTGATGCTTCCTTATTTTATAATCTTTTCAGTATTTCTACCAGGTCCTCTATCTCTAAGAAAAGATTAGAATTTTGGAAGGCTGAACATCCTGCGGAAGAGATCCCTATTGAAACGATCAAAAAGGAAGTCGCCGTGGAAAAGAAAGAAGAGAAGGACGGTTTAAATAAATACAAAACTTTAACAAGGGAAAGTTCCCGTTCTTTCTGGGGAGTTAGTGCTCTATTCGGGATATTCAGCTATGAAAGAGGAGACGATAGACGACATATCCGTCTTCTTCCTTTAGCATGGTATTCTTGGTCCAAAGAAAACTCGGATAAGGTATACACATTTTTTCCTTTTTATTTCTCGAGCAAAATTGCGGATGATTCTTATTTTGCAGTCGGGGCAGTTCTACCTATATATGCTCGCCAAGATAAAGGATCGGATTTTCAGGAGTCTTATCTTCTTTTCGGTTTCCTAAGGGGAAAACAGGGAGAAGTGAGAGACTATTCAGTTCTCTGGCCTCTCACACGTTTGTATTATTCACCGGATTCTTGGGGATTTAGGATCTTTCCGTTTGTTGCTCATGACGAGTCTAAAGATCATTCCCGCACAATTTCTCCTTTATATTATAGAAAACAGATCGTAGAAGGAAATACTACTACCGAATCTTTTCATTCTTTGCCAGTACTATTATTTTTATTTCATTCCGGGACCGAATCCAGCCGAGATCAGGATCTATTCCAAGAAAAATCCTATAGTCTCTTCATACCAATTTATTTGAGATTTGGTTCTAAGATCAGAGTTCCATCTGAAGAAGCTTATGTATCCAAGTTTTATACTTTATTATCCGCTTATTCCAATAAGAAAGAATTGAACGGAGAGGAATCCTCTTCTTTACTCACCCCATTCTATTATTATTCCAGATATAAGGGAGCTTCCGAAACTTCGGAACAAGCTACTAAGGTGGACTTTTTGTTTTTCCCTACGATCTACTATAAACGAAACACCACGGAAAGTACGCTTTTTATATTAGTATATTATAATGAATCTTCTCCTTCCGTTTCTAAAGGAAATTTCCTAGGTCTGGTTTCTTCTTCTGAAGAAAAAAACGGGGAAAGGACTTCTAGTTACTTCCATTTATTTCCTTTTTATTTTTCCGGTTCGGAGAAGGAAGGGGAGAAGGTCCTAGAAAGTTATACAACTGTGCCTATTCTTTATTACGGTTATAAAAAAGGAAACGGCTCCGGATGGAATATATTAGGACTATTAAGCGGTTCAGGTTCGGACCAAGAGAGTTCTTTTGCGATCTATCCTTTCTATTCCAATCGGGAAAAAAATATTCCGAATTTATTTAAAAAAAGGGTCACCTGGGGACTTCTATATTATTCGGATAAGACTGAATTCCAGACGGGGAGTTGGAATTCCTTTAATGTGAATCCATTCGGGATTTTTTCCTCTTCCGGAAGTAAAACTCTGGAATCTAGTTCTTCTTTCTATTTTCCTTTCATGTACACATATTCCGAAAAACAAAACTCGGAAAATAAGGAATATTCCAAGAGAGAGATAACATTCCTAAAGTTGATCGATTATTCAAAATACGAATCCGTTTTACCTAAGGAAGGAAGTGCGGATAAGGTTGTAGATCAGTGGAGGGATTTTAGCGCATTTTTCCTTTTTTCGAATACATTGCATACCGTTAAGGATCTTAAAAAAGAAGAAACGACTAGTATGTATTTCAAATCTTATCTTTTCCCTATATATAGATTTGAATCCGCAAACGATCCTTTCAGAAAAGAAAAACACTTAAACTTTTTGTTAATTACCGATTATAAATCCGGGAATTCCGGTTTAGAAAGATTAGTGGTCGGTCCCGCTTTTTATTTGGATAACCCGGAACGTACCGCTTACGGTCTGGCTCCTCTCGCATTTTATAGGAAAAGTAAAGAGTCAAGATTCTGGTTTGCATTCGGCTTTTATAGTTATAAGGACAGCGATTGGGACCGCTGGGGACTTGCGGGGATTTTTGATATAAATAAAGAAACCTATTTGAAACGTAGGAACTTCAATTTATTCCTAGGTTTGATCCATACGGAAGTAGAAGAGGAAAGGACTAGAGTGGCTGTTCTTGGGGGGCTTCTCGGTGGATATGAAAGACGAAATGATTATTCGGATACGAATCTGCTTTGGCTTCGTTGGAAGTCCACTCCGGAAGAGACTCTCGCCAATTTCCTTCCTGTAGCCTATTATCATTCTGATCCTTCCGGAACTGCAACTTTGATCCCTCCGGTCCTAGGATATTTCTCTTCCGAAAAAGACGGAAGATTCGATATGCTCGGTTTAGGATTATTGTATTATAGAAACCAAAAAATTTCCAAAGAAGAAGATCTGATGCTTGTAGGTCCCGGATTATTCTACTATAGACAGTACGGAAATAATATGAACGGCTTGCATGCGATGGGAATTTTGGCAATCCCAGGAATGGGAGGACTTCTATGGGATTGGGAATACGAGACCAAGACTAAATACAGCAAATACTCTATTCTACATATCTTATATAGTCATACGATCACTAAGGACGGAAAAGAGATCGATAGGGTGTTCAGCATCAAGTTATAATAAAAAAGCCGAGGTTGTTCAACCCCGGCTTTTAACTTTTCCGAAAGGAAAGAGGGCAAGATTACATCATGCCGCCCATTCCTCCCATACCGCCCATTCCACCCATAGGAGGCATTCCGCCGCCGTCTTTTTCAGGTTTGTCGGTAATTGTAACTTCCGTAGTTAACAACATTGATCCGATAGAAGCAGCGTTTTGGAGTGCGGAACGAACTACTTTAGCTGGGTCAACGACTCCGGCTTGTAGTAGATCTTCCCAAACCATAGTAAGTGCGTTGAAACCTTCGTTTCCTTTTTTACCTTTTGCTTGTTCTACGATCACGGATCCTTCCAGACCTGCGTTAGAAGTGATCATACGGATCGGTTCTTCTAATGCGCGGAAGATGATCTTTGCTCCGGTAGCCTCGTCGCCTTCTAATTTAAGAGCGGCAACTGCTTCCTGAGCTTTTAGAAGAGTTAATCCACCACCAGGAACGATTCCTTCTTCTACCGCAGCGCGGGTAGCCGAAAGTGCGTCTTCCACACGGTGTTTTTTCTCTTTCATTTCCACTTCCGTAGCTGCACCAACATGGATCACTGCAACACCGCCTGCAAGTTTTGCTAGACGTTCTTGGAGTTTTTCACGATCGTACTCGGAAGTAGTATCTTCGATCTGTTTTTTGATCTGACCTACGCGGCCTTGGATATCTTTAGAAGCACCTTGTCCTTCGATGATGGTGGTGTTTTCTTTATCCACGGTAACTTTTTTAGCACGTCCCAGTTGTTGAACTGTTGCGTTTTCCAGTTTCATTCCGAGGTCTTCGGAAATCACTTGTCCACCGGTAAGGATTGCGATATCTTCCAACATCGCTTTACGACGATCCCCGAATCCAGGAGCTTTAACAGCCACACAAGAGATAGTTTTACGAAGAGTGTTCACTACGATAGTAGCTAATGCTTCTCCTTCTACTTCTTCCGCGATGATCACTAAAGGTCTTCCTGCTTGAGCGACTTTTTCCAATACAGGAAGAAGGTCTCTCATAGAAGAGATCTTTTTGTCGTAGATTAGAATATAAGGATCGCTTAAAGTTGCGATCATTGCTTCCGGATCGGTTACCATATAAGGAGAAACGTATCCACGGTCGAATTGCATACCTTCTACCACGTCTAAAGTGGTTTCGATGGATTTTGCTTCTTCTACGGTGATAACTCCGTCTTTTCCGACTTTGTCCATAGCATCTGCGATCAGATTTCCTATATCCTTGTCGTTGTTTGCGGAGATAGTCGCAACGTTAGCGATATCTTTTTTGTTTTCGATCTTAACTGAACGTTTTTTGATACTCTCTACTGCCGCGCCAACCGCTTTATCGATACCGTGTTTAAGCGCCATAGGGTTTGCACCTGCAGTAACGTTTTTTAAACCTTCGTTAACGATGGATTGAGCAAGAATAGTAGCAGTGGTAGTTCCGTCTCCGGCAACGTCATTCGTCTTTGTGGAAACTTCTTTTACCATCTGAGCGCCCATGTTCTCGATGGAATCCTCTAGTTCGATCTCTTTTGCTACGGTAACTCCGTCCTTAGTGATGGTTGGAGATCCGAATTTTTTGTCGATTACTACGTTTCTTCCCTTAGGACCAAGGGTAACTTTTACAGCGTTCGCAAGTTTGTTTACGCCTTCTAAAAGTTTACGTCTAGCCGATTCATCATACTCGATAATTTTTGCCATTTTTATTTCCTCGGTATATTACTTTTTCACGATGGCAAGAATGTCGCTTTCGCGGATGATTAAGTATTCTTTACCTTCGGATTTAATTTCAGTTCCGGAATATTTGCCGTACAGAACGACGTCACCGGCTTTCACTTCTAGCGGTATAAGCTTTCCGTCTTCATAACGTCCGCTTCCTACTTCTACAACTTTTCCCTCTTGCGGTTTTTCTTTAGCCGTATCAGGAACGAAGATGCTGCCGATCTTTTCTTCAGCTTCTTGTTTAGGCTCGACCAAAACACGGTCACCTAGCGGTTTAATCGCCATGACTTTCTCCTCTTAGCACTTGAATTAAATGAGTGCTTGAATATAAATTCCAGGAAATCCGAAACAGGGGTGGGCGGTCAAGCACTTTCAGTCATAGAGTGCTAAAATATTGCCCAAATTCCTTTTAAACCCCCGAATTTTTCATTTCCCGTTTTTTAGGGAATGAAGTCTAAGGGAGAATTATGGCTGCTCCTTCGCTTCGCTCGGACCGGGCTAAGATTGGCACGCAGAGACACGAAGCCGCAGAGGAAGATAGTTTAAAATATCTATCCCTGCACGATAGAGTTCATACGAATATTGATTGTTATGCTAAAAATCTCCGCGTCTTTGCGCCTCTGCGTGAGAAAAAAATAAGGATATATTATATTTGTTCTCAGAGAAAAATTTAATTCGGGTAAGAGAAGGAAACGGAAAGCCGGTTTTAGAAGAAGGGGAATATATTCTCTATTGGATCCGAGCGAATCGAAGAATTGCCTGGAATCATTCTTTGGATTATTCCATCCACCTTTCTAAAAAATTCCAAAAACCTTTGGTCATTTTCGAAACCGTCATGATGGATTTCGAATGGAGTTCTCCTAGACTCCAACAATTTCTTTTAGAAGGAATTTGTGATACTGCAGAAGACGCGGCCCGTATCGGTTTTACGTATTGGCCTTTTGTGGAAACTAAGGAGAATTCCCTTTCCGAGATCACCCGAAGTATTTTAGAAAAAGCTTCTATAGTGATTACGGATGATTTTCCTTGTTTTTTCCTGCCGCTACATGCGGAGAAGATTTCCCAAGACCTAAATTGTAAACTTCTACTCGTGGATTCTAATTCTATCACTCCACTCGCTTCTTATGAAAAATCATTCGGCTACGCCAGGGTTTTAAGACCTAAACTTCATGATAGATTCGTGGAATCTTATGTACATAGATCCAATCCTAAACCGGATCCAAAAGGAATTCCAAGTTCTGAATCTTTAAAAAAACCTAAATTTTTATTTTCAGGGAAGAAGGAGGACATCTCTACCTATTTACAAAAAATGAGCTCTAAGTTTCCGAATATTCTTGCTGTTCCTGGTAAGACTGGGGGAAGAAAAGAAGGGCTGGACCTTCTCAAAAAATTCCTAAAACACGGAATTCCATTCTATTCGGAAGAAAGAAGTGAGCCAAGACCTCCTGAAAGAGTTAAGGCATCCTCATTATCTCCTTATTTACATTTTGGAATGATCTCAGTAGATGAGATCGTAACTTCAGTATTAGGATCGGATCCTAAAATAGGCTGGAGCCCTGATATATTAAATCATTCTTATAGAGGGAAGAATGAGGGTTTCTTTCATCCGGATCCGAATATAAATTCTTTTTTAGATGAACTTCTAACCTGGAGGGAACTGGGTTATCTTTTGTTTTATAAGGAGCCAAGTTTTAGAAAAGATCTCTCCATTCTTCCGGATTGGGCAAAACTTTCTTTGGAGGCTCATAGGGGAGATAAAAGAGAATACGTATATTCCAAGGAAGAATTTGAGAATGCAAAAACCCATGATCCGATCTGGAATGCGGCTCAGAAAGAATTAGTTCTTACGGGGACCATCCAAAATTATCTAAGAATGCTTTGGGGGAAAAAAGTAATAGAATGGTCTTCTTCTCCGGAAGAAGCATTTCGTATATTAGAAGATTTGAATCATAAATATGCGTATGATGGAAGGGACCCGAATTCATATACGGGTATTCTATGGTGTTTTGGTGCGTTCGACCGGCCTTGGTCCCCGGAAAGAGCGGTGTTCGGAAATATCCGTTATATGTCCTCGGATTCTACTTCTAAAAAATTTAAAATAAAACCTTATCTGGAATATATCCAATCCCTGGAAGGTTTGTCGGAACTCCAACTCTTTAAATAACGGGTGTTATTATAAAGGGATGAGAAGTTGTTGCGGATTCTTTTTCCCTGCCGTATTATGTAGTTCCGGAGGGACAAAGATGACTGAAAACAAAAAATACGAAACCCTGCAGGAATTCTGGCCATTCTATCTGAGAGAACATTCGAACAAGATGAACCGGGTATTCCATTTTATAGGAACCACATGTGCTCTTGTGTTTATCGTTTCCGCAATCTTCTATCTAAACGCTTGGTACTTGCTGGGAGCATTGTTTAGCGGATACTTTTTCGCATGGATCGGACATTTTTTCTTAGAAAAAAACAGACCTGCTACTTTTATTTATCCGTTCAAATCTTTCGTGAGTGATTGGAGAATGTATTTCTGCACGATTACCGGACAGCTCGGGAAGGAATTACAAAAAGCCGGAGTGAAGTAAGTAACTATTCACTTCTAAATCTCCGCGTGCAGCCCGATCATTCGATTTTTATTCACGCGGAGTTTACGCAAATCCTAAATTTTAAGCTCCCACAGCTACTACAGTTACAGGTTTTTCTTTTCCTTTTACTTGTACTGGAGGAAGAGTTTCTCCTCTGAAATTTGCGCCTGCAAGTTTCCATGTTTCTTCCGAGACTAATAATTCTTTTCCGAAGTTTTTAGTAAGAGATTCGATCCTGGAAGCTGTGTTGACCGCGTCTCCGATCACTGTGAATTCAGCTCTTCTGCTCGTTTCTATATTTCCGGAGAAAACTTCTCCCGTATGGATCCCAATTCCGATCCTTACAGGTTCTAGTCCTTTGGATCCTCTTGCCTTATTAAATTCTCCTAATTTTTCCAACATCTTCTGTCCGCATTGTAATGCACGAATCGCATCCGAGGCAGGATCTGCGGATGGATAAGGAGTTCCGAATGTTGCCATAACAGCATCGCCTATATATTTGTCTAAAGTCCCGCCGAATTCGAAAACGCAATCAGTTAATGTTTCTCTAATGGAAGAAAGGAATCTGCTTAGTTCTATAGGATCCATATTTTCTGAAAGCGCCGTGAAATTGCGTATATCGGTGAATAATATGGTGGCAGTTTGTCTTCTTCCTTCCAATACGTTCGGGTTAGTCATCATTTCTTCCACCATTCCGGGGGAGAAGTAACGAGAAAGTAAGGATCTTTGCGCTTCTCCTTCTCCAATTCGTCTGATCATGATCAGAGTTCTTAATATACCGAAAGAAAAGAAAAATGCAAGGATCAGATAGACCATAGGTCTTCCGAATAATGCGTCAGTGACCAGGACATTCGGTCCCATCACATAATCTCCCCAATCTTTTGCGAATACCATCTTATCGTATATTAACGCATAGGAGAAGATCCCGAAATAAACCAGATAGAATAAGATTACGCTTAAAACCACGTATCTTAATCTGAATTGGATCAATGAAAATGCGAGGGGGAAGAATAGGAAATTCATGATCGGATTTTTGATCGCAAATCCAAGATCGAATGAATTTTCGTGAAGAGTATAATATAATAATAAAGAACTGATCACAAAAAAGTCTGCAACCAATGCAAGATAAGAAAAACCTTTAATTGCCCAATGAGTGCAGGTCCGGATCACATATGAGTGTCCGATCGTAACCACGGTGAAAATCCCGAAAGCGATCCCGTTTACGAGCGCATCTCCACTTTTCCAGTTTAAGGCCAACTGAGCCGCAAAAAATATTAGAAGCAGATATCGGAAGGCGTTGGATACATAGGCGCCTATTATTTCCTCGTTTTCTAAAACCTTACGGACGGAATCGTCCATTTTACTTCGATCTGTTATATCCAGAATATTACAAAGAAACTTAGGTAGATAATCTTTGATAGGCATAGCTCCCTAAAATACTCCTTTTCATTTTTGCTTCAATCGTTTCTTATTGTTTTCGACTGAATCGAATAACAAAAGGAATGTTATAATTCCGAAATAAACATACGAATCAGTGGAACTTTTACATAAAACCCGGATCGATCAGATCTTGGCTGGAACAGGATGGAAGAATGGACCATAGAATCGCGATCATTGCTGGCGGGACCGGACTCGTCGGTGGAGAACTTGTACAGGAATTATTGATCGATCCGTCTTGGGACAAGGTTTATCTTTTGGTCCGAAAACCGTTAGAATGGACCCATTCCAAATTAGAATTGATACTTACCGATTGGGAAAATCTCTCCGAGTTTCCTAAAGGTGTAACTGACGCATTTTGTACTTTAGGAACGACGATCGGCAAAGCGGGTTCTAAGGAAAATTTTAAAAAAGTAGATTTAGAATACCCGGTCCGGTTTGCTAAAGCAGCAAAGGAGAAGGGTGTAAGATCTTTTTTTATAGTGACCGCACTCGGAGCGGATCCAAATTCTTTCGTATTTTATAATCAGGTAAAAGGAGAAGTAGAGGCCGAAATTTCTAAACTTGGTTTTGAGACATTCGGGATTTTTAGGCCTTCTCTTTTGGAAGGGGATCGAAAAGAATTCAGGTTAGGGGAGAAGATAGGGTCAAAACTTGCTTTCCTGATCAATCCTCTGCTTTTAGGTCCTCTTAAAAAATACAGATCTATTCATGCAAAGACAGTTGCTAAGTCTATATTGAATTTGGCTTGGTCGGATAAAAAAGGAAATCATATTATAGAATCGGATAGGATCGCGGCATTAGGATCTTCTTCCGCTAGAGCGAATCTAGAAAATTTAATATAGATCCGATTAGGATTTTCCGTTTAATTTTTTTAGGATCTCGGAAGCCTTTTCATTTTCCGGATCCAATTCGAGACTCAGTTTGGCGAAGTTGGCGGCTTTTTCGGATCTTCCTAATTTTAGATTTAAGTCTGCTATATGAGCAAGATTTGCCGGGATCCCTGGATTACGAAGCTGGATCCTTTCTGCAAGTTCTAAGGAACGATTGAAGTTTCCGATCTTTTTGAAACAGAAAGAAGCTGTATAGATCATATCCGTATCACCTGGATTTTCTTCCACATAAGTATCCATAAGCAGGCAGGCATCTTGGTGATTCCCATTTTTATAATGAAGTCTGATCAAATCACGTTTTAATATTTGGTTTTCCGGAGAAATGTTTAAGGCCTCTTCTATTGTAAGGATTGCTTCCGGGATATTCTTATTTTTTAAGAATTCTTTCGCTTTTTTACTTAAATTTTGGACTTCTTTCCCAGCCTTAGTTTTGTTTGAAGATTTTCCGGGATCGTATTCTATCCGCAAAAGAGAAAGATCATCCGTGATCCTTCCTTTCTCTTCCAAATTAGATAGGATCTTTTGGAGATTTCCATCGGAGGATTCCACTATTTTCATGAACAAGGACTCATCTTCGTTCATAGTTTTTTCTCCCGACTTTGTGGAGATCTCTAAATCGTCTCTTCCGTCGGACCCGATCACCAAAACATCCGCGGGTTGGAGTCTAAAAATTTTTACACTTAAACTTCCCTCCATGCCGGGAGTCCCTAATTTTCTATATTGTAAACTTTCTTCTAAGAAGGAGGCTTTTCCATCCCTGTATAGAACGGACCAAGGATGTTCTGCATTAATATAGTATAATATACCTGCCTGTTCGTCTAAAACGCCCAAAACCATGGAAACCAACATACTTCCATCGAATCCCTGGAATAATTTATGTAACTCGGTAAAAGCGTTTTTGATCCATTTTTCTGCATATAAAGAGTAGGTGTTTTCGTTTGTTAGAGTTCTTTGTAGAATGGAGTGGAATGCCGCTCCCAGAACAAGAACACCTCCTGCTCCTTGGAGAGATTTCCCCATGGCATCCGCATTCAAGAATACTGTGTATTCCTTTCCTCTTAAAATGATTTCTTGTGCGATACAAATGTCTCCGCCTATCTCGCTTTCTTTTCCTTTAAATACGAAATTCTTTTTTTGTTTAATTAGAAAATCGACCTTGGCTTTTCTTCCGGTAGTTCGATTGATCCCTAAGGGTTTGATCAAAAGAGAAGTTAGAAAGTAATCCCCATCCTGTTGTTTTTTAAGTTCTTCTACAGTACGTAATGTTTCTCTGAGTTCCGAAGTTTTTTCTTCCACTAAAGACTGAAGATGTTCCCTGATCCTTCCGATCTCTCCTGTCGCTTTGGCGAAATCCCTTGCAAATCCCAGAAATTCTTTGTCATTCGAGACCAAAGGTAATTTTCCCGGGCCGCCTGCTGCCAGATCGTTGGCGGATTTTCCGATCTGCTCTAATGTAGTCGAAATAGATTGAAAATATAATATAATGAGTATTGTCGCCGCAAAGAAGGTGAGTCCGATAAAAAAAACGATCTCTAAATAAGAATTCGGTCTTAGTCCTACATAAACCGCTAATATACTTAGGGAAAGTAATACTAAAGAAAGTAAAAATCCGAATTTTCCCTTTAATCCTAAAAATCCGGACGGGAAATTGGAAGAATAGGATCTGCTCAGCAGAACTTTTTTTAACATTACTCTTTTAGGACCCGTGATATAATCCGTAATGATATAACTAAAACCGCAATAAACGAAAATGGCCGCCGACCATCCTAAAAATATATACCAAAGCTCTTTTAGATCGTAATTGAATATCAAATAGGATGCCACATTGACTAAAAATACAAAACATCCATAACCTAATGCGGTAATCATATTATGAGTAGGTAATTTAATTAGATCGGATAAGATTAGGTCCAATTCTTCCGAATCGAGTCTGCGCAAGGAAGAGTTGTGATTTAAAGCCTTATTAATTCTTCTGATATGAATTTCGATCCCGGAAAAACCTAGGCGAGCTAATAATCCGTATTGGATGCCATGCAGGATCGTAACTAAGATTGTTGCTAAGAAAAAAGAGAGAATGATCGGGTAATGTGTTTGTACCGAAAACATCGGGATTGTCGCCTGCCCGAAAAAATAGGCGTAAACCGCTCCGAACCATCCGCCGGTTAAGGAAAACGCAACGATAGAGAATGTATAGGAAACTTTTCTGTGAATCGTTTCGAAAAGATGATAAAAATATTTTTGTATCATTTAGAGTATCCTGGAACAAGTCCGGATTTAATACATAACGTCTTGGAATAAGACGTAACGATTGTTTAAAAGATATTTTGAAAGGAAAGATATTTTTGGATCCTTTAGGCAAAGTGTGAATAAATAATTTATTATTTATTCGAGATGGAGCCTTTGAGTAATTAATTTTATGAACAAATGTTCATGTTAATTGAAGGAATAGTATTTTTGCTTTCCAAATAGCCTGATTAAATTAATTTCTCCAAGATCTAAAGGGAAGGGAAAATGGATATTAGAGGAAAACGTATCGTGATCACCGGAGCAGCATCCGGAATAGGTAAGGAAACTTTACTCAAACTTCTTAAATTCGAAGATGTTAAAATTTTAGCGGTTGATCTAGATCCTTCTCGTTTAGAAGTTTCGGACGATAGAGTGAAAAAATTCAAGTGTGATGTTTCCTCTTCCGAGAATGTGGATAAAATTTTTAAGGAAGCTGAAAAGGTTTTGGGTGGTATCGATATCTTTTATGCGAATGCAGGTTTTGCATACTACGAAGAGATCAAAAATCCGGATTGGAAACGTATTGAGAAAATTTTCCAGACAAATGTTTTTTCGGCTATCTATGGCTTACAAAAGATCCAGGCGGAATATTCCAATCCGGTTTATTATATCATTACCGCATCCGCTATGAGTTTTCTTTCGATCCCAGGTTATGCGTTGTATTCCGCAACTAAGGCCGCAGTACATTCTTTTGCAGAAGCATTTCGGTTCGAATTGAAAAAACCTCATAGACTGATGATCGTTTATCCGATCGCTACTCGAACGAATTTTTTCGATGCTGCCGGTAAGAAGGTGCCGGTGCCTTTTCCTTCTCAAACCCCTAAACAAGTCGCTTCGGCGGTAGTCTCAGGGATCCGCCGGAATAAAAAGAAAGTATTACCTTCTAAAATATTCACTCTGATGATGTTCGCGGATAGATTTCTGATCTATCCGCTGCGCATGTATCAAATCATCGAAAATTGGAAACGTAAAAGAGCCCTAAACTAGGGCCGGGCTCTTCTTATTTTCAATTCGGATCTTATTATATTCTAATAAAGCCGAGCTATCTAGGTTATAAGAGTGGATTAGAGCGGCTCTTTCGTTTTTAGGATCCCCATCTAATTTTTTAAGTCCTCTTTCTAAAATCACTCCAATGATGATTCTGGTTGCGGATTCTACCAACTCGAACGCAACCTCGTCCTTGGATGTTCCGTTTTCCAAAGAAGTATAAATGGAATGGGATTCTTCCAGTTTTTTGCGATTTTCTAAAAGTTCTCTAGAAGGGGAGAAGGAACTCATTTCTTCGTCCAAGTATTGTCTCAAGATACCTTTTGATCCGAGCCCTGTGACAATTCCACCGATGGCTGCTACTACCTGCAATTGTGTGGTTCCTTCGTAGATATTTGTGATCCTTACGTCTCTATAGATCCTGGAAATATCGTAATCGTAAGTATATCCGGCCCCTCCGTGGATCTGTAACGCGTCGAATGCGATCTTATTTGCCTGTTCCGTAATATAATATTTAGATAATGGAGTGAATAGATTCGCGAGTTTTTCCCATTTTTTGATGGCTTCGTCCTTTTTGATCTCTCTTTCGTCCACTCCGGACTCTTTCATTTTTTCGGATTTCCAGTGGTATAGGTCTATGGATCTGGAAGCTTCCTGCAGAATGGAACGCATTGCTATCACTTCTCTATCCATTAGATCCAACATCTTTTTGACTGCCGGGATATTTCTGATCTTCTTGCCGAATTGTTCTCTTTCGTCCGCATATTTTTTGGCTTCATAATAAGCAGCGGCCCCGATTCCCATTGCCTGTCCTGCAATAGAAAGTCTTGCTCCGTTCATCATCGCCATGGAATATTTTACGAGTCCGTAACCTTCTTCCCCGATTAATATACCCGGAGTGTTTTCATACACCACCTCGCAGGTGGGAGAGCAGTGCAGCCCCATTTTTTTCTCTATCCCTGCGATCTCTACGTCTTCACTTTTGACTATGAAGAAGGAGAGTCCTCTTGCGCCGCTTGTTGGGCTTCCAGTTCTGGCTAATGTAAGAATGATGGAAGGTTTATCATCGAATCCGCAACCATGCGTGATAAATCTTTTGGCTCCTGTAATTCTCCAGACCCCATCTCCTCCTTTGATCGCTTTTGTTTGTAAGTTGGGAAGGTCTGATCCATAATTCGGTTCCGTGAGCGCCATCGCACCGCATAGTTCTCCTGCTGCCATTTTAGGCACATATGCTTGGACCATTTCTTCCGAGCCGAATCTTTCTATTGTCTCTGCAAGGTTCATACATCCTAAAGCGATTGCAAGTGAGCCATCCGCCCTGGAGAATATTTCCATAAGCATTGCTTGTACCGTACAAGGTAGCCCTAATCCTCCATGTTTACGTCCGATAGAATAGGGAAGAATTCCCGCTTCCTTGACCTGATTGACTGCGTTTATCATTTCTTTTGGAAATGTAACTTTACCTTTTTCATATATTAAACCTTCTGCATCCATTTTCTGAGCAAAGGGTGCCACTTCTTTTCCAGCAATCTCTCCGGCGGATTCCAATACGGATCTATAAAATTCGATGGCTTCTTCTTTACTTCCTGGAGCTAATGAAAGTTCTTCCTTTCCTGTTTTTTCATATTCTTTTTTGTCAGAAAATCCTTGTTCGAATGCTTCTACTACTTCTTCCCAGTCTATTAAGGATTCGAAATATTGTTTTAAGTCTTCATTCTCTATGAAATAATTATTTTCGAGCATGGATATTCTCCGGATATAAAATATATAGATGAACTTTTGTTCAATTCGATTGCGTTTCTTAAGAGACCCTTATTATTCCGATGCGATATGGAAAGGGAAAAATTTTAAGACAGAATATTTTTTAAAGTCAGGGTTCTTTTCGAACAGCATTAGGTTTCGCAGGGGAGACCACGGAGTAGGGAAGAGGTATTTTCACGCAGAGTCGCAAAGCCGCAGAGAGGGTTTGGATAATAGTTTATGATGGCTTGAGTATTTGGTAAAAGAAATAACTCCGCGGCACTGAGTCTCTGCGTGCGAAATTGCAGCTAAGCAAAAGGTATAAAAAAAGCCGCCGGTTTTACCCGACGGCTTTCGGCTTTAAGCAAAGCGGGAAAAAGAAGGATTACTTCTTGTCTCCAGCAATTGCAGCTTTCAATTTTTCTTCTGCATCGACAGCCAATTTTTGCAATTCAGCTGGGTTTGCGTGAAGAATAGGAGAAAGACCTGGAACACCTGGAGGGCCAAGAACTCCAACAGTAGCTACGAAAGAACCTTTAACTTCGCCTACTTTGTAAGTAGTGAAGGTAATTCTGTATAAACCGCGAACTAAAAGTTTTTTAGTGTCGATGTTTTTAAGTTCATCCAAGCTTTTTGGAATATTAGGAATTTGGATACGAAGTAAAGAGTTGTACTTGTTGTGACGCTCTTCATTATAAGTATCGTCTCCATCATCATTGTCGCCAAGATTTTGAAGAGCTTTTCCTTTAGCTGCTCCTTCGATTTGGTTCGGCATAATAGCTGCTAAGCGCTCTACGCGAATCCAAGTATCGAACCAGTTCGGCATGCTTTTTTCTTCCGGAGTTGCAGCTTTGAAAGCCTCACTTTGGAAGTCGTCGCTAGATGGCTCACCAATTTCTCCGGTAGGGGAAATTAGACGAACACCTAATTCAACGATAGCTGCTGGAACCCAAACAAAAAGGAAATATGATTTCTTTCCGTTTACTACTGCGTCAGCGGCTTGTCCTGGTTTGATGTATCCCCAATAGTTCACAGTTTCAGAATAAGGTGCGAAAAGCTTCTTAACTCCTACTCCTGGAATGTCTTGCTCTCCGACAGAGAAATTACTTTTTAAGCCGGGGAGTCCACCGATACATGCAGCAAAGCTGACCATTATAGCGGTGGAGATTATAAGGATCGAAGATTTTTTCATTCGAGAGATCTCCTTGGTATGGATTGCTCAAGATAGAGAAGAGATTCCTTTTTGTAAATCTAATTAATAAATTTTTGTTTCCAACCCCTCTTTTGCGGTGCAAAATTTTTACAAAGTGGTAATTTTACGTCTCAACAGGATCATATAACAAGTTCCATTTGATAAGTAAAAAAATTTCCAGGTCTCTTAACAGAAACGTTTTGAATGAAGGGATGATGGATGGGTTGATTTAGTTTAGTTTTTAAAAAGCCAGGACCAAAACCATTCCCAAAGATCCAATAACCAGGCAAACAATCTACCAAGGATCCCTGTATGGGAGTATCTTCTTAATAGCTTTTGGGCCCTTTCTTGTTCTTCAGGGGTAAACGGTAGCCGTACATTGTTTTCTTCGGCCTCGATCAAAACTCTTTCTTTTTTACTTCGTACATCTACGATCCGAACATCAACATATTCCCAGCCCAGAAGTTTCACACATTCCAGGCGTCTTTCGCCGGAGACTAATTTATTGTCCAGGTCGATAATGATCGGATGCAAAAGCCCTAAGTTTTGTATGGAAGATTTGAGACCTTGCAAGTCGCCTAAATCTTTACGAATGCGGTTCTTTACCTTAATATCGGAGACCCGAATTTTCATCTAAGAAATGCTTTTTTCACCGTATAAATCCTACAAACCAATTTCAGAAGTTTTGACTAAATTTCCGTCCGAACCCTTCTGGGATTGGAAAAGGTTGGGTCGGATTCACTTGACAGTGACGACTTGCATAGGTTTATAGTTTTAGGCGGGGAAGATTCTCCCCTTCGAAATAATTTTAACAGGAATTACAATCGAATGTCCCTTCAAGACTTCATCTTTACCTCGGAATCCGTATCGGAAGGACATCCGGACAAGGTTTGCGACCAAATTTCCGACGCAATTCTGGACGCTTATTTAGCTCAGGATCCTAAATCCAGGGTAGCCTGCGAAACTTTAGTGACTACCAACCTTGTTGTAGTTGCCGGAGAAGTAACTAGCAAGGGGAAAATCGACGCAGTAGAGATCGCAAGAAATGTGATCAAGGATATCGGATACAACGATGTTTCCTTAGGTTTCGACGCTGAGTTCGCTGTAGTTTCTTCTCATATCCATGCCCAAAGTCCTGATATTTCTCAAGGTGTTACCGAGGGAGAAGGTCTGTTTAAGGAACAAGGAGCAGGTGACCAAGGTTTGATGTTCGGATTCGCGATCGACGAAACTCCTGAACTAATGCCTATGCCTATCTACTACTCTCACGAGTTAGTCAGACATTTGTCAGGCTTACGTCATAGCGGTAAATTGAATTGGTTACGCCCGGACGCTAAGTCTCAGGTGACTGTAGAATATAAAAACGGGAAACCTACTCGTGTAGACACCGTCGTAATTTCTACCCAACATTCTCCTGACGTTTCTCATAAACAGATCGAAGAATCTGTAATCGAAGAATGTATCAAGAAGGTAATCCCGGCTAACTTCTTGAAAGATACGAAATATTTTATCAACCCAACCGGACAGTTCATCATAGGTGGACCTCACGGAGATACAGGTCTGACTGGACGTAAGATCATCGTGGATACTTACGGTGGTTACGGAAGACATGGTGGTGGAGCATTCTCCGGAAAAGATCCATCCAAAGTGGACCGTTCCGCAGCTTATATGGGAAGATATATCGCGAAAAACGTGGTAGCTGCAGGACTTGCTTCTCAGTGTGAAGTGCAGTTGGCATATGCGATCGGGGTTGCCGAACCTGTTTCGGTTCACGTTGACACTTTTGGAACCGGTAAACTTTCCGAAGAAGAGATCGTTAAAAGAATTAAGGCAAACTTCAAACTCACTCCAAGAGGGATCACTGAGTCCTTACAATTATTGGAGAAGGGAAGGAAATACAGGGAAACCGCTGCTTACGGACATTTCGGAAGAAGTGGAGAAACATTCACCTGGGAAAGAACTGATAAAGCGGGAGCATTGAAAGGTTAATGGGAGCAGTATCCGCATCTAGCGCAGATCAAAAAGCAACCAGAGACGGTTATGGAGACGCATTGCACGAGTTAGGTGCAAACCGTTCCGATATCGTAGTACTAGACGCGGATCTTTCCGGTTCTACTAAAACCAATAAATTCGCAAAAGCATTTCCGGATCGTTTTTTCAACGTAGGAGTTGCAGAGCAGAATTTAGTGGGACATGCAGCGGGGCTTGCTCTTGCAGGTTACGTTCCATTCGCTTCTTCTTTCGCGATGTTCTTATCCGGAAGAGCTTGGGAAGTGGTCCGTAATAGTATCGTTTATCCTTTCTTAAACGTGAAATTAGTAGCTTCTCATGGCGGGATTACAGTAGGTGAGGACGGAGCTTCTCACCAATGTATCGAAGATTTCGCCACTATGAGAGCCATTCCTGAAATGGTAGTGATCTGTCCTTCCGATTATAACGAAACTAAACAGATCATTCATGCAATCGCGGATTATAAGGGACCGGTTTACGTAAGAGTTGGCCGTCCTAATCTTCCTTTGATCGAAAGAGAAAATTATAAATTCGAGATCGGAAAAGCGGAAGTGATGAGAGAAGGTAAAGACGTTCTTATCATCGCAAACGGAGTTCTGGTCAACGAGGCGATGATCGCAGTAAAAGAACTGGAAGCGGAAGGCATCCAGGCCACTCTTTTGAACATGGCGACTATCAAACCTATCGATAAAGAAGCTATATTAAAATATGCTAAACTTTGCGGAGCAGTCGTGACCTGCGAAGAGCATAATGTGATCGGTGGATTAGGTTCTGCGGTCAGCGAATTTTTATCTGAAGAGTATCCAGTCAGGGTCCTAAAATTAGGAATGAAAGACAGTTTCGGTAAATCAGGTACTTGGTCCGGACTTCTGGATTATTTCGGGCTCAGATCCAAAAACATAGTGGAACTAGCGAAAAAAGCAGTCCAATCCAAATAATAAATAACCCGGTGTTGAACGCCGGGTGTAATTTTCGTGCCATGCCTAACTCTCCCTCAATAGAAGAAATCACCACAGAAGATCCGGTGCAAATCGGCGGACCCTGGAGAGTGGTTTTATGGGATGATAACGAACATACTTACGAATATGTGATCATGATGCTTATGGATGTTTGCAAGATGACTCCGGAACAAGCATTTAGCCACGCTGTAGAAGTAGACGCCCAAAAAAAGACAGTAGTGTTTGCAGGGGAATTAGAACACGCAGAACATATCCAAGATCTTATCTTGAATTACGGACCGGATCCTCTTCTTCCCGCATCCAAAGGCTCCATGAGCGCAACCTTAGAAGGGTAGCCCACGCGAAGTTGCCAAGACCGAAATGAGACGCGGAGTAGTAATGACTCACGCAGAGGCGCTGAGCCGCAGAGTATTTAAGGTTTATTGATCCAAAAATTCTCTCTGCGTCTTCGCGGCTCTGCGTGCGAAATAAAAAACCCGGCAGTGCCGGGTTTTTAAATTTGATCGTTAATTTGAAGTTAGTGTTACTTTTTCTTAACTAGGATCTTTCTTTCGATCTCGAAAATTTTCTCAGGAAGTTTTTCCTTACCGTGTTTTTTCTTATCGTTCTCTTTGAGGAATAGATCCGCTCCGAATTTTTCGAAGGCGTCGTTTGCCTTGATGTTTTTCAGACCGATGAATTGAAGATGGACTTCTCCCGCAGGGATACCGAATTCAGTTCCTCTATCTTTTACGGATAGAACTCTTGTGATCGCAGTCACAGTGTCTCCGCTGAAAGAAGGTTGGGTATGATATCCTTCGGTGAATCCAAGGTCCCAAATCACATTTTCAGTCACATCTCTGGAAGAAAGTCCGCATAACCATGCGAATACGAGTCCTCCGTAAACGACAGGTTCTCCACCCATTGGTCCGGAAATTCCGGAAGAGTAAAGTTTGTCGTAATGAAGCGGGTGAGTGTTCCCGACTCTGTAAGTCCAAGGGAAATGTTCGTCGGTGATCGTTCTTCCGTTTTGGTGGATATAGATCTGACCTGCCGCGAAGTTTTCGAAATAAGTATCCGTCCAAGTAGAGGTTTCGAAACCTTTCGGGAATTTTAACTCAGGAAGTTCGATCACAGGGCTGTCAGTCTCAGGGAAGAAAGCGTCTTTGATCACCGGTTTTGGAGTTCCTTTCGGCTTTCCGTTAGAGTGATAGATCATGATCTTTCTTTCGTATTGAAGAACTAATTCTTTGTTTTGGTTCAAACAGATCGTGCGAACATGAACGATCCCCGGTTTATCCGCTCCCTTATCATCAATTTTGATAATTTTGGTTTTAGCGGAAAGAGTGTCTCCAGGATATACAGGTTTCAGGAATTGAACGTCATAGTATCCAAGGTTCGCGAGTGCTTTTTCGGAATCGTTTTGAACTCCCAAAGAAAGTGCCACGTTGAACACCATCAAAGGAGAAACTAATAGATCCTTAAATCCGTGAGCTTGTGCATAAGGAGCGGAAAGATAAAGTGGATTTGCTTCCATAAAACTGGTAGCAAACTCTTGCGCAAAAGAACGATCGATTGTCAGTTCTCTTGGATGTTCGAAAATTGCACCTTCTGTAAATTCTTCCAGATATCTACCGTAAATACCCCGTTTTACGGTTCCGGTTTCCACCGGAGTTTTGGGACCTAGTTCCGCGAAGGGGGAAGTAGGGATTTTAGCCATAGTGAGAACTCCTGCTTCGTTTTTAGTTTCTTCCAGGATTTTGAGATCCTCCGCTCGGAAAAGGCTTTTTCCTATCAATAAGTCCCGAAATACCCGTCCAATTGGCTTCTGGATCCGAAACGGAACTCTGAAATTTGGATCTCTTGTTTGGAAAGTTGCGGATTATTATCCTTCTCCCCAAACATATGATTCCAGGTGTTTACATAAAGAATGGGCAGTGAGTTCCGATTTTCCAAAAGGGAAGAAGAAAGTATCCTATCCTTATGAGTAACCGGGTCCTCTTGGAAGATCTGTTCTCCGGAGTAAACATTCTTCAGATCCAATTGGAAAGTTTTACCATCCGGTTCCAGTCGGACTAAAAATGATTCAATGTCGTAGGTCCTGCCATAACGGATCCTTCTGTAGATCCTGTAGAAAAAATCCTTCCAGGTGCTTGGATGGATCTCATCTCTAAACACCAGACTGATCTCCCATTCAAATCCGATCGGAGTGATATTCGCCTTACAATAGATGCCTACCAGGTCATTTCCAGTCTGCACATCTATCTCTGGTTGGGATAAAACGAATAGATCGGATTTAGGACAGATCCCTTCCGTGGTTTGGAATACAGGTAAAGGAGGACTAGTGCAGCCCAAATAAAGAATGAATGCAGGTATAATAAGATAAAATTTCATGAGAGGCCGGAATGGGGGAATTCGAATCAGTTTTTCAATCTTGTCAAGATGGAAAATAGGTGCTTTTCCATTCGGGAAGAGAAAGTCTGGAATCGATGAGTTCCTCAGTTCTATTCAGAGAATTTCCCCAAATTGCACTTTCTGCCCAAAAGGAGAAGGTGAGAGAAAAGATCCGAAACACTAAAAAGGTTTTGGAAGAAGTTATCCAGAAGAAGGACGTAAATTACGAGTCCGTAATACGACCTCTGAATGATTCCATGGAGGAGTTACAGGAAGAATTCACCGTACTTTCTCACCTAAATAGTGTTAAGAACAGCGAAGAAACCCAGGAACATTATACTGAGATCTTACCTGAGATTACTGAGTTTTATACAGAACTAGGACAGAACGAAGAATTATTCAAATTATACTCTCAAATTTATGAGAAAGAAAAATCTTCCTTAGACAGACCTAAAAATAAGGTTCTGGAAGATGCGATCCTACAATTCAAACTGGGTGGAGTAGGACTTCCTGAAGATAAAAAAAATCGCCTCCAAGAAATCCAACTTAGGCTTTCCGATCTTTCCAACCAGTTCTCCCAAAACCTTTTGGATTCCACAAATTCTTTCGAAATGAAAATAGAATCTGAAGAAGATGTAAAGGAAATCCCTGAATCGGACAAGGCATTGTACAAAAACGAAGACGGAACTTACACATTCACTCTTCAGTTCCCAAGTTATAATTGTTACATGACTTACGGAAGCAATCGTTCTAAAAGAGAAGAATTGTATAAAGCGTATGTAACTCGTGCTCCAGGAAACGGAAAAATTTTAGAAGAGATCCTGGCGCTCCGAGACGAGTCTGCAAAATTGCTCGGATATAAAAATTATGCGGAATCTTCTTTGGCTACTAAGGTAGCAGACTCCCCGGAGCAGGTACTGGACTTCTTACAAAAAATTGGAAAACTAGCGAAACCTGTAGCGGAGAAGGAGATCTCTGCACTCAAAAAATTTGCAGAAACACTTGGAATTCCGGACTTCCAAGCATTCGACAGCGCTTATGTTTCCGAAAAATTAAAAAAAAGGGACTACGATTTTGACGAAGAGCTGACCCGTCCTTATTTCGAAAAGAATACTGTGGTGAAAGGGACCTTCTCCTTTTTGGAAAAACTATTAGGATTAAAATTCGAGAAGACAAACGCTCCCATTTGGGATCCTAAAACAGAAGTATATCATGTAAAAAACGGCTCCGAAATTATCGCAAGATTGTACTTAGATCTGGAAGCCAGAAAGGACAAACAGGGTGGCGCCTGGATGAACCATTGGGAAACTAGAAATAGGTTTTCCGGTAAGACAATCCTTCCTTCCGCATTCGTGGTTTGTAATTTTCCTCCTTCTAAGGATTCTGCTCCTTCCCTCTTAAATCATTCGGATGTAGTAACATTTTTCCATGAGATGGGACATGCACTTCATCATTTATGTGCAAAAATTGAAGAGCCTCCTGTGAGTGGGATCAACGGAGTGGAATGGGACGCAGTGGAATTTCCTTCTCAGTTTTTGGAAAATTTCGCTTATGAACCTGAGGTCTTGGACTTCTTCGCATTCCATTATGAAACTGGAAAAGCAATCCCGAAGGAACTCGCCCAAAAATTAAAGGATACTAAAAACTTTTTGGCCGCAATGGGAGTGGTCCGACAGTTGGAATTCGGAATTTTTGATATTAGGATCCATCTCCAAAAATACTCGGAAACCGAAGTGCAGAATATTTTGGATTCTGTTCGTAAAGAGGTAAGCGTTCTTTTTCCTCCTGGATATAATAAGTTCCAGAACGGATTCGGCCATATATTCTCAGGCGGGTATGCGGCCGGTTATTATAGTTATAAATGGGCGGAACTTTTAGCGGCAGATGCGTTTTTTGCATTTAGATCCAAGGGAATTTTTGACGAGGACCTGGCGGTAAAATACAGAACAGAGGTTTTGGAAAAAGGAGGTTCTGAAAACGCTATGGTATTATTTAAACGGTTTCTAGGAAGAGATCCTGAACCTGATGCTTTATTAAAACTCTATGATTTAGTGGCTTAAAACGACTAAGAAAGTTTTTTGCGGAAGTTTTGAAGCAATTGTTCCGTGCCTGAAAGTAGTAATTCTACCTGATCGGAATCGATATTATAGACCACATTCGTCTTTAAAGAATCTTTAAAGGCGTTTGCATCTATCGCCTTCTGATCGTAACTATCCTTTAAAAAATTGTACCATCCGGCTAGGATCACTTTTAAGTGAGGAAGTTCTTTGATTGGGACCGAAATGACTTTCTCTGCTTCCATAAAGACACCAGCAGGTTAATTTGCGAACCGAACGAGTCAACCAGATTTTTTGCAACTAGGTTTGATCCGAATTTTTCTCAAGGAAAAACGCGGCGCACAAAATCTGAGATTTAGATCCTCTCTATTTGCGGAGTCTTTTTAAAGCTTTCATCACGACTGACTTCGGTTTGTCCACTTTTGCTGCATTCGGATTTTGCATCATCATATCCAGATATGCTTGTAATCCCGGAATTTCGAAAAGTGGATTCGGAGAGATCCAATCTGCGATATGATCGTTTATGATCTGAAAGGTGGCAAACGCGGAACAATCCGCTGCGGTGAATTCTTTACCCGCGATATAAGGAGAAAATTTTGCCACTCTGGAAAGTGCCTTCGCTCCTTTTTGGATGGAGGCTCTTGTGAGTTCCACAGTTTCAGGCGAAATTGTTTTTCCTTCCACAATCGACTCGTACAATCTGCGGGCCGGAATATCTATATAATTCTCGATGAATGATATAATGGTCCTAACTTCGGCCGCTTCGAATGGATCCGCCGGGATCAAACGTTTGGTAGTGGGATAAGCATCATCTAAAAATTCCAGAATTGCCTGGGACTCCACCAGATATTTTCCATCTACTTCTAAGTAGGGAATTTTTCCCATTGGGCTTTTTTGCAGGAACTCCTCTTCTTGGGAGAATGGTGTGCGAATTTCTTCGAACTCCAAACCTTTTTCTAAAAGTGCCAATTTGACCTTATTCGTATAATTGCTGATAGGGTAACCGTATAGTTTTATCATAAGAGCCTAGGATCTTCCAATTATAAGTAGGATGGTAAAGTCTTTTTCAAGAATAAGATAAGAAAGAATGGGAACCGAGATGGATTTTCAATTTCTACTTTCCTGAAAGGAAATCTAAATCTAAAATTGGCTGCGAAAAAAGCGCTTATACTCTTTCGAAAAGGAATCATAGAGATCATGAAAAAAACAGCATTAATTACCGGAGCAAGCGTAGGCATCGGTTATGAAATTTCTAAATTGGCCGCAAAAGACGGTTACGATCTGATACTCGTAGCAAGAAATCTCAAGACCTTAAATTCAGTAAAAAAGGAAATGGAAAGTTTGGGAGCGAATGTAGAAATTCTTTCCGCAGACTTGTCCGATCCTAAATCTCCTAAAAAAATTTACGACTTCGCCAAAAAGAAAAAGGCGATCGTAGATCTACTCGTGAATAACGCAGGCTTCGGAACAAACGGAAAATTCCATTCTTTGGATCTGAAAGAAGAATTGGATCTCATACAAGTAAACGTAATATCTCTTGTAGAGTTAACTCATTTATTCTTAAAAGATATGAGAGAAAGACATGCAGGAAAAATTTTAAATGTGGCTTCTACTGCCGCTTTCCAACCGGGGCCTATGATGACGAACTATTATGCTTCCAAGGCGTACGTTCTATTCTTCTCGGAAGGACTTGCAGAAGAAGTTCGTAAAGACGGTGTAAATGTTACCTGTCTTTGTCCAGGTCCTACTAAAACGGAATTTTTCAAAAGAGCAGAAATGGATAAATCTGCGATCTTAAATAGTGGTCTTGTTCCAAAAGCGGACGCGGCTTACGTAGCAAAGGTAGGTTACCAAGGTGTAAAATCAGGTAAGGCTGTTGTGATTTCCGGAATAGCAAACAAGGTAATGGCACAATCAGTTCGGATCAGTCCTAGGTTTTTGGTCCGAAAATTGGCGAAATTTCTAAATACGGTAAATTAAATAGAAGAGTGTGGGATATGCAAGAAACGATTTTGGACAAGGCGGTTCCTTTTTTTCTTGGACTTGCTTTGATAGAGTTTATATGGGGAAGAAAAAGATCCGTCTATAGATGGAATGATTCCGTTTCCGATCTGGCGACCGGGATATTATACTCTTTTACCGGAGTTGTGATCACTTTAGGAGCCATTCTTCTATATGATAAAATCAGAATATATTATTCCGTCCAGACTCTGTTTAACTTGGGGGAATTTCCATCTTCTTCTCCTTTGATAAAAACCGCCGAGGGTTGGCAATTCAACCTAGAGTCATTTCTTGCATGGACATTTGTTCTGATCGCCGTGGATTTTATCTATTACTGGTTCCATAGGGCAACTCATGAGATCCATTTCCTTTGGGCATGTCACGTAACCCATCATTCCAGCGAAGAATTTAATCTGACAGTTGCACTTAGGCAATCCATGTTCCAAAGGATCTTTGAATATGCCTTTAATCTTCCTTTGGCCCTGCTCGGAATTCCTTGGTGGATGTTCTTTATTTGCCATGGGATCTTGAAAATTTATCAATTCTGGGTCCATACTAGATTGATCGGAAAATTAGGTTGGATGGAAAAAGTCTTACTGACTCCTTCTCATCATAGGGTCCATCATGGAAGAGATCCTGAATATTTGGATAAGAATCACGGAGGGATACTCATACTCTGGGATCGTTGGTTTGGAACGTACGTAGAAGAGAAGAAGGAGCCGATCTACGGATTAACGGAACCTCTTCCCACATTCAATCCTATCTGGGCAAATTTGCATGTGTATATTTCTCTTTGGAATTTAGTGAAGATCACTCCTAGTTGGAAAGATAAACTTCTTCTTCTGATCAAAAAGCCCGACTGGAGACCCGATTCGCTCGGAGGAGAGAAGAAGGTCCCTGAAATAAACAGGTCCACTTATACCAAATTCGATCCTAGTATTTCCAATTCCAGAAAAGTATACGGGGTCTTACAGTTTATCGTTCTCGCGGGACTTTCTGTGTATCTATTAAAACTTATAAAATTAGGAAAGATGTCTCTTGTTTTATATTCAGGCTTTGGACTTTGGTTCTTCTTTGCATTTTTAAGTTTAGGTCTTGTATGGAATGGCAGATCTAAGATGGAAAAATGGGAAGTTCTTAAGTTTGTGCTGCTAGGTGTTCTAGTTTGGAATCTGAAATAATATTATAGTGCGGATCCTTTTAGTTCGTGTAACAAACAATAGTGCCGATTCTATCAGGCGGAGTAAAAAGCTTCGCTTGATCTATCCATACCTTCTTATAAAGATTGCCCAAGGATCGAATCCGAATTTGAAAAAGAATATCATTGGGAGGCAAGCTTGAATTCACCGCTTCAATTCGAATTACCAGAGGAATTACAACAACTCAGAGAACTGGTCAGGGACGTAGTCAGAAAGGAAGTCGTTCCGAACAGAATGCACTACGACGAAAATAACGAGTATCCGAAAGCTATTTTACAAAAATTTAAAGAAGCAGGATTATACCAGGCATTGTTCGACGAAGAACATGGCGGACTTGGATATGGAATGATGGGGGGTATCGTCCTCGCAGAAGAAGTTTCCTGGGGATGTTTGGGAGTGAATACCGCATTTACTTCTACAAAACTAGGCGCTCTACCGATCGATGTGGGAGGGACCAAGGCCCAAAAAGACAAATGGCTTCCTCTTCTTGCTTCCGGTGAGAAGACTGCAGCATTCGGTTTGTCGGAACCTGGTGCTGGTTCGGATGTTCCTGCAATGGCGACTACTGCGGTAAAAAAAGGAGACCGTTATGTTCTGAACGGTACCAAACAATGGATCAGCAGTGCAGGCCAAGCTGATATTTATACAGTATTTGCAATGACCGATAAGGACAGAGGCCCAAGAGGGATCTCTTGTTTTATCATAGAAAAAGGTACCAAAGGGTTTTCTTTCGGAAAGAAGGAAGATAAATTGGGGATCAGATGTTCCGAAACAAGACAGCTCATCATGGAAGACTGCGAGATCCCTGAAGAAAATCTTCTGGGAGGAAAAGAGAATATGGGATTCTTACATGCGTTCAAAACTCTCATACTTTCCAGACCTGCGGTTGCTGCGGGAGCAGTCGGTTTAATGCAAGGCGCATTTGATGCTGCGATCGAATACGCGAGAGAAAGAGAACAATTCGGAACTACGATCTCTTCTTTCCAAGCAATCCAGCATATGCTAGCCGACATGGCTATCAAGATAGAAGGTTCTAGACTTCTGACTTATAAAGCAGGGGTGTATGCGGAAACATTCCATAAGGACGCGGCGAAATTTTCCGCAATGGCAAAATGTTATGCATCCGATTCTTCCGTCCAAGTGGCGTCGGACGCGGTACAAATTTTCGGCGGATACGGATACACCAAAGAATACCCAGTGGAGAAATTTTACAGGGACGCTAAAATCCTGCAGATCTACGAAGGCACAAGCCAGATCCAGAGGAACGAAATTGCTGCAGGGCTCATAAAAGATGCAGCATCTAAAACCAAAAAAGGCTAAAATTCTCTTTTAGTCTCCGGAGGGAGAATTTTGACTTGCTTGCCGATCCGCCAGAAGTCAAACTTTTCCCTCCGGTTTTTTAGAAAGAGTGAAAGGGTTTTCGGACATCCAAAATTTTTTACCTTGGAGAGTTTTTTGTAAACTCTCGTTCACTTTTTTTATTCTTTCCGTTTTCAGTCCGATTTTCGCATTCGATCCTTCTTCTCTTCCTTATGATGGGATCTCTCTTGTGCCTCATGCGGAGGTTTGGGCGGACGAAGAAGGTGATACCAACTTCGAAAAAATGCAAAAGAAGGAGTTTTATCCTCTTTCTTCCTCGAGTTTAGGTTATTCGGATCTGACTCATTGGTTTAAGATCCCGGTAGAAAATAAATCCTCTCATTCAATTTCTTGGATTTTGGAGATCCATTATAGTCAATTGGACAAGGCAGAATTGTATCTGGCTTCCAAAGGTGATAAGGTCTTGTTTCGTGGAGGGGACAGGATCCCTTTTGGAGAAAGACCGATCCAATATAGATTTCCTAGTTTTCCCTTAGAGTTAAAAGCAGGGGAGAAGGATACGGTTTATCTAAAGATCCAAACTAAAAGTTCGGTCAACTTTGCTGCGTTTGCGTATAAGTCTGAGGACTTTTTTTTCAATATAAGTAATGAGCAGATATTACTCGGGATCTATTTTGGATCACTTTTGGTAATGGCATTATACAATCTGTTCCTGTTCTTATCCACGAAGGAAAAAACTTACTTAGCATTCTTCGCTTATGTCGGTGCCGGAGTTCTCGCCCAATGGTCCCTTCAAGGATATTCTTTCCAATTTTTCTGGCCTAACTCTATTGTTTGGGCAAGCCATATAATCACTTGTTTTACTTTTTTAGTTTCTGCGACCACTGCGGATTTTATAAGGCTCTATTTCGATGCGCCCCATTATTATCCGAATTCCAATCGTATTCTGAAAGGAATATCAGTTTTATCTTATGTACTTGTAGTAGTAGGATATTTTTTACCGTTCGGATTTGCATTGGCTCTTTATGTTTTTCTTTCTACGATTACACTGTCTATGATCCTGTTTCTGGGCTTCCAAGGATTTTCCAGGAATTTAAGACCTGTACTTTTCTTTTTAGGTGCCTGGCTTGCTCTTGTGACCGGTGCATTCGTATTTACTTTACGTTTTTCAGGGATCATTCCTCATACGATCTCTTTGGCTTATTGGGGAGTGGAGATCGGAACTGCGACACATATTCTTCTTTTGGCTTTAGCCTTAGCGGATAGAGTAAATGATCTCTCTAAAGATCTTTCTTCTAAGGTAGAAGATCTGAATGAGGCCAAACACGCGATCGAACAATCCGAGCTTAGGTTCAGGAATTTGTTTGAGGGAGCGGAAGAACTTCTTCTTACATTAGACCAAGAAGGGAATATCAAGGATGCAAACCGTACTCTTTCCAGACTCACAGGTTATAAACCCGCGGAAGTGGAAGGTAAAAATTTCTTAGATCTGATCTACACTCTGGATACACAAGAAGGATCCATCGTACTTCTTCTTGCAAAAGAAAAACTGGAAGAACATTTAAGGACAAGAAAGACCGTAGAGTTCCATTCAGAATTTAAACAGAAATACGTAATGGAGCCTAAACCGGTAAAGATACGTCTCCAATCTTTCGAGAGTGAAGCTGGAAGAAAGGTATTGGGAAAAGTTTCCGAGATCTCGGAAGACATTCTATCCCGCTTTTTGATCTCGGAAAGTATGCATTTTACCGTGAATAATTATCTCAGGAATGCTGATATATTAAGTAGGCAGCTTACTTCTAATCTAAGTCAGTTTGCAGGTTCCGAAGTAATTACCGCGATACGCACATGTCTTAGAGAAGTTCTGATCAATGCGATCGAACATGGGAACTTAGGGATCAGCTTTGATGAAAAAACGGATGCGATGAAGTCCGGAAATTATATGGAGTTCATCCAAAAAAGGCAAAGAGAGGCATTTTACGGGGCAAGGAACGTAAAAGTGGCTTATTCATTAAATTCAAAACGGATCGGCTTCGAGATAGAAGACGAAGGAGACGGTTTTGACTTTAAGAAGATGTTAAACTTGGACGGAGAAAAACTGAACGAGGAAAGTTATACCCATGGACGCGGGATCATGATGACCCGGAAAGTTTTCGACGTGGTCAAGTTTAACGAAAAAGGAAATAAGGTGCTTCTGATCAAATATCTCCAAAAACCTCTCAAATACAAAAGAGAACCCAGTTCCTTGGATATTGATTAATATTTAGGAACTTATAAAGTTTCATCCAAATTTACGGTTGATCTGTTCTTAGATCCGGTTAGACCATTGCTTCGATTCCGAGTTTCCGTCCGGAGGTTTAATCATTCTTATGAAACATGTATATCTGATCGTATTTCTTTTAATTCCTATACGGATATTTTCCTGGGATTTGGAAAAAGAAAAAAACGGGATCACTGTCCATACCAGAGCCGTCGAAGGTTCCGAATTAAAGGAATTCCGCGGTAAAACAAAACTAAAAGCGGATCTGAACACTGTAATCTCTCTAATGGAAGATAATCCGAATTACGTGACTTGGTTTAAAAATTGTAAACATGCGGAAGCGGTAAAAGTCTTAAATACGAAAGAAAAGTATATTTATATACAGAACGGCGCTCCTTGGCCGGTGAATGACAGGGACTTTGTGATCCATACCGTTTTTAGCCAGGATAAAAATACCGGAACAGTAACTTATACGATCCGGCCGGTTGCGAATATAGTAGCCGAGAAAAAAGGACTCGTTCGAGGAACACTCAAAGGTTTTTGGAAATTCGTTCCTGTCGGCGACGAGATAGAAGTCACCTACCAGATTTTAAGTGATCCCGGCGGAAGTATTCCAACCTCTATCGCGAATTTTGTAGTGGTGGATATTCCGTATGAAACCTTAAAAATGATGAAAGAGAAGGTGACTGAATCTAAATATATTAATTCTCCCAAACACCCGGACCTGATCCTTCCGATGGCTAAGTGAATATTCAGATTTTATAATTTATAGTTCACACCGAAGAATAGTCCGCCGTAAGCGGACTGCATGTCCAATTTTCTGGAATATTGATTGGAAAGTAGTATATTGTCCTGGTTTGTGGATTCTGTGAGGGGAGAAACTCTTCCGTCCTGTCTTACATAAAATGAGGCGGTATCTCCGTTAAAGGAACCGTCAAAAGAAGTGATATTGATCCAGGCTAAATAAGTCCCGAAACTTAAACTCACTCTTTCGTTGATTGGATGGATGAGTGATCCTTCTAATCTGAATTCCAATCCGCTTCCTCTCATGTTCCCGTTTTGTTGGTAATATTCTTTGCCGTCTGTGGCGTAACCTTTCGTTACCCATAAAGCTCTTGTGATCCCGAGCCCAAGCCCCGTTTCCCAGCGAAAGTATCTGTTTAATCTACCTTCTTGCCAGACCATTCCTAAAACATAAAAACTTTCCATTTGAAAATCCAGTTTAGTATAAAAAGGTTCGGAGGTAAGGTTAGTGAGATGAAATGGGTCGAAGTATCTATATCCGCCTATTATCCCGATCTTGAAATTTTCACTTAATCTGGTCCTGGCTAAAAATTCTCCTTGGATACTTCCTCTTGTGTTTTCCTGTTTTGTTTGGCTCGCCACTAAAGGATTCAGGTTGGAACTAAAACCGTTTAAATTTTGATCGAATCTGTTCGGTCCTCTCATTCCAAAACCGAATCTGGCTCCGAATTCCCAAGTGTCAGGAGTTTCAGAAGCCCTGTTTTCAGGCATTTCCTTCAGTTTCGGCGTGGTTGCAGGACCTTCTTCCGCACCCAAGGAAATCATTCCGAATAGCAACCCGGTCAGTATGATTGAATAGAAACTTGCTCTTCTACCCGTGGGCCCCGACGGCTTTTTAAAAAGGAGTGGTTTTGGGACTGGATGCGTGAAAACTGTGTAGGAGCCCGGCATGCTAGCAGAATTTTCCGGGCCAATAATTGTAAAAGCCTTTATTTTAAGGAAAGATTGATTGGGATGCTGACTACTAAACTATTTCCGTTCTTGGATTTGGATCTTCTAAAACCTTATTTTTACTTTTTAGTTTTTATTGGGTTATACCTTACCTTCCGTTTGAAGTTTCCTCAGGTCCGATTCCTATTTTTAGCGATTAAAATTTTTTCCGGGAACATGGATTACAAAGGTTCCAGAGGACGTTTGGTACATTCTCAGGCATTCTATGCCGGAACAGGTTCCTCCTTACTTCCAGGAGCAGTGCTTGGTTCCGCACTTGCATTAGTATTAGCAGGTCCGGGAGTTCTAGTTTGGATCTGGCTTTCTAGTTTTCTGATCATGCCTCTTCGTTTTGTTTCTTCTACACTCGCGATCCGATTCAGGATCAAGTTGGAAAGCGGAAGATACCTTTCAGGCCCGATGTATTTTATAGAAAAAGCTCTTAGAGCTAGATGGCTTGCCATCGCTTTTTCTTTGGCTTGTTTGTTAACGGTACTTTCTATGGGAAGTGCGATCCCGATTTTAGGTGCTTCCTTTTTGGCTCAGAATGGATTGGATATCCAAGGGATGACCGTTCCGTTTTTAGTTTCGATCATAGTAGTATTCGTGGTGTTAGGCGGGATCAGAAGGATCGGAAGAGTTTCTTCTTATATAGCTCCTATAGGTCTTATTCTATTTTTCTTAAGTTATATTCTATTGTTCGGAGATCATTTAGGGAATTTTTATGCGTTCCTGGAAGCGGTCTTTAAGGAAGCGATGCAACCTTTCTCTCTTTTACTTGGAGGAGGATTTTCTCTCGCAAGGATTTTCAGCACCGGGACGGGAATGTTCTTCTTATCCACCGAAACTGGGATCGGAAAAAGTGCCGGAGTAGCAGGAGTGGTTCGTACCGATTCCGCCGCAAAACAGGGGATCGTGAGTATGCTTGCCACATTCTTCGAAGGATTTGTGATCTCCACTCTGGTGATCTACGCGTTATTCTCCTTCGGAGTGAAAGATCTTGAGTCTGTTAAAAATTTCTTATCCGTATTGATAAACGGTCCTACGGATCCTGCAAGACTGGCTTTGATCGCGTCCTTCTTATTATTCTCTATAGTTGCGATCTCCGGGTGGTTCTATACTGGAGAGCAGAATGCGAGATATATCTTCGGAGAAAAATTCGCAAATGTGTATCGGATCCTATTCATAGCGTCCTTACTTGGTTCCGCTTATGCTTACGTTCAATATGGAGAAGAATTCCTATTGCGAGTATTCGGTATTGGTTATGGACTCGCTCTGATCACTGCGGTTCCAGTTCTGATCAGTTTAGTTCTTTTAGCTAAGGTGGCCCAAGGGGAACTCAGAAAATTCCTGGAGGGTGGGGCGCATTACGAGATCTTTAAGGATTTTTATCTTCTTCTTCTTTCTATCCTGCCTAAAAACTTGGTCTCTTTATTATTCGGGATCTTAGCTTCCTTAAGGCTGCCTAGATTTATCATGATCCCGATCTTAAAGGCATTTGCAAAAGCATACAAGATCAACTTGAACGAAGCCGAATTGGAGATCAAAGAGTATAACTCTTTAAACCAATTTTTTACCAGAGCATTAAAGGCCGGTGCGAGGATTATCGATTCTGCGGAGAATGCACTTGTTTCTCCAGTGGATGCAAGGATCACAGGTTTTGGAGATATCAACGATCAGGTAATCCTACAGGCAAAAGGTGTGGATTATAACTTGAAGGAATTGATCGGCGGGGACAAATACCTTTCTAAATTCGAGAACGGAAAATATATCACATTTTATCTTTCTCCTCAGGACTATCATAGGATCCATTCTCCTGCATACGGAAGAATATTAGGATATTATTATGAACCTGGAAAACTTTTTCCAGTAAACGAGCTGGCAGTTTTCGGGATTAGAGGACTTTTCCCTAAGAACGAAAGATTGATCACATTCTTACAGACCGAATTCGGACTTGTAGCAGTGATCAAAGTGGGTGCTTCTAACGTAGGTCGTATACGCGTGACTTACGATAAAAAGATCATCACGAATACTCTCATCAGAACAACCAAAGAAGAAGATTATAAAGACGTTTCCATCATGATCGAAAAAGGTGCGGAACTAGGAAGATTCGAAATGGGTTCCACTGTGATCCTGATCTTGGAAAGAGATACTTTCGATTTTGCGGAACTTCCTCTAAACGAAAAGGTGACTTACGGAACCACGATCGGAACTTTCAGAAAACAGGTCTTAAAACTTCCTAGATAATATGAGCCTTAGTTTAAAAGCGACTACACCGGAAACCATAGAATTCGATGAGAATATTCTAAAAATAGAATGGAAAGACGGAGTGATCTCCGAATTTCCTCTATTAGAACTCCGAAAAAGATGCCCCTGCGTGGTCTGTAAGGGGGGACATGGAGGAAAAGTAGGAGCTACGACTAGCGGGATTACGCAGGCCAAATTATTATCTTTTTCCAAGGTGGGAAGATACGCGATCAATTTGGTCTGGGGAGATTACCATAATACCGGCATTTACAGCTTCGATTCTCTCAGATTGTATGCGCAGGGAGAACCTGGGGACCTGGGAATTCCATGAATCGTATCCTTTTCGTCTTTCTGATATTTTCCGTATTTGTATCTCTCTCTCCGGAAGAGAAGAAGGAGCCGAATTTTCCTTTGAACCTGACCATTCCTTTCGACTGGTTCCCAATGGAACCTTTTGCTGGAGGAATTTTTGCGGCAAAAGATTATAATGAGTCCGCAAGTGTTCTGATCACTCGGAAAGAATTAACGGAATCCATAGATCATGGTGCCTTAAATCGTGAATTCCAAATGGGGATCATTGATTCCATCAAAAAAGGGAACGGCAGGGTCATAGAATTCGGAGAATTAGAAGTAGCAAGTCGTCCCGCATTCAGGGTCTATTACAAAGACAAGGGAAGTAATCTTCATATTCTGCATATCACCTTATTTAAAGAAAACGTAATGTATGGGATCATGTTCTTTTGTTTGGGAGAAGATCCCGGCCAAAGATATGATATCCAAAAAATGGTCAAGAGGGCATACTTCAGAGTAGATACCTGAGGATTTAGGGCAAGTAGTTGTGTCTGTCCCGGGCTTTCAATCAAACGGTATGTAAAAACATCTTATAAGCCGGATTATCCGTTTCTTCTTCGTAAGGATAACCTAAACTTTTGAGTCTCTCTCTAAAACCTTCTCTATCGGAAGAAGGGACCTGGAATCCTACTAATACCCTTCCGTAATCCGCTCCATGATTCCTATAATGGAATAATGTAATATTCCAATTGGTGCCGACCGATTCCAGAAATTTCAGCAAGGCTCCCGGTCGTTCCGGAAATTCACATCTCAGAATGATCTCGTCTTTGAGTTCTGAAACTCTTCCTCCCACCATATATCGGATATGGATCTTTGCCGTTTCATTCGCACTAATATCCAATACCTCGTAACCTAAGGATTCTAATTCTGAGATCACATTTTCTTTTTCGGAAGAAACTTTCAGTTTTAAACCTACGAATACATGTGCCTGTTTGTCTGTGGCATATCTATAATTGAATTCAGTGATGATCTTATTTCCTAGAGTCTGGACGAATCTAAGATAACTTCCCGGTTTTTCCGGAATGGTGACTCCGAGTAAAATTTCCCTGGATTCTCCGATTTCTGCTCTCTCTGCAACATGTCTGAGCCTATCAAAATTCATATTTGCACCGCTATTGATCGCGATAAGTGCTCCGGTTCGATTCGGATTTTGTTGCACATAGGATTTTAATCCTGCAAGAGACAGTGCACCCGCGGGCTCTGCGATGACTCTCATGTCTTCGAATATATCTTTGACTGCGGCACAGATCTGGTCCGTATTTGCGACCAATACATCGTCCAAGAGTTCTTTACAAATATTGAATGTTTCTTCTCCCGCTTGTCTGACCGCTACACCGTCCGCAAATAATCCGACTCTGTCTAATATGACCCTTTTTCCTGCGGAGATCGCTTCTTTCATGGAAGCAGCGTCCGAAGGTTCCACTCCTATTATTTTGATCTCAGGCCTTAAAAATTTAATATAAGAAGCGACTCCTGCTGCTAAACCTCCTCCTCCTATCGGAATAAAGACCGCCTCGATCGGATCCGGATATTGTTGTAAAATTTCGAGACCCACGGTCCCTTGGCCCGCGATCACGTCCGGATCGTCGTAGGGATGAATAAATTTTAGTCCCTTCTCCTTTTCTAATTTTCTAGCATGAGAGTATGCTTCGTCAAAAGTATCTCCATGAAGAACGATCTCCGCTCCGAAATATTGGACTGCTTCTATTTTGATGGATGGAGTAGTGATAGGCATCACAATGATTGCCTTGATCCCTAATTTTTGAGAGGAGAGTGCGACTCCTTGTGCATGGTTTCCTGCGGAAGCGCAGATCACTCCTGACCTTTTTTCTTCGGAAGAAAGTCTGGAAATTAGATTATATGCTCCTCTGATCTTAAAGGAGAAGATCGGCTGTAGATCCTCCCTTTTTAATAGGACCGAAGAATTTAATCTTTGGCTCATTCGGATCATTGGGTCCAAGGGAGTATGGACCGCAACGTCGTACACTCTCGCGTCTAAAATTTTGCGGATATAATCTATCACGAAAGGAAATCCCCAAGAGCAAAAGCGCTCTTAGGGATAGAATTTAATCTACTATGATTTACTTCCAAAGATTTTTTGATCCAAGGAGAATCTTCCTGCTCCTACTGTCAGAAATACCAAGGAGATTGTAAAGAACACTCCAGCCAATTCGTAGGATCTCCCACCGGTCAGATTGATGAAAGAATCCCCCAAGATCACCGAATGAAAGTAGGCGGCCACGATCATAGTGCAAACGATCCCGAAGGAAGCAAGCCTTGTCAAAAGTCCAATCACCCAAGCTATCCCTCCGCCGAATTCTGAAAGAGCGGCTAAAAATTGGAAAATAGCAGGCACGGAAGAATCCGGTCCCATCCAATGAAGAGGATCCTGTATTTTTCCCCAGCCATGCAGTATAAATGCGTAACCGCAGACCACTCTTGCCACTAAGATCGCTATATCCGCTTTGATATTCAGGGTTTCATTCTTAAATATGTCCAAATTCATCCAATAGTTTCCTTTAAATTTTAATAATATTATGAAATTAAGCTCCGGCTCTTTTCCTTTTTTGGAAAGGAAAAATGATGATCCAAAAACTTAGTATTTGCAGCAGATTTGTTTTCATATTCTGTTTCCTTAATGTTTATATTTTGTTTCGTTTTCCATCCAGGGTAATTAAGCAAAAATCGCAGTAAGTTTGTCCAGGGTTTGGGTCCAACCTTCTTCCATACCTTCCACTGCAGGATAAAGTTCAGGATCCACCTTGATCGGAAGTGCACGCACTTGAAGTTCGGTTTGAGAACCCTTGTCTGCAAATAGAATTGTGATCTGGATCTCCGCCGCAGGTTTTTTGCCATCCATCTCGAAAGCGATATAAGAAGAAAATACTATCTTTTCTAAAGTAACTATCTCCTTATAAGTACCGTTCATAGGATTGACCCCACCTTCAGGATCCTTCATGTGGATGAGTATTTCTCCGCCTGGACGAAGATCTAATTGGCAGAGAGGAGCAGTAAACCCATGCGGGCCCCACCATTGAGATACCATATTCGGATCCGTCCAAGCCTTCCATACCAGATCTCTGGGTGCATTCAGAGTCCTGGTCAGCATCATTTCCTTAAATTCAGGTTGTTTGATCTCGTTCACAAACTTCTTCTCCGCTCTTTAAAAAATTATTATATTCGAAAGTAGGTCTGAAACTTCTCACTTCTTTTCCAAGAATTCTCGTAGACGTCCCAGAGTTTGTCTAAGTCCTTCCAACGCGTAATCTGCGACTTTTTTAATATCTTCTTCGCTCGCGAATCTGGATCTCATGGTAAGTTTGGTTTTAGAACCTTCTTCTTCGAAAATGACCGTTACATGGAATTGTTTCGGATTAGAATCGTCTCCATGATCATAGACCAGTTTTTCAGGTTGAACCACCTCTATGAACTCGATACGATTCGGATAATCCGTTCCATCGGGACCATGCATTATGAATCTCCAGACTCCTCCCGGTTTTACGTTCATTTCGTGAATGGTATTCGTAAAACCGTTCGGTCCCCACCAGATCGCTACTTGTTTAGGGTCGGTCCAAGCGCTCCAAACTAATTCTCTTGGGGCATCAAAAGTTTTAACCCCTATAATTTCTTTTCCAACGACTGAAACTTCTGCTTTCATTCTATTTTCCTTATTTATATTCTATTAATATTATCTTGCCGCTTTATCCAACTCTACCGGCTCGGCAGCCGCTTCCTGCTCTTTTCTATCCTTTAAGATGAAAAAGATCGCAAACGCCAGAGCGATAGAGATCCCTACACTTAAAAAAGAAACAAAGTGTAAAGAATCGGTGAATGCGCCTTGTGCAGTACTAAGCAGGATCTGTCTGCTCGGTTCAGGAAGTTCTTTCGCTATAGCTACCGCAGAAGCTAAAGTATTATGAGAACTTTCCCATTGCTCTGGAGTAAGCCCGGGAAGATCGATTGAATTGATCCTGGATTTGAAGATCGCAACACCTATACTTCCGAGTACTGCAATTCCAAGAACTCCGCCAAACTCTGCCGCTGTCTCAGAAATAGAAGCCGCAGCTCCCGCTCTTTCAGGAGGCGCAGAACTAACGATGATATCGGTTCCTAAGATCACAACTGCGCAGATCCCGAGGGACATGATTAGAGATCCTGCAATGATTACCCAAACACCGTTTTCCGTATTGATGAGTGTATACAAAAACATTCCGATCGAGAGTAATACTAAACCGCTTATCATCACGTACAATGGACGCATGCTTCGAACTACTATGGGGATAGTAAGTGAACCGATCACGTTACCCACTGCTCCGGGAAGGGTCCATAGTCCAGCTTCCAAAGGAGAAAGTCCTAAAACCAATTGTAAGTATTGGGAAATGAATAAGAAAGTTCCTAATGCCACAAAGATGGTCATAGTATTTCCGGCAACTGCAGCGGCGAACGCAGGAAGTTTGAATAATTGAAGATCTATCATCGGATCAGCAAGAGTAGATTGTCTTTTGACGAAGATAGCTCCGACTAAAAGCCCTGCAAGTATGGTAAGAGCGGAAACAATTCCCAAACCGTTCTCTGCGATCTGCTTTAAGCCGTAGATGATAGAAAGCACGGATACTAAGGATAGAACCGCACTTGGCAGATCCATCTTGCCTGCATTCGGATCTTTGAATTCAGGAAGAAGTTTAGGTCCAACGATTAGAAGAAGTATCATAATAGGAACGCTCATCAAAAAAACGGAACCCCACCAGAAATATTCCAGTAGAACTCCGCCTACAAGAGGACCGATCGCTCCGCCTAAGGAAAAACTCATTCCCCAGATACCGATCGCAAAAGTTCTCTCTTCCGGATCTAAAAACATATTACGAATTAATGATAGGGTAGAAGGAGCCAAAGTTGCCGCCGTGATCCCTAAGATCGCTCGTGTTAGGATCAAAATTTCGGAACTAGGGGAGAATGCAGCAAGAACGGATGCCACTCCGAATGCCGCTGCCCCATAAAGAAGAAGTTTACGACGACCTATTCTATCTCCCAGATTTCCCATGATCACAAGAAAACCTGCGACTAAAAATCCGTAAATATCCATGATCCATAATTGTTGAGAAGGAGTAGGATTCAGATCCGCAGTCAATTGAGGAGCCGCAAGATAAAGAACAGTTAAATCCATCGCATATAGCAGGCAGGGCAATGCGATCACTGCCAGGCCGATCCACTCTTTTTTAGTGGCTTTGGTCGTGTTTTCAGTTTTAATTTCAGACATTCTGAATGTACCTTTTTATATAATTCTAATATAGCACCGGGACAAATTCCCGGTATAACCGATCTATTTTTCCGGCTCTTTATTTTGAGCTTGGAGTTGTTGTAGATATGCATCCAAACGATCCAAACTTTCTTCCCAGAAATGGCGGTAATGATCCAACCAACCGGAAGCTTCCTTTAGACCATCCGGTCGGATCTTACAGGGCCTCCATTGCGCCTCTCTTCCTCTTTCAATTAGCCCTGCTTTTTCCAAAACCTTCAGGTGTTTAGAAATGCCGGGCAGGCTCATATTAAAAGGTTCCGCCAATTCCTTTACGGTAGCTTCTCCGGAGACTAAATAGAGAAGGATTTCCCTCCTGGTTGGGTCTGCCAAAGCGGCGAAAGTATTGCTCAGTCGATCGGATTGTGTCTCGTATTTAACCATTTAGTTAATTTACCGTTTGGTAAAATACGAGACTTCCAATTGCCAGTCAAGTCCAATCTACGCAAAAAATCGAAAAAATCTGGTATTGGAAAGGCGGCCTGACATTCGTTTGGACTGGGTGAAAGAGACGATCTCCAATCCTGATTATAAAGTGATCCAGATCGATAAAAGATTTCGCTACTGGAAATGGATTGACGAGGCCCAAAAATACCTTCGTGTTATTACTTTAGAAGATCGCAAAACCGTTCATAATGCCTTTTTCGATCGGGGATTTAAAAGATGAAAATTACCCATTTTCCTGAAACTGATTCTGTCTATATCGATTTATCTGACCGTCCTTCGACTGAAACCAGGGAAGTGAACACGGATCTGAATATCGATTTGGATGCGGAAGGCAAGCTTGTGGGGATCGACATCCATGGAAACGCTTCTCAATATGTGGACCTTTCTTCTTTTCTGATCGAGACAGTGGAGACCTGATTTCTTTTTAACCAAAATATACTTGTTTTCACTCCAAAACTAGGCTTTTATCTAATAAGCCCCCGGCCTTTTCCTACCGATTTTCTGAGCAAGAAAAAAAAGGGTCGACAAATTTCTTTTTATTATGTCTCCTAATCCAAAACTAAGAGAGAGTGCCCAATATGGGTGAAGGATCCCTTTCCCAGGAAGAAATAGACGCCCTTTTAGCGGGTGCAAACGATTCATTTGATCCAGGCAGCAGCATGGCTGCCGGAGGCGGGTCCAAGGAAGCTGCCGGTCTTTCTCCGGTAGATAGGGATCTTCTGTCTGACTTTCTTTCTCATTGTTTTATGACTGCAGGGAATACCTTAGCAGCTATTCTTTCTAAAACTTCCAACTTCATGAATCCGACTTCCGAGGCAAAGTCCCGGAAGGATGTGGAAGCGGAACTTAAGTCCAACACGTTTTTATTATATTCTACCTATTCAGGAAATCTGAACGGAAGAGTTGTTCTTGCGATGGGGGCCGATAATGCGGCTCGTATCGCAAACATGATGATGGGTGGTTTCGATTCAGGCGGTCTGGACGAAGGCCAGCTCCAAACTCTAAGAGATAGTTTGACTCCTATTATGGGAGCGCTTCAATCTCAGATCGCTGCTAAGACAGGTGGCGGAGTGAATGGTTCTCCTGCTGAGACCAGGCATGTAACTTCTCCTGCCGCATTGGTGCTCCCGGAAGGTGATCCACTTGTGCGGACCTTCTTCAATTTAGCGATTGAAGGACTTCCATCTTTTAGAGTTCAGTTCATTCTATCTTTATCCATGGCGAATGATATTCTCTCCCTTTCCAAAAGATCCGGAGGAGGGGGAGGCGGAGATTATGGTGGCGGCGGCTACCAAGGTGGAATGGGCGGCGGAGGAATTTCCCAAGTAGGAATGAAGGGAGTTTCTTTCCCGAATCTTGCAACTGCAAGCGGCGCCCAAGGCACTCCGAACCTGAATCTTCTCATGGACGTTCAGATGTCCGTGACCGTGGAACTCGGAAGAACCAAGATGTATATTAAAGATATCTTAGGTTTGGGAGAAGGTTCCATCATAGAGTTGGACAAGTTGGCAGGTGAGCCGGTGGATCTTTTAGTGAACGGTAAGTTGATCGCGAAGGGAGAGGTTGTGGTCATCGACGAAAACTTCGGTGTGCGTGTAACGGATATCGTAAGTCCGGCCGATAGGATCAAGCCGGAGTCGGGAGGCGGATGAGCCGAATTTTTCAAACGATCCATTCGTTTTTTTCAGGATTCGGCTCCCTCGCTTTGGCGTTCGGAGTCTTTTGTATTTTATCGGGTATTGCCGGAGGATTATACTCCCAAGGTTCCGAAAGAGAACAAATGGACGAAGTTCTCAAGAGGGAATTGGGCACTGCTGACAAAAAGGCCCCTGAATCTTCGGCACCTTCTACTCCTAAACAAGAGGAGAAGAAGGAAGCGGCAACTGAGTCAGCGCCGAATCCTGTGGAAGAAAGATATAAGCCTGTTTCGGATGGACCAAGTCTCGCAGGGATCTTATTTAGGATCGTTCTTGTATTAGGGATTCTTTGTGGAGCTGCATATTGGGTCTTAAGGACTCTTGCAAAATCCAGAGAAGGTTCTCTTCCCGTTCGAGGAGAAATGAATCTTCTTGGGAGTTTGAACCTGGGCACGAACAAACAGTTACAAATCGTGGAAGTGACTGGGCAAATTTTCGTATTGGGTGTGGCGGATAACGGTATTAATTTAATTTCCGAAATTACGGATACGGAAACTAAGGCAAGGCTCCAGAGAATGAGAGACGAATTTAAACCTCCGGAAGGCGGTTTCTTAGTCACTGCTCTGGAACAATTAAAGGATTTGAATATTCGTCTGACCGGAAAGTCGGAAGATGAAGAACAAACTCTTCGCCAAACTCCAAGTGAAAGAAAAGAGAAACAGAGAAAACTCAAAGAGAAGTTAGACGAAATTAAGAAGGAAAGGAATAGTCTGGAGAACGGATTATTCGATTTGAACTAGGGGGAAAAGTGGGAGAGGGGTTCGCTACAAAGGCAGGGAAAGAGTTTTCTGAAGGTATGAGACATAAATTTATTATGTGGAAGATACTTTCGGGAGTCCTTCTTTTTGCCGTTTTGATAATTGCGATCCCCGAGGATACTTTCGCCCAAGCAAATGCGCCTAGGATCCCTATCCCAAATCTGAATATCAATGTGAACGAGGCAAAAGGTCCTAGAGAAACGAGTCTTTCTTTGATGATCCTTTTCTTGGTTACCATTCTTTCTTTGGCTCCTGCAATCGTGATGTCCCTGACTTCTTTCACTAAGATAGTGATCGTTCTGGATTTTGTGAGAAGGGCACTTTCTATCCAGAACCTTCCGCCTAATCAGGTAATGGTGGGCTTAGCGTTATTCATGACATTCTTTATCATGGCTCCCACCTTGAATATCGTGTATGAGAAAGGTCTGAATCCGTACATGGAAGGCAAGATAGATACAAACGAATTTTTTGATAAGTCCATGATCCCTCTTAGAGAATTTATGATGAGGCAGATCGGTACAAGCGGAGCCAAGGATGTGGCTCTATTTTTAAAGATCGGAAAAGTGGAGAATGTAGAATCATTCGACGATGTTCCGAATTATGTTCTTATTCCCGCGTTCATGCTTTCAGAGATAAAGAAGGCGTTTTGGATCGGGATTATCATATTTATTCCGTTTATCGTAGTGGATCTTGTGGTGGCTTCCGCACTTCTCTCCATGGGTTTGAATATGCTTCCTCCTGTGATGGTAAGTTTGCCGTTTAAATTGATCTTATTCGTTCTTGTGGATGGTTGGAATTTAATCGTCTACGAGCTCGTGAGGAGTTATAAATGACGGAAGTAGATGCAATCACTCTGATCAGAGACGCATTGTTTGTGACTCTGAAACTTTCTTCTCCCATCCTGCTGACTGCGATGGTGGTAGGGTTGATCATAGGTATTTTACAAACCACAACTTCTATCCAAGAGCCTACGATCGCTTTTGTTCCTAAATTATTATCCATTTTTGCAGTGATCGTGATCTTTGCGGGTTGGATGCTCCAGACAATGACTGATTATACCAGGGATCTTTTCCTGATGATAGAGAAGTTTTAGATTCAAAAAATGGAATACTTTGTAGGAAATTTCCAAGTGTTTCTTCTGATCCTGGCAAGGATCGTGGGGCTTCTATCCGTGGCTCCTGTGTTCTCCTTTGCTTCCATCACTTTTGCGCAAAGGATGACTCTTGGTTTTCTGATCTCCGTAATTTTATTTCCTGTAAGTGCAGGTTTTGTTCCTCCGATCCCGGGCAATATGACTGATTACGGTTTAATCGTGATGGCTGAGGTATTGATCGGTGTGCTAATGGGATTTTTAGTGAGTTTGGTATTCTCTTCCTTCCAAATGGCGGGAGAATTTTTTAACGTCCAACTTGGTTTCGGTTACGCTGAGATCTTGGATCCTATCTCTCAAACAAGTCTTCCTGTGATCAGTACTCTTAAGAATATGTTGGGTATGCTTCTGTTCCTCTCACTCGGAGCTTACCGTTTTCTATTCGAAAGTTTGGTATATTCATTCGAGAAGGTGCAGGTTTTGAAACTTGTGCCAGAGATCCAAGACGGTCTTTACAAGGCGATGGAAGAGGCGATCGGTGCTATGTTCCTGGTGGCTTTCAAAATTTCCCTGCCGATTCTTGGAGTTCTATTCTTAGTTACTGTTTCGGAAGCTTTGATGGGCAAAGCCGCTCCTCAGTTGAATATTCTACAGCTTAGCTTTCCCATCAAGATCGCGATCGGTCTTGTAGTTATGATCCTGATTGTTCCTTTTTTGATCACTCAGATGGACAATGCATTCCAACTTTCTTTCGAGAAGATGAACCTAATGCTGAAAGGATGGCCGAACTAATGGGATCCTTTTGGAAGAAGATGTCGGGACTTTTCTCTGATGCGATGTTGGAATTCCTACACGCGACTCCACGCCCACAGCCCGCTGCTGTTCCTTTTCGGATCAACCTGCAATTATTCGCAGCGGAAGACGAAGGACGTACACAACCTGCCAGCGAAAGAAGAAGAAGGGAAGAAAGAGAAAAAGGAAACGTTCCTAAGAGCCCCGAAGTCGCATCCGCGATCGTTCTACTCGCAGGCATCGTTCTGATGTATCTCATGGGAGAATATTTTTTCATGAGATCCTATTATCTTTTGAGAAAATATTTTTTCGGAATACGTTCAGCGAATGTGGTTAGTTCCGAAACAGTAAGTGAACTTCTGAACAATGCTCTTGTGGATATTACGCAGCTGCTTCTTCCTTTAATGGGGATCACAGTGGTTGCTGCGATTGTTGGTAATGTTGTTCAAACTGGATTTTTATTCGCACCTCGTGCATTGGCTTTCAATTTCGGAAGGATACGTCCTAATTTCAAAAAGGTACTTCCGAATCGCCAGACATTATTCAGCTTAGGTAAGTCCTTAGTCAAAGTAGCCGCGATCGCTTGGGTTTCCTATTTTGTTATAGAGAAGGACTTCTTCAAGATACTCATGCTCGGGAATATGGGGCTCGAAGAATCGGTAGCATTAATCACTTACACTGCATTCAAAATTTTTATAGTAGTAGGTATACTACTTCTCGCGATCAGTATCGGGGATTACTTCTTCCAAAGATACGAATACGAAGAAGCACTCAAAATGACTCCTTCCGAATCCAAAAGAGAGATGAAGGAACAGGACGGGGACCCTTCTTTACAAGCCAGAAGAAGACAAATGGCCAGAGACCAGATCAAAAAGAGCAAGATGCTGGCAGAAGTTCCCAAAGCGGACGTGGTCATTACCAACCCGACCCACTTTGCGGTGGCATTAGAGTATAAACCGAACAAACACAGAGCGCCTGTCGTGATCGCAAAGGGTGTCGACGATTTCGCATTACGTATTATCCGGGTGGCAAAGGCGAACGATATCGCAACAGTCGAAGACCGCCCAATGGCAAGGACACTTTATGACGAGGTGGAGATTGGACAGGAAGTTCCTGCTAAATTCTATACCGCCCTAAGTGTGATCTTTACGAAACTCGAATCTTTCCGGAGAGCGTTCCGAAACGCTTCTTAAGCCTAGGAGAATATTATGGATAAGAAATGGTATACACAATCCGACTTCATCCTGGGTGCGGGAGCGGTAGCTGTCGTCGGGATGTTAGTCGTTCCATTACCGGGATTTATTTTAGACATTCTGATCTTATTCAGCTTGGCATTAAGTTTACTCATCGTTTTGACTTCTTTGTCTATCAAGGAGCCGGCTGAATTCTCTATTTTTCCTAGCTTATTATTGATCACAACGATCTATCGATTGGCTCTGAACGTTTCTACAACCAGACAAATTTTGTCGAAAGGTCCTGCGGTAAATAGTGCGATCATCGACGCATTCGGTTCCTTTATAGTGGGAAGTGAATCCGGTTTAAGTAAGTATGTAGTTGGATTTATTATCTTCTTAATTTTAGTGATCGTTCAGGTGCTTGTGATCACTAAAGGTGCGACCCGTATCTCCGAAGTGGCAGCAAGGTTCACGTTGGATGCATTGCCTGGTAAACAAATGGCAATCGATATGGAACTTTCTACCGGGAACATAAACGAGGCAGAAGCCCGAAAACGTAGAAAGAAGATAGAAGCAGAAGTGGACTTTTACGGTTCCATGGATGGAGCGAGTAAATTCGTGCAAGGGGACGTGAGAGCAGGGCTGATCATCACAGGGATCAACCTGATCGGTGGAGTTATCATCGGTGCAAGTATCCGAGGTGAATCTTTCATAGCTGCAGTCGAAACTTACGGAAAATTCACCATTGGTGACGGACTTGTTTCCCAGATCCCTGCGCTTCTCACTACAGTCGCTACAGGTATCATAGTTACTCGTTCAGGTTCCGAATCGGATCTCGCAAAACAATTTAAGACGCAGCTATTTGCAAACTCCAAGGTATTGTATGTAGTCGCCGCCTCTATGGGGCTCGGTTCATTTATTCCCGGGTTACCTTTTATCCCGATGGTACTTCTTGCGGGAGGACTTGCATATCTAGCTTACTCACTTGAAAGAACAGTCCAAGAACAGCTAGAGGTTTTGGAGAAGAAGGAAAAAGAGGCCGTCGGAGACCGCAAACCTAGAGACTATTACGACGAACTTAGGATCGAGCCTATCGAGATAGAATTCGGTTATCATTTGGTACCACTCGTGGACGCTACTCAAGGCGGAACATTGATGGACCAAATTTCCAATTTAAGGGGAAAATTCGCTCGTGAAAGCGGGATCGTTATTCCTCCGATCCGTATATTAGATAATTTGGAAATACCTCCGGATCAATTCACGATCAAGATCAATGGAGTGGAAGTAGGCTCCAGTACAATCCGTCCTGAAAAACTAATGGCAATGCCTTCCGCGGAAAGCCAGGATCTTTCTTCTATCGAAGGAGAATCTTTCATGGAACCTGCTTATGGGAGGACCGCGAAATGGATCTCTGCGGATTCGAAAGGAGATGCGGAGTCCAAAGGTTTTATCGTGGTGGACTCTTCTACCGTAATCATCACATATTTGAGAGAATTACTTGCGACTCACGCTTCCAGTTTGCTCGGAAGAGAAGAAGTCAAAAAACTTTTGGATCATTACAGATCTCAGTATCCGACACTTATCCAAGAATTGGAAGCGGACAAACCGGGGAATTTGGGAATGTTGCAGCAAGTACTTCAGAATCTTCTCAGAGAAGGTTTGGGGATCCGCAATCTTGTCCCAATTTTGGAAACAGTTGCAAACAAGATGGGCAAGTATCCGAACCCATATGTTCTTACGGAATTCGTAAGACAATCTATCTCCAATACGATCGTAAAAGATTATATGGTGGATGGAAAATTACAAGTCATCGTGGTAGAAGGCCGGGTGCTCGACAGATTGAACAAGTCTCTGGCACAGGATCGTTTGGAAGGAAGGGATATTTTGGTACTTCCTCCGGATTTCCAAAGAAGACTTTTGGAATCAGTAGCGGATATGAACCGCAAAGTCCAAGAAGGAAGAGGATTCCCGATCTACGTGGTGAACAGAGAAGTAAGAATGCCTTTCGCTTATTTTTTAGCGAAAGAATTCCCGCCTAGGAACTTCGCGGTTCTTGCATTGGAAGAAGTTCATTCATCCGTTCCGACGGTAATCGCAGGCGAACTTAGGATTGCACAAGCCCAGGCGGCGGAACCCGCGGAAGTGGTTTAGTAAAACGTAATATTTTAATCGAAAAAACAGGAGGATCACATGGATTTCGCAAAGATTAGGGGCAAGGATCTACAGGACTGCCTAATGCAGATGAAGATGAAATATGGCCCGGAAGCCCATGTCATCGAACATAGGATTTTGACCGAAGGCGGGGTTTTCGGGACTGGACTTATGGCCCGCAAGGTTGTGGAGATCCAAGTTGGAATTCCTGAAAAGGCAAGTTCCAGAGAGAAGGTGGAGAAAAAACTCCAAGACCTAAAAGAACTACTCAAACAAAAGTCCACTCTTGGATCCGAAAAAAGAAGAAGCCTAGAAGAATTGCCTAGCTGGGAAGAAAGAACTTCTCGCCCAAGCAGAGCTTCTTCTTTGCCGAAAGAACTGATAGAAGTCACTTCCGAAGCGATAGAATCCGAAGAGAATTTAGGACTTTCTTTCTCCAAAGAATTCGAGCCTAAAATTTCCAGAAAGGTCCGTAAAGAGCAGGATTCCAATATCCTTAAAATGAGGGATAAGCTTGTCAAAGAAGGAATGAGCGAGGCTTATGCGGAAGAAATTATTTCCCAAGCGGAGCAGAGACTTTCTCCTTTGGATCGTTCCCGGACAGTTGCAGTTCAGGAAAAAATTGTAGAGGTTCTTTCCGAAAGAGTGCAGGTGGAACCGGACATTTTTAAAGGAACCAGAAGAGGACAAAGAAAAGTGGTTTTCTTTGTGGGACCTACAGGCAGCGGAAAAACAACTAGCATCGCAAAACTAGCCGCTAAGTACCATCTTCATATGGGAAAATCAGTGTCTCTTTACACGACTGACAACTATAGGATCGCTGCGATCGAGCAGTTAAAACGCTACGCAGATACCATGGAAATGCCTTTTTATGCCGTAAAAGATCTGAAACGTTTTCAGGAGACCCTGGCAAGAGACGGATCGGAACTGATCTTAATAGATACTGCGGGTTACAGCCATCGCAATGTGGACCAGCTTAGTAAAATGTACGGATACCTTTCCGCTTTCGGAGAAAGGGACAACGTAGAAAATATCCTTGTATTATCCGCCACATCTTCGTATCATCACACCCACTCCGTAATGAAAGCCTACGAACCCCTTGGTTTCCGTAGAATTTTATTAACTAAACTGGACGAAGCGGAATTTTTGGGTGGATTTCTGGAACTAGCCGATACACTTAATAAGGGTTTTACCCATTTAAGTGTTGGCCAAGAAGTTCCCTTCGATATGATCCCAGCGGAAAAACACCAACTCGCTGAATGCGCAGTAAATCCGGAAAAACTCATCGAGATCCGTGGAGAAGTATTCTCCGCTTAAGGTTTCGGTAGAAAACCTAAGTCCCAGAGAAAGAGGTTAGGATGGACCAAGCGACTCAGTTGCGGAAACTTACCGAGGGTAATACGAGTTTGAAACTCGTGTCTTCAACCAAACCTATGACTAAGATTATAGCGATCGCTTCCGGAAAGGGTGGGGTCGGTAAAAGTACTATCTCCGTAAACCTTGCCATCTCCATGGCAAAGGCAGGACAGAAGGTCCTAGTATTCGACGGAGATCTAGGACTCGCTAACGTGAATGTGATCTTAGGGATCATCCCTAAATACAATTTATATCACGTAGTCAAGGGACATAAAAGTTTAAAGGATATTATCATCCAAGCTCCGGAAGGAGTGGATATCATCGCGGGCGCTAGCGGTTATTCACAACTCGCGAACCTGAACGATACCCAAAGAAATAATTTGATCAAAGGATTCGCCGATCTGGATTCTTATGATTATATGATCATAGACACAGGAGCAGGGATCAGTTCTAACGTGATCGGACTCACACTTCCTGCGGATGATGTGATCGTAGTTACTACACCGGAGCCTACCGCAATCACGGACTCTTATGGACTGATCAAAGCGATCGTTTCCCAAAGCAGAGATAAAAATCTAAAGATGGTGGTGAACCGTGTACGTTCCGCTATCGAAGGGAAAAAAGTAGCGGATCGTGTGATCGATATCTCAGGTCAGTTCTTAGAAGTTCGGGTCGAAAATTTAGGATTCATCTTCCAAGACGACGAGGTGGAAAAAAGTATCCGGGAACAAAAACCGTATATCATCCATTCGCCTAAGAGCAAGGCAGCAGCTTGTTTGAATCGGATCACATATTCTCTACTCAACCAAGAAATGGATAATTTAGATGATTCCGGGATCACCGGATTCTTCCGTAAGTTTTTCAATTTTGTGGATGTGAGAGAAAAACAACAGAGCGAGGAAGAGTGAACCTGCAAATTGGTTTCCTCGCTTTTTTCTCCTTTTTAGGACTCATCGTAAGTCTGGTCTGCGGCATCATGGTCGGAAATTATTTCGGCCATATCATATTCATTACCTTTTTATCCACGGTCGGTATGGCTGTTTTTGGATTCGGAGTATATTCCGTATTAGCTTCCAAAGTTCCCGAGTTTTTAGAATTGTTGGGTAATTTCACCGGCGCTCATTCCAGCGGAGATGAGGATGGTTTGGATGGTGGAGGTCGTCATTCCTACTCAGAACATGCAGATACGGATACTTCTACCCCTCATTTTGATTCTCCGGGCAGCGCAGACGAAATGAGAGCTGCCGCGAGCGGGATCCCTCGTAAAAAGGCGGATAAATTCGGGGATCATATCATCGTAGAAAATATCGCGATCAAAAACGAGCCTAAGTTAATGGCGGAAGCGATCCGTACAATGCTCGCGAAAGACGACGGCAGCCAGGAAAAATAGGCCGCGTCCTTCGCGGGTAGTGAAAGAAATATCCCTACTTTTCCAGCTCTGCGTCTCCGTGAACTCTCCGCGATCATTTGTTTTTTTGAGGCTACTGAGATCACGGAGGTTTTGAATGTAGGAACTCCGGCACCGCGATTTTAGCGTAAATCCGCCTAGAAACCCAATGAGACAAAAAACTGCTTGATTTCCCTTTTTTGAGTCAAAAAATGCTATTGCAAATCGGTTTGGTCCACGACACTCTTAAGCAGAGGACCAGCCCATCCCGTAGTTATGTCCAAACTTTTCGAAAAATACAATAATACGGATGAAACCGAACTTTGGAAGTCCTACAGGGCAACTAAAGACCAGAATATTCGCAGTTATCTTGTAGAAAAATATTCTCCTCTAGTCAAACACGTGGCTGGTCGTATCGCGATCGGTATGCCTCAGAACGTTGAGTTCGATGATCTTGTTTCATACGGTGTGTTTGGACTTCTAGATGCGATCGAAAAATTCGATCCGGATAGACAGATCAAATTTAAGACCTATGCGATGACTCGAATCAGAGGTTCTATCTTCGACGAACTTCGTTCCATCGACTGGATCCCTCGTTCCATCCGCCAAAAAGCGAAACAGTTGGAACAAATTATCGGAATGCTCGAGAATAAAGAGGGCGCTCATGTCGAAGATGAGGCGATCGCAAAAGAAATGGGGATCTCCGTCGAGGAGTTCAACTCACTTCTTACTAAGATCAGCGGCACGTCACTCGTCTCTTTAAATGATATTTGGTTCCTTGGCGATGAGAACGACGAGGTTTCTTTCATGGAGACATTAGAATCTCCTATGAACATGAACCCGGACACGATCATCGAAAAAGAAGAGATCAAAAACGTGATCGTGGAAGCGATCAAGACACTTCCGGACAAAGAAAAAAAAGTAATCGTTCTCTATTATTACGAAGATCTAACATTAAAAGAGATCGGAGAAGTATTGGAAGTAACCGAATCCAGGATTTCCCAACTTCATACGAGAGCTGTAGCAAGACTTCGTAGTAAATTAGGAAAAGTGAAATCGGTTATTAGTAAAAAGTAATATACTTAGCTGCGCAGGAATCCTTGTTCTGTATTACAAGGGAATAGGAAGTTTGGAATATGTATCGCTTCCTATGGGGCGCGATACACCCGTTCTCCGGGGAATCCGATCTTCTAAACACCCGGACCCAAATGGATAGGAGGAGTTTCTTTTGAGTCTTACATCCTTTCTAAAAGACCAATCTAAAGAATTAGATAAGCTCCAACATGAGCAAGTCGAAGTCATAGCTCCTACATTAGAAAAATGTCTGCAGATGGCTGCTTCTCACCTTAAAAGAAAATCCCATGAGCTGGACTATATAGTAATCAAACGTGGAAAGAAAAAACTTTTCGGTTCGGAACCTTGGCATATCAGAGCATCCGTTCTACCGGAAGATACATTCTTAGACGAACTTTCTGAACTGGACAAAAAGCTCACAGGTGGATCCGGCAAACTAGTCTCTAAAGATCTGAAGGAGTTCCTACAACCTAAGGACAGAGACGGAAGAGCGGTCGTTCAAATTTTCAGAAATGGAACTTATCTCACGGTCTATCCACCTTCCGGCGAAGGAAAACCGATCGAACTGTCCGAAGTTTCTCGCAGACTCTCCGTTCGAGGAATTAATGAAGTAGATGATAATCAGATCCGTAAGATCGTAAAAGAGACCAAGGGAGAACCTATCTATATTTCCAATATGAAACCAAGGCAGGGAGCCGAAGGTAAAATGGTATTGGATATTGCTCCTGATAAGATGAGGGCAAAGATCACTTTTATTCCACCTAAACCTGCGGGCAGAGATCTAGAGGTAAAAGACGTAGTCAATTATCTCAAGAATGCAGGGATCAAATACGGAGTAAAAGAAGAAGAGATCCAAAGAAGGTTGGAAGACGAATTTTACAACCAACCTTTCACCGCGGCAGAAGGAGATCCTCCTGTGAACGGTAAGAACGCGCAGGTCATCTATCATGTTCGTATCAGTAAGAAGGTAGTCTTCCGAGAAGATGAATCCGGAAAAGTGGATTATAAGGATATGGATCTGATAGAGAACGTTGTGGTAGGACAACTTCTGGCGGAAAAAATCCCAGCAGAAAGAGGGAAGTACGGCCGCACATTATTTAACGAACTTCTTCCTGCAAAAGACGGATTAGATACCGAACTCAAACAAGGAAAGGGAACCATCCTCTCCGAAGACAGAACCAAACTCACAGCAGAAGTGAATGGACAAGTGGTCTATGCAAGCGGTAGACTTTCCGTGGAAACTGTTTATAGAGTGAACGGCGATGTTGGGATCAAAACAGGTAACGTTACATTCCTAGGTTCAGTGATTATCACCGGAAACGTAGAAGATAATTATTCTGTAAAAGCCGCAGGAAATATAGAGATCTACGGCACGGTCCAAAAAGCAAACGTAGAAGCTGACGGAGACATTATCATCCGCCAAGGTGTTTCCGGTAGGGATGAGGCCCGGATCGAATCCACGGGCGGGAACGTAATCGCAAAGTTTATCCAGAACGCAACCGTAGTCACGGAAAAAGATGTGATAGTACAAGAAGGGATCCTTCACTGCTTTGTGAGTGCAGGAGGAAAAGTGGTCTCCAATGGTAAGAGGGGACAGATTGTAGGGGGTACGATCCGCGCTTCCGATACGATCGCTGCCAAGGTCATAGGATCTTCCGCCAACCCTGCAACGGAACTTATAGTAGGAACGGATCCTAAGGTATTAAAACAGATCTCCGAATACGAAGAGAAACTGGCTGAAAACCAAGACAAGTTCGAACAAATCTCCAAAAGCCTTAAGACTCTCAAGGCCAGAAAGGAGAATGATCCTGCTTCTTTCACCCAAGACCATGAGCAGCAATTGGTCAAGACCAGTAAGGCCACTGAAAAACTGGAGATACGAGTCCGTGAATACGAAAACGAGATCCAGAACCTCAAGTCATATATAGAAGAAAGGGCCGCAAACGGTAAGATCAGTGTAGAAAAGACCCTATTTGGCGGGGTGACCATCAAGATCAAAAGTGCTGACTTCAAGACCCGTAACGAGATCAAACATAAGACTTTCGTGGAAGAGAACGGGGTGATCCGACAATTGCCGTACCAAGATCCGGAACCGGATAAAAAAGACTGGAGAAAAAACAGATCTAGAGGAAAATAAAGGATATGAGGCTGAACGAACCTCTTTCCGGATACGGTGCCGCGAACGATCTGGTCCGAAGGACTATGGTGGAGAACCCACATACTCTTTCGAACGTAATCGCTCAGAACGAAAAATCGGTCCGAGAGTATTCTATAGATAAAAAGTATGCGGTGCAGATGTACACCGAGACTTTTTCATTATCTCCTGAATACAGAGAAAGACTTCGTAACTCATACACCCAAAGGATCGGAGAAATAGAAAAGGAAATCCGTTCTTTTAAAGGGCCAAAACCCGAGGGTGGAAAGGAGAGAATTTTCTCCTATGATAAGAGCGGTAGAAAAACCGAAATTCGGACACCTACTCGTTCCACAGTGGACTATATAGCTTAATAAAAACGCTCTGGCTTTCCGAGGGATGTTGTTGGAAATATCCTCGAAAAGGACGCTTGTGCGATGGAATTATTCACAGTCCTATTCTTAAATATTATTATAGCCATAGGCTTATACGTAGGCGTGTCCGCTCAGGTGACTAAGAGGATCCGTTCTCATATGATCCGTCGTATCAACGAAGAAATTCGGACATTAGTAGACGAGATCCAAACGGAAACCGAAAGTCAGATAGAACTTTTAAATTCTAAGATCCAAGCCTATAAAATTTTAGTACAACGTTCCGATTCTTTGGAGGATAAATACAGATCTATTCTCCAAAAACTGGAATCACTTCCGGATAGAATATTTTCTAACGAAGGTAAAAAATTAGAAAAACAGAATATTTCTTCCGAACCATTAATGGAATTCGAAACGGTAGAAGAAGAATTAGAGACCAGTAGGCCTTCTATCCTTACTCACCAAGAGGAAGTGCAAATTTCAGACGAAGAAAAGTTCAAGAATGAATATCTGACTTTAATTCGTGAAAAACAAAAAGAACTAAAAACTGCTCCGACCGAATCTTTGGAGAATAGAAAACAGGAACTTGCTGCAAAAGCGGGAGAAGGAGTAGGCAGGCTTTATAAACAGAATCTGAGAGAAAATTACTCCCCAGAAAATCCTAAACAGTTCTTAGATCCTGATAGAAAAAATCTCAAAAAAGAAACTGCTGCCGTTCAGGAAGAAGAGTCCGGGACTTTGGGAATTCTGAAAAATTTCGGCAAGACGATCAAGAATGTAATGGGTTGGAAAGATTCTCAGGAATTGATGTCCGAAATTTCTCCCACTAGAACTCCTCAGCCGATGTACAATCCAAGTTCTACATTTGATATTTCCTTGGATGGAGATCCATTCGAAGAGAATAAGATCGAATTTTCGGAAGATATCAGCGGAGGTTCTCTGAAGGCGGAGCCCGATTATACTCCTGAATTGGATCCTAAAAAAACGAGTTCTAAGTCCAAAAGAACGGACAATAAAATTCCTGCAGAAGAGAATTTCGGAAAAATCCTGGAAAGAAAAATGACGGGCTATACTCCTCAAAAACAGGATTCCTTAAAAATTTCTTCCGAAACGGCGCTAAAAGACCTAGGAGAAGGGGCGAGTAAAATAGAGAAGGTCGTTTTCCTCTTGAAAAAAGGATACTCCCATGAGGAAATCTCAGAAGCCTTGGATCTCGCCACCGGTGAGGTGGACATTATCGAAAGATTTAGGTTGGAGAGAAATAGGAGGACCTAATGTCCCAATTTAGCGTCTTGAACGTAGGTTTTGGAAATATAGTTATGGTTTCCAAGATCGTGGGTATCATTCATTCGGATTCGGCTTCCGCGAAAAGGATCCGAAACGAAGCCAAAAGTAATAACAGTTTGGTAGACGCGACGCAAGGGAAAAAGACCAGGTCCATTATTATCACTGACTCCAACCATTTGATCCTTTCCAACTTAAGAGTCGAAGCTCTCACAAGAAGGATAGAAAGCAGGGATAATTCTATCGCAGAAGAAGAGGAAGAAAAGGACTGAAATCTCCCAAGCTAATCGTTCTGTCCTCCGTTGCAGGAGGAGGCAAATCCACACTTATCCAAATGATCCGAGCCAAACACCCAGATTTGGCTTTTTCAGTTTCTTGTACTACCAGGGCCCCGCGTCCAGGAGACAAGGAAGGAGTAACGTATTTTTTCCTGAACAAAGAAGAATTCGAATCCGGGATCGATAAGGGAGAATTTTTAGAATGGGCCAAGGTCCATGATAATTATTACGGGACTCCACTAAAGTTCGTGAACGGGTGTATGTCCTCAGGCAAGTCCGTAATCATGGACTTAGATGTTCAAGGTGCAGCTCAACTAAAACGAAAGTTGGGAGAAGAAGTAATCACTATCTTTATACTTCCTCCAAATGAAGAAGAATGGGAAAAAAGACTACGAGGTAGAGGGACCGATTCAGAAGAAAGTATCTTAAAAAGGATCAAAAATGGAAAAGAAGAGCTGGCTCATAAAGATGAATTCGATCATATTATAGTGAACGATACACTGGAACATGCATTGTCCCGTTTAGAAGAGATTTTATTTTAAGAATTTTTTCTAAATTCGGAAACCTAAACTGTTCTCCGCTGTCTTATTTTGGACCAAGGATTAGGCGCTATGAAATTCTTACTCAATTTTCTTTTTGTTTCTATATTCGCTATCATTAGTTTTCAATGTATAGTCCTCATCAAACCCAGAAAAAATTTTGAAGAGAGTAAAAATTTAACTCCTCCTGATTATTCTAAATCCGAATTTTGGGCGGCACTTCCGGATAAAAAAGATAACGCAGATCTTGTTCCTGAAAATTCAAGCCTAAAAGAAAATCAATCCTTAGCAGAGGCGGATACTTTTTATATTCATCCGACTACATTACTTCTTCGACCTAAATATTGGAATGGAGATCTAAAGGATGAAAGTTTAAACGAAAGAACGGATAAACATCCTATCAAGACCCAAGCAAGTGCGTTCAATGAATGTTGTAAGGTTTATGCACCTAGATATAGACAGGCTGCATTTTTTGTTTTTACGAAAGATGTTCCGGAAGGTGAGGCCGCGTTAGATCTTGCATTCCAAGACGTGAAGAACGCATTTCTCTATTATATGAAACATTGGAATAAAGGACGTCCTTTTATCATTGCCTCTCATAGCCAAGGCACCAGACATTCTGTTCGTTTGTTAAAAGAAGTAATTTCTTCTAATCCGGAATATAAGAAAAATCTGGTAGTGAGTTACTCGATCGGTTTTCCATTTAAGAAAGAAGAGACAGGTTTGCCTGTATGTTCCAGTCCGAGAGATACGGGATGCGTGGTAGGTTGGAACTCCTATATCTGGGGGAATTCTCCCGGCAGACTATTGGATAGATATGGAAAAGACACTGTTTGTGTGAATCCACTCAGTTGGAAACAGGATGAAGAAGTTTCTCCAAAGTCCGAAAATTTAGGAAGTGTGAACCGAAGTTTTGATCAATTACTCCCAGGAGTTGCGGATGCAAAATGTAATTCCGGGGTTTTATGGATCCACGAGCCTGAGATCAGTCGGACCCCCAACTTGGGAAAAGATGGGAATTTACATACCGGAGATTTTCATTTCTTCTATGCGAATATTAGAAAAAACGCAAAAGAAAGATTAGAAGCCTTTAAGGCACAGAGTGTTAAAAGAGGCAGAGAGTAAATTATCACGCAGAGCCACGGAGAACGCAGAGTTGTAATTATAGAATATGAATCAATATAACTTTAACTTCTCTGCGTCTTTACGCCTCTGCGTGACAAAATATTAATTTGTACAGTAGGTCTGTTCTATGACGATAGAGGGCATATCCGTTCTTTTTCCGTCCAATTCCAGCTTCTTATTTTTTAGATAGAATCCGCAGACTTCTACATAAGAACCGACGGATACTCGGTTCATTAAACTGTAATCGTCCGAATCCAGAACTACCGGTTTACCGGAAAAGTGAACTACGAATCGGATGGAATTTCCTTTGTATAATACATGGGTTACTGTGCCTGCAACTCGTACAGTTTCTCCGACCGCTTTGCCTGGATTATTGACTAACTCTTCGCCCGAAACATATTTCGATTTTGCGGGAGCGGAAGATTTTTTGCTCTTAGAGTAAATTGCTCCTGTAGAAATTAATAATACTGAAAGAAATAGGATCGTTTTCTTTTTCATAATTTTAAAGTTCTTCCGACTCGGAATTGGATTCAGGAGCCTTGATCACGTCGGATCTGGACAACCATTTATTCGTAATATTCGCCCTGCGTTCCGCCGGGAATAAGGTGAGAAGGTAGGTAGTGATCGTTTGTCTACCGTCCTGTTCAGCATCCTTGTCCATTTGGATGAATACGTCTATGATGTCCTTGTCCGGCCAATTGGTAAGCATCTGCACTGCATTATCAGGAGGCATATTCGCTACCTTCTCCGCCATGACCTTAACCAATTTACCTCTGCTATTCCTTTCGGATTCGGAAGATTTTAGCTCATTCTCCTTGGAAGTAAGACCTCGTTTGAGTTCCTCGATTTTTTCGAGTTCCGCTTCCAAACGTTCTTTTTCTTTTTTGAGTTCTTCTTCTTTTTGAGAGATCTCGTCTCTGTCCTTAGCGAGTCTTTCCATTTCTTTACGGAATTCTAACTTCTCCAATTCGGAAGGGGATTCTGAGTCCGCATTCACTAAGCCGGGCTCCGTTCTTAAAAAAGGAAAAATTTCAGCAGCGTCTATGATCTGAAAATAATGGAACGCAAAAAATCCGATCAACACTAGGAAGAAGATCAGAAGTATTAGATATACTGCTCTTGCTTTGTCGGTTAAACTTGCCACTTTTTATACCCGGATGTCCAGCCTGGAGCCTGAAATTCTTTTTTCCAATTCTCCCGCCTTGTTTTCCAAATTAGAAATTTTATCTTGGAGATTTGCCATGCTCCCGATTAAAGGATCGGTAGATCCTACCGTTTTACGTACTTCTAAAAAGGGGAGGTCACTTTTTATAACGCTCGTAAAGTTTTCTGAGTTCAGAAAGTCCCGCATCTTCTGTACCGGTGCGCTCGACGCCTCCCGTATCATAGGTAAATACTTTCGGATCCCGTTTAGATCTATCATCCCCATAAATTTCCTCCCTCTGTTTCCTATAAAGATCTGCTAAAAATTGCTCTTCTGCCTGGATTTTTTCCGCCTTTCTATAGGAGTGCATATACTCCTTGAAGCGGTTCTCTTTTAGAAGTTCCAGTACCTTCTTCTCTTTTCTTGCTTCCGAGACTTCCGTTCTTTTTTTTTCGACCGGTTCATCGAAAGAACGTATTTCATTTTCTAACTCCGTGTTTCGAGTTAGAAGTTGTCTCATATAAGTTTGTAAATAAGAATACTCTCTTAGATCAGCGCTTCCTGATAATGTAGTAGAAGATAAAGAATGTATTCTCGCGTCATTAGAGTCTATTTCCGATTGTCTTTGGTTGACTTCTGCCACGAGTTCGGAAAGTTCTTTGAGTTTTTGGTCTTCTTTGATCTTCTTTAAACGAAGTACCGGTTCGAGTCTGAATTGGAATCTTTTCATAGATTAAAATTCCTCTTCTTCTCTTTCTTCTTTTAAGATATCTCTTAAGCCGCTGACTGTTTGTGGGAAAAGACTTCTTTCCGTAAGTCTTTGTTTTAGATAAGAATCTATTTTATCTTTTTTGCGGATGGCAAGATCCACTTTAGGATCGGATCCTCTTACATACGCGTTCAATAAGATCAATTCTTCCACAGAATTATAAGTGGAAATAAGTTCTCGGATCATCCCGGCTCTCATAAATTGATCTTCTTCCACTATGGATTGCATTACCCTGGAAAGGGATGCAGGTATATCGATCGCAGGGTAATGGTTTCTTTCGGCCATCTTACGAGAAAGAATGATGTGGCCGTCTATATAACCGCGAACCGCATCAGCGATAGGATCTTCCATCTCGTCAGTGTCGGTTAGGATTGTATAAAATCCTGTGATACTTCCCCCTGATTTGGAAGTACCGGAACGTTCTACAAGTTTTGCTAATTTAGTAAAAACGGATGAACTAAAACCTCTTGTGATAGGAGGTTCATGGTTGGAGACAGAAATCTCCCTGTTTGCATGTGCGAACCTGGTCAAGGAATCCATCATCAAGTTTACATGAAGTCCTTGTTCTCTGAAATATTCCGCGACTGAGGTAGCGAGTAGGGCGCAGTTGACCTGTTCCATTTTAGGCGCGTCGGAGGTTGCCGCGAATACTACGGATTTTGCGAGACCTTCTTTCCCTAGGTCTCTCTCCAAAAATTCGTTCACCTCTCTGCCTCGTTCTCCTACGAGCGCGATCACGTTTACATCCGCGTTAGTGAACCTAGCGATCATACCGAGTAAGCTGGATTTACCTACTCCTGATCCGGAGAAGATCCCTAATCTTTGTCCTCTACCTACTGTTAAAATTCCATCGATTGCTCTTACACCTGTAAGAAGAATATCCCGGATCACCGGTCTATCCAGAGGATTGATACTTTCACCCTCAGGAGATTTTTCTTCGGAAGTGATGATGAGACCTTTTTTGTCGATTGGACGTCCTACACCGTTTAATACTCGGCCGAGTAGTTCTCTTCCGACGGGAACATTCAAACTTCTTCCCGAAGAAAACACGAAAGCGTCGGGATACACACCTTCTACAGGACCTAAAGGCATCAGTGTATATACATGATTTTCGAAACCTACGATCTCGCATTGAAGATAACCTTCCGTTCCTGCTTTCTGGACTTCCATGATCTCTCCGATCTTGGAGTCCGGAGGTCCTTCCGAATAGATTACGTTTCCGGAAACTCGAACAACTCTTCCGGATTTGCGGATGGTTTCTGTGCGGTCCAAGATCAGGAAATACTTGGAGATGACGTCTACCTTTTCGTGAAACTTCTTCTCTATCATGATCTTAGGCTCTTAGATACCGGATACTGTCCCTGGGATTTTGCCCGGAGTCAAGTGATAATGAGAATATAACCGAATTATGTCACTTTGGGAACTAATGCAAAACCCGTCGAAGTGCCTACAAAGAAAACCCCCCTGACCCGACCGCCTATGATTTCGGCGGCCGGGTAGGAGACTAAGTTTGGACGTGAATGTTAGATTAGATCGGCTCCGCATTTCGAATTGCTTCTTCGATTTCTTTGAGCTGTGTGGAGATCCTTGCATCGATTGCACCAACATCTGTTTCGATGATGACCCCGCCTCTGTCGACGCGAGAGTCTTCGTAGATATTGACCTTGCGAAGAGACTCCATAAGTTTGATAAGTTCGTCTTTGTGAGCTGTGGTGATCTCCAAGTCCGCAAAGTTGACTCGAATATCCACACGGTCCCGGTCCTTGATACGTTTCAGGGCTTCTCTAATATTATTGAGTACGATTTCTTTACGTTCAATGATCTCGTCTTTGATGATCTTACGAGCGATGATCAGGATCATCTCCACCATCTGCTTCTCGGAAGCTTGGATGAGTTCAGCACGGATATCGATCGCTTTACCTACGATGGTTCCAAGACGGTCGATTAGACGTCGGACTTCTCCTTGTCCTTTTCTGAAACCTACTTCTCTTCCAGCTTCAAATCCTTTTAAGTAAGCCTCATGTTCGATCTCTGCCGTTTTCATCTCGGCTTCTTTGATCATTCTTTCGGCTTCCATCTTGGCTCTTTCCAAGATCTGTTCCGCTTTGGCTTTACCTGAATCCTCTTCGAGTTTGATCTTCTCTTTGGAATCCTGGATCATTTGGAAGGCTTTTTTACGGCCTTCTTCCTCGATCTCCTCCGACTTGCGACGGGAGTCCTCGAGCATTGTTTTGATATTCTCTTCGGTTTCTTCTTTATAACGATTGAGCTCTGCCTCGATCTCTTCGATAGAAGGGCCTTGGTATTGCTCTATAATATTTCCTTCTTGGTCGACTTCGAACTCTTCGGCGTCTTCGTCCCTATGGAATTTTTTATATTTGTCCGGAATTTGCAGCTCTACCTGATCCTGCATGTCCGCGATCTGGATAGGTTTGAAGACTAGTTTTGCCATATTAGTTCTTTCTCCGGAACTTGATTCTTCCTGATTCTACGGATTCCTTAAAAATTTCAAGTAGTCCGTTTTGGGCGGTTTCAATCTCTGCGAGGGAAACCGGTCCCATAGAATCTTCTTCCAATCGGATGGAGGAGGCAAGAGAAGGATCTAACCTTTCCAGTAAGACCTGTTTCGTTTCCGGTTCAGTGCCCTTAAAAGCGGTCGCGGTCACGATTGGATGAAGATCGCCCATAAACTTGTTTAGTGCTTCTCGGCTCAGATCCATCAGGTCTTCCATTCGGAAGAAATGCTTATTTATATTTTCGGCAAACGATTGGCTCTTTTCGCGTATCCTGGAGAATAATTTCTGAGAATCTTGAGGGTCCAATTTACCCAAAAGTTCCGCTGCTCTTTTGCCGCCTTTGTCCCTGGTAGGAACTCCAGACTGGGGAGATTTTAGGACTTCTTTCTTGAAGCGCAAAAACCTCTCCAAAGAGTCCAAAAGTCCCGCAGAAGAAAGGTCCAGATTCCGGATGGAAAGTAGGATCTCCTCTTGGGTCTCTTCCGGGAATTCTTCCAATACTCTGGCAGAAGTATCCGGATCCGCGTAACAGAAGATAAGAGCTATTCTGTCTGCGGATTCTCCCGCTACGATCTTGGAAAGTTCTTCCTTGGTATAGGATTTGAGTTCCTCGGACCATTCCGGCTCTGAAACCAAATCCTCTTTTAAGATGGTTTCGAGTTCTTGGATTAGAGCCAAGGTATCTCGATCGATCCCTTCTTTCGGGACTGTGGAAAGTCCTTCTAAGAAGGAGCCTAAAAGTTCTCTTTCTTGTTTCGCTTCTATTTTGCCGGACTTGTGAAAACTTTCTAAAAGTTTCGACGTGTCCTGAGGGCCGAGATGGCGAAACACTTCCGGGGGAAGATGCTCCCCCAGGATTCGGAGGAGCTGTCCCGCCCGGTTTCTTTTTCCGGACAGGATACTCATTAGGTTGCTTCCTCTTCAGATAACCAGGTGCGTAGAAGTTGTGCCACTTCTTCCGGTTTTTCCCTGGCGAGATTGATCGCGTTTTCGAGAAGTTCTCTTCTGAGTTTTTCGTCCAGAGAGAGTTCGACTTCTGCGCTTCCGTCGTCCATGACCCGAAGTGCTGCTTCTCTCATCATCTGCTGCATTGCTGCGAGTTCTTCTTCGCGTAGTCTGCGGCGTCTTGCGATCTCTTTTTTGATCGCTCTGTAGATGAGGATAGTGAGTATTAAGAATAATACTATGACTAAGGATGCGATTACCATTTGTCGGATCGCTTTCTGTTTTCTTAATTCTTCATCTTCTGCAGCGAACTGAGCGGTGCGGTCTTTTGCAATGCTGATTACGGAGATTTGGTCTCCTCTTGCTTTGTCTATACCTACTGCTGCTTCTAAGTTTTTACGAACAGTTCTAATGTCGTCATCGGAAACCGGGATATAAGTTCTGTCGTAACCGGTTCCATCCGCGTTTTCTTTTTTAGTCCATTGACCGTCAACTACCACGGAAAGGTTTACTTTTTCGATCTTCCAAGGTTGTTTTTGGACTTCGCTTACTCTTCTGTTGAATTCGAAGTTATTAATATTCTCGGTTTTCTTATAATCTGCTTTTTGATAGTCGGTATCTTTATAACCGGGAGGAAGGTTAGGCTCTGTTCCTGCAGGTCCGTCCGGAGTGAACCCTCTTCCTGTGAATTGTTCACTGGTTTCTTTGGAGGAAACTTTTAAGCTATAACCGTCTACGATCTTTAACTCGGAGTAAGGAGTATTCGGATCATCCGGTCTTTCGATTACCGGAGAAACTTGGTTGTCTTTATAAGATTCCTTGTCCCAGTTTAACATGTACTCGAATCGAGTGATGTCTACTCTGTCTTCTCCACCTAAGAACCAACGAAGAGTGTTTCTTACGTCGATCAATCTTTGGATCCTTTGTTCTTCTTGGATCCTCAATTTTTCTTGGACAACTCTAAGTTCTAATCTTTCTTTTTCCAGATCTTCTTCAAAGTCGGAGATGATCTTGCCGTCCGCATCTGCGACTACTACGTTTTCCGGTTTGAGTTTAGGCACCGCTCTGGAAACCAAGTTTACGATACCTTTTACTTCTTTTTTGGAAATCCCTTCGACACCTGGGATAAAATGTAAAATGACCGAGGCTTTTACTGGAGAAGCATTCGAGTTGAACAGTTCATCTTCCGGTATTGCGATGTTCACGAACGCTTTGTCTACAGGTCTTAGGGTCATCAAGGATTGTTCGATGGCTCCTTTTAATGCCCTATACTTTTTGATGTCCTTGTCGAACTGGGTCTCGGTGAATTTCTCCACATTGAATAATTCCCAGCCTTGCACACCTGCAGGGATCAGGTTCTCTTGGGCAAGTTTAGTGATAATTTCCTGCCTTTGTTCCGGATCCACGCTCACAATACTGGTGTCTCCCGTGCTGTAAGAATAGCCCATGGAGTCCAATTTTTTAGTAACCTCTGCGAAATCCTTCGCAGTAAGGTTTTGGAATAGAATAACCTTATTCTTTTGAGAGGAAACGGTTGTCAGAAGCCCTAAGGCAACGACCACAGTGATCGCCACTCCACCTAAAATCAGTTTCTTTGTAGTATCTAAAGAGTTGAAGAACTCCTTGATATTGTTCAGAATCTTTTGTAATTGCTCGGGCATTTTCCTTCACCACCGGACAAGATAGGGGACATAATAGATTTTCGGAAACAAAGTACAATCCCTTTTTAAAAAAACTTTAGAATTTTTTTATTTTCTTTGGATTTTTTATATTAACTCTTTCGGGAACTGCTTCGAAGCGAAAAATAAATCTTGTTGTACATAATTGCTATATTAATGTTTAGTATAATTTCGACTGCTTCTTATTTACTCTCAAGATTTGTCTAGGAATGAAAACATTTTGAACATGAAACTCACCCAAGAACATTCAGATTTTATAAATCTAGAAGAAGCGATCCAGTTAGAAGAATATTTTAAAACTTTAATATCAGCGGAGAAGGCCTCTAAGATCCAAGAAGTAGCTTCTTTTCGTACAAAGTACTTAACAATTGTAATGGAAGATATATTCCAACCTTATAATGCTAGTGCTCCTGTACGAACTTCAGAATGTTTAGGGCTAACGGAACTCCATGTAGTGGAAAATCGAAACTCTTATAAACCGAATGAAGGTATTTCTCTAGGCGCACAAAAATGGATACAGATCCACAAATACCAAAAGCCAAATTACGATAATACTAGACATTGTATAAGCGGTTTAAAGGAGAAGGGCTATAGGATTGTGGCAACTTCTCCACATACATTAGAAAATTCTTACGAACTAGATACTTTACCTTTGGATAAACCTAGCGCCATATTATTCGGATCTGAAGAAAAGGGATTGTCCTCTTATTCTATGGGAGAAGCGGACGTATTCCTAAAACTTCCTATGTACGGTTTTACGGAAAGTTATAATATTTCGGTAACAGTTGCAATTGTACTTTCTCATCTTGCATTTAGGCTAAGGAAAGAAGTTCCAAACTGGGCTTTAACAAAAGAAGAGCAGGTTTATATCCGAAATTCTTATTATAAAAAATGCCTTCATAACGGAAATCTTGTGGAATCTGACCTATTACAAAGGATCAGATCCGAAGCAGCAAGGGTCCAATAAATCAATTCTCAGCCAAAAAGTAGGGTAGGATGGAACAATTCAGCGGTGTTTCTAAGTTTGTTAGAAAGTTTTCGATCGTATTTGCGGGCATTTTTGCATTTCTATTTATAATCAGGCTTATCTATAGTTATGCTGTCGGTCCCGAAACAAATATCGTAAACCAAGAACAAGGTTCTTCCATCAATTTTGATTATGGGCGAAAAAACTACGCTTCCGAAAAGTTTTACGCACCACAGGATAAGATTACTGTTTCAAGTTCTTCTCAAAAATATGAGAAGGTAGCGGCAGTTTCTTCCAAAACTTCCGAGTTTGATGAAAATGAAAAGAAAACCCGCAAGATGGTAGAAGATGCGAAAGGTGTCATCCAATACGAACAAAGATCGGGACTTTCCGGCAAAAGAACATTGCAGTTGGGAATCGGAGTAAACCCGGACAAGTTCGATTCTATGGTAGAATCTATTCAGACCATAGGTGTTATTGATTCTATCTCAGTGAATAAAACCGACAAAACAAACGAATACAAAAATATCACGGCGACTCGGATCTCCTTGGAAAAATCCAAAGCAGGACTTTTGAGTTTAAAAGGAAGAAACGGCAAAATAGAAGAATTGATCTCTCTAGAAAAAGAAATTTTGGAAATAGAGGGTAAGATCCAAGACCTAGGAGTGAAGTTAGGCGAATTCGATCAGGAGAATGAATTCTGTACGATCAAATTCACCTTAAAGGAAACTGGCGCAGTCGCTGGAGGATTTATTACTTTTTTAAAGAAATGTAAAATATCCTTGGAATGGACCATTAAATACGGATTATTATTCTCTTTCCTTTACGCATTTGCAGCGGTCGGGGGATGGATCACTTGGTTTTTTGGAATAAAAATATTTGGATATTTAAGAACGAAGGGTATATTGTAAGTTTGATATTTCACACAGAGTTCGCGGAGAGCACAGAGGGAAGTGATGTAGGAACTCCTACAATATCAATCTCTGCGGCTTTGTGCCTCTGCGCGAGAATAACTCTGTGGGCTCCGTGCGAAATAAGCTTTAATTCAAATTCGACTTAGAAAAGAAAAACTGTAGTAGCTTTCTCATTTGATTCGTGGGAACTCCTGCACCCAGGTATTCTCCGTCCACCCAGATCTCGAAATGCAAATGGATATTTTCATCATTTCCTTTTGCCTCTCCCATTAAACCCGAATTGCCTACGTTACCTATCTCTTCCCCTGATTTTACTTTTGCACCCGGTTTGATCCCTCTTTTGATGGAAGAAAGATGATTGAAAGAGGTCATAACCCCATTCCCATGATCGATCCAAACCTGTCGGCCTCCGAAATCTTTTTCCACATAAGTGACCCCGTTTTTTTGGGCTAATGCAGAATACTTTTGGAATTCAGAAAGTGTCATAGGAGAGTAGTCTAGATCCGCACGGATAATCGTTCCATCCGCTGGAGATACAAGCACGTCTTCGAAGGTTAAACGTCTAGGCGGACCTATCTTCTCTCGTTTATAATAAATATCTAATCCTTTATGGATCCCATTCCTGTATTCTCTGGGTGCCCCGGGAAGTTGGTAATCCTTTTCGGGAAGAAGTCCATCCGGAACAGGGTATTGGTATCCGGTAAATCTATTAGAAACCGAATTTAGGACGGTACCATTCAATAGGATCTTAAATTCACCGATCACTATGTTCTTTTCTTCTTTTTTAGGAAAATATAATCTAAGAATGGATGCATCGATCGGTGGAAGATTATGCTGATTGACTAGATCCACCTTATCGTTTTTAAAAATCGTTTTCCAGTTTTCTTGGTGAAGTACTTGGATCTCGTATTCTTCCGCTGCTCTTTTTCCTCGGAACATCGGAACTAATATCTCGATGGAATTGATCAGCCTTTTAGAACCGAAATCCACAATGATCCATTCCGGTTTATTCTCTCCCGAAGAATACCAATAAGATTTCGGATTGGAATCGAATAGATTGAATGCACCGTATTCTTCATCATAAGAAGAAGATACTGAATAGGAAAAAGGGGCCACTGTCACTTTTCCGAAATCCAAAAAATCCACTTCGGAACCCAAAGATCCATAAGACTTGGGTGCTGCGGAAATGCCGAAAGAAAGAGCCGTAAATAAGAGACAGATTTTTCGGATCATATTAAGCTGAGAAAGGTTCTCCTGGTTTCGGTCCTTTACCATGTTTGACGATAGAATTTGCCTCATCCAGCTTCCACGAATCAAAATATCTTTTATCTTCTTGGCTTAAGTCCGGGCGAAGTGAGATAGGATTTCCGTTTTGGTCTGCGTATAATCCTCTTCTTCCGAAAAATCTGCCGCCTGCTTCCTGGGGTTGCACGACCTTCTTCTTTTCTCCTCTCATTTGGAATGCAATCCTTGCATTTTCAACATAAGATTTCAGTTCGAAAGGATCCACAGAGATCGTATGGTCCGGACCGGGAAGTGCTTTATCCAAGGTAAAATGTTTTTCTAAAACGTTTGCTCCTAAGGATACCGCCAATGCTCCTGCAATACTTCCTGCAGTATGGTCAGAAAAGCCTAAAGGACCATTGAATATTTTTTTATAATATTCTAAAGTTTGCAAATTCGCTTTTTCTGGAGGAGTAGGGTAAAGAGAAACACAATGGAATAATACTAGATCTTTCACTTTTTCGGATTCCAAAAATTCTAATGCACGAATGACTTCGAAACCTTCTGCGGCACCGCTGGATAAAAATAAAGGGAGTCCCGTGCTTGCACATTTTTGCAAAAGTTGTTTATTTATTATATCTCCACTCGCGATTTTAAGAGCTTTCACTCCTAAATTTACTAACAGATCAACACTTCCCGGGTCTAAAGGAGTGGAGAAGAAGAAGAGGCCTTCTTCCTTGGCAGTTTTTTGGAATTCAATATGTAACTTTTCCGAAAGTTCGTAAGTTTGAAAAATATCCACTAGGACTTTTGCTTTAGGATTTTTAATATCTAGAAAATTTTCAGTCTTATAGGTTTGAAATTTTACCGCGTCCACTCCGGCTTTTTTGGCCGCCTGGATCGTTTTTTTACCTAATTCCAGATCTGCGTTATGATTCAATCCGATCTCGGCGATTATAAACGGGGAAGAATCCTGGCCGATCTCCCATTTTTCTTCCAAACGAAAACTTTTCGAAAAAGACATTCTTTCTCCTGAAATGAAAGGGCGATACCCTTAAGACTAGGATCGGAATACCTGGCCGGAAAGGGAAGGATTAAAGTTCACTTCTCCGGAAAGATCCGGTTCGTATTCAGAAGCTCATAGCTCAGATTCAAAAATGCCTTTGCTTTCCGTTCATACTCATCGCAGGTTTCTTTGATAGAAGCACACTTAGACTTGTTTTCGCTCCAAGGCATCGGATAGGCCTCTCTTAATTCTCCTTCTGTGGATCTATAAAGAGCATAGTCTTTCTCAATCCAACCGATTACGCTGGAAAAAGCAAAATAAGAACTGCCGGTTTTGGGTTGGGGCAAATTAGAGAGCAGGTCCCTGCCGAAGGAAGAGAATTTTACTTTTTTACCTACAAGACCCAATATGGTAGGGATCACATCCAACTGAGAAGAAACTTTCGGGTCCAATCCTGGTTTTACATATTTAGGAGAATAGATCAAAAACGGAATATTACGATCTTCGAATGGATTTAAGTCTCTGTGATGAGTATGGTCCGCAACGAATATAAAAATGGTGTTCCGGAAATACGGGGATTTTTTCGCCTTCTCCATAAATCTACCGATGGACTCGTCCGAATAGGAGTAAGTATTAAAATAATCCGAGTCCTTCATAGTGTCCGGATAAGGATTTTTTCCTGTTTCCGGGACCTGATAAGGATAATGAGTGGTCAATGTCAGACTAACCGCCGCAAAAGGTTGTTTTGCTTTCGAGATTGTACTATGCAATTCTTCTAATACATCTCCATCGTAAAATCCCCAGGCACCCGATCTATATTTTCCCGTTTTTTCGATCTCCTCTTTTCCTATGATGGTATCAAAACCCCAATGAGGAAAAAGAAAACTCATATTATCGAATCCTACATCTCCACCGTGAACGAAATATGTGGAATATCCCAAGGTTTTGAGTAAAGATCCAAGACCTCCGAAATTTCCTAATACCTGATGTGTTCTGACTACTGTGATTCCAGGTCGATCAGGGATCCCGGTGAGAACCGACATGAGACCGTTTACAGTCCTTCCTCCAGTCGCAAAAAATCTAGGAAAGTATCTGCCTTCTTTTACTAAAGAATTAAAATTAGGAGCGAGTTCTTTTCCTCCTACGATCCCATCTCCGTTCGGTTTCAAAAATTTTCCAGTCCAGCTTTCCAAAAGAATTAGAACTATATTTGGAGGAGTTTCCTTTCTGGTGTCTGAAGTTTCCCTTAAAAGCGGATATTCTATATCTATAAATTCTGCACCTGGATAATCTATCTCATTCTGTACGATCCGGATCGATTCTTCTTTAGACATTTGTAATTCAGGAAGAATGGATTTGGATTTTAGGTCCATGACCGTGGTAAATACTCCGTTCAAGGGGAGTTGGTTTAAGAAGGGATTTTCCGAATGGATCGCTTCTGTGGATCTTAACGGCCTGGCCTGCAGTCCTCCTCGGAATAGAAACAATAATAAAATAATGGCAACAGGTATTTGTACCAATTCTTTGTTTCTGTTTTCAGTAGAATATTGGTATCCATTGTACTTTATGAAAAGATAAATTAATGCAGGGAGTCCGGTGAATATTCCGATCAATCCCAGGATCACTTTTAAAGTGTCGTTCTTGATCGCTGCTTCTATTAAGATCAGAAGATCTTTTCCTAAAAATACAAAACCTTCATAACCTAGATGTTTGTCCGCTTCTCCGAAATAGATCGTGTCTCCTATCAAATGTCCTGTCATCCATAAGAATAATGGAATGGGAAGAATTCCCCAAATATATCTGTAAGATTTCCAGCGATTCGGATAATGAATGGAAGATAGGATCCAGGGTAGCCCTAGAACTATGGAGATCACACATAGATCGAAACGTATCCCGATCAGAAAAGAAGTAAAAACTTCGCTGATCGGTGAATTCCCCAGTTTTGAAAAATAGATAAAGAGTAATACAAATCTAAAAACGGTTAAAAGGACCAAAAAACAAAAAGAGTAAAATATGATTATCCTAAGGTTTGCAGGCAGCCTTTTTATCATGATCAATTCCAGCCTAAAGATTTAGAAAAATGGAAAACTAAAAAAGAAGAAGTATATGCAAGAACTGTCATATACGTGAACATAAAAAACGGCCAGAACATGGAGTTCGTCTCCTTTCTTACCACTGCAAGAGTAGACATACATTGGCAGGCGAATGCAAAAAATACGAGTAAACTTAGAGCGCTTGCGATTGTCCAAACAGGCTTTCCTGTTTCCGGGTCTTTATCTTTTCTGAGCGCAGACCTTAAATTTTCGTCTTCCGAATCTTCTCCTTGGACCCCGTAAACAATGGACAATGTGGATACCATTACTTCTCTCGCTGCAAATGAAGTGATGATACCTAGTCCCATCTTCCAGCCGAAACCGATCGGCTCCAAGACAGGCTCCATCATTTTGCCCATTCTTCCTGCGTATGATTCTGAGATCTGTAAGGACTTTGCTTGGGTAGGGCTTAAATTTTCCACTTTGGGACCTTCTACCCTTGGATAATTTGCTAAGAACCAAAGTATAATGGAAATGAATAAGATCACTTTTCCTGCGTTTCCTATGAAGGCTCTGATCTTTTTATATACGGTAAAAAACAGACTTTTGAGAGAAGGCCATTGGTATCTGGGAAGTTCCATCAGAAAGTATGCAGGTTCCGATCTAAAAAAAGTTTTTTTGAATAAGAATGCGGCTCCCATGGAGGCGAACATTCCTAAGAGGAAAAGACCGAATAACGCTAGAACTTTAGGGGAGAAGATCCCAAAAACGGGTTCTGCGGAAAAAACGGTGCCGATCACTAAAATATAAACAGGATATCTGGCAGAGCAGGTGATAAGAGGGGAAACTAAGATCGTAGTGAGCCTGTCCGCTTTGTTCTCTATGGTCCTTGTTCCCATGATTGCAGGAACTGCACATGCGGCGCTGGAAAGTAATGGGATAAAAGATTTGCCTGAAAGTCCGAATCTTCCCATGAACCTGTCCATTAGAAAGGAAGCTCTTGCGATATATCCGCTTTCTTCCATGATCCCAATGAATAAAAATAATAAGCTGATCTGAGGAACGAATACTAAAACGGCACCAACTCCACCTATCATTCCTTCTTGGATAAGAGAACGAACCGGTCCTTCCGGTAGAAAACTTCCGGTCCAATCCGCAAGATCTCCGATCCTTCCTTCTATCCAATCCATTGGCACCTCGGACCAGGTGAATAAGAATTGGAATACCAGGGCCATGATCCCTAAGAAGATCGTAAGTCCCCAGATCGGGTGGAGAAGTATTTTGTCTGCGAATCCTAAGATCCCTTTTTCCGCGATTTCCGAGCCGGAGACCGCTTTGGATAAAAGCTTTTTGATCCAGATGGATCTTTGGACCAGTTCTTCTCCATAAGAAAATTCTAATTTAGATCTTTCCCATTCTGAATGTATGAATTCCCTGGTTTTTTCGGGAAAAAATCCGGAAGAAGGTAGTCCTGTTTGTAAACTTTCTCCGCTGAATTCTTTAAAACTATTTTCTAAAACGAATCGAACCGAATCGGGATCATCCACGGAAAGTTTAGAAAGTACCGACTCGATCAATGCCGTTCTTTTTTTGTCCCAAGAAAAATCGGGATCAGGTGTTTTATAAGAAGAAGGATCGGTTAAAACTTTTTCCAAAACTTCCACACCCTCTCCTGATCTTGGATTTACAAAATGAAAAGGAACTCCGAATGCCTTGGATAAAACTTTTAGATCTAAATGAACTCCTTTCTTTTCCAAGGTATCGTTCATTGTGACTGCAACGATCATAGGTATCTTGAGAGAAGATACTTGCAATAAAAATTGGAGTCCTCTTTCGATCGCGACTGCATCCAGTACGAAGATGAGTTTGTCTTCGGATTCTCTGGAAAGTAGAATTCGTGTTGTTACTTGCTTATCTTCCGATTCTCCGCCTAGACTGTAAGCGCCCGGAAGATCCACGATGTTTACAGTTCTATCTTCCGCATGGACGGTCCCTTCCGCTTTTTCTACGGTGACACCGTGGTAATTTCCTGTTTTTTGCCTAAGCCCTGTGAGTCTGTTGAACAATGTGGACTTGCCGCAGTTCGGATTCCCTGTAAGTAATACTCTGAATTTTTCGGTTTTATGTTCCGGAGATCGTATTTCGGTATTTAATAATTTCATAAACTAGTTCAATTCCAGAAGATCCGCTTCTAATTTTCGAATGGCCAGTCGGACAAGACCCAATTTTACGATCATCTTGTCTTGGTCCTGAAATTTTCGGACCACAGTGATCTTAGTCCCGGGAAGAAAGCCCATATCTAAAAGGTTTCTGACCAGCCCCGTTTTTCCGGATTCGTTCTTAATTCCGGTGATTTTTCCGGATTCTCCCTCTTCTAATTCGAAAAGTTTGGATTTCATTTTATGAATTTTTCCCTATCCCGGATCAGATCCAATTCCGGCGCGAAAGATTTGATATATCTGTCAAAGTATAAGATTTGTTTAATAAGAAGTCCGAATTCTTTAGGGATCTTTAATCCGTTCCGATCTGAAATATCTCTGAATTCGAAAAGGATAGTGTTCATCTTCTTCTCATCAAAAGCATCCAGTTCTCCCATTTGGATGTCCAGGACCATTTTGCTCATTTGATCGAATACAGTCTCGAGGTCTTTTGCTAACTTTTTCTCGTCTACGCCTTTAGCAGTTCCATCCATACGGACTAGTCCGCTTGCGATACGATCGGTTCTATTCAATGCAAGGCCTTCTAAAAAGATCATTAGTCCTTCCCAGACCTTGGAGGAGATCCTACCGACAATACCGAAATCTATAAAACCTACCGTTCCATCCCTTAGGACCATTAGATTTCCTGCATGTACATCCGCATGAAAAAAACCCGATTTGGAAAGTGTAGAGAACCAGATCTCAAGAGCATCTGAAAGTGTTTTGGAAGGATCTTTACTGAATTTTCGAAGAGAGACCTCGTCGGTGATGGGAGCGCCGTAAAATTTTTCCATTACCAGAACTTTTTTGGTACTGAGTTCTCTATAAATTTTGGGGACTCTTGCTCTGGTCTCTCCGGAAGAAAGAAGATATCTTTCGAATTCCTCGCAATTGTTCGCTTCTTTTATAAAATCTATTTCTTCTAGGATGGAGGATTGGAACATTCCCACCATTTCGGAAAGTCCTGATTTATTCAGACCGGGCACGAATATTTCGAATAGTTTGGAAGCCAGGAATAGAAGGTTTAAATCGGCTCCTAACGCGCCTTCTATATCAGGTCTTTGCACTTTTACCACCACATCCAAACCGTCTTTGGTCACTGCGGAATGGACTTGTGCGATAGATGCAGATGCCATCGGGGCAGGATCTATACTTTGGAATAATTTTTGGTAATCTCTACCTAGTTCTTTTTTTAATACTTTTTGGATATCAGAGAAAGGAAGAGGTCTTACTGAATCCAAACATTTTTGCATCTCCGTTACGATCTCTTCCGGGAAGAGAGAAGGGGCAGAAGCGATGAACTGGCCTAATTTAATATACGTTGCGCCTAATTCTTCAAACGCTTCTCTCAAGCGAACTGGAATATTACGGGATCCGCTTCCCCCTGTAGCCAAATCCTTTAAAAGTAGGATGGTTTTGGTGGAAAAAACATAACTACTGGTCACTATACGACTAGCGCTGTTTACCCCTTGCAGAAGTTGGTCTAGGAATCCTGGCATTTCAGCTCCAGATTAAGAGAACTTGAAAGGAACACAATCCAAATCGGAGAACAAAGAACCGAATCAGGATAAAGGAACCTGAAGAAAGGTACTTGGGTCTACCCAAGCATGTTCCGCCTAGAAAACCGTATTTTAGTTTACGGGAGCGGCGAGAATTAGAGTATGGCTCTCGAACGAGAATTTCGGTCAGTGGTATGAGCGGCGAATCGGTTTTATTGCAAGAATTAGAAAAACTCGAACTGAACGACCTAAAGAAGACAGCTGCTCTCTGGAACATTCCAAAGCTTCCGTTCAAAGAAAAGAATAAGAACGTTAAGTTCCTTTTCGACAGTTTTCTGGATGAGTTTTACCTCAAAGGTGTATTGGAAAAACTCACTGTACTCCAAGTTAATATCTATACTTCTATCTTAAAAAATAAGAATGTTCTCACTTTGGGAGAGATCTCTCGTAAAGTAAACATTCCACCAATCAACGTGGAGATGGAACTTAACCTTCTCCGTAAATACCAACTCGTATACCAAAGAAAAAACAGAGAAAGACTTACCAATAACCTGGATAAGTACCATGCGTATGACGAGCTGGCAGCACTAGTTTCCTTAGACCAAAACCTGAAAGGGGACAAATACAAGGTCTCCGTCGAAAAACTTCTAGATCGCAAGAAGCTGACCGATATTTCCAACGAATGGAAGAAGGCTGTAAAGGCTCCTGCAAAGATAGACAGCATCCGCAAGTTTATCACTCACGCGACTTCCGACGAGGCGTATGAGTCGGCTATTCTATCTTTATCCGAATTGGAAAGAGATACTGTAGTCAGGATCTATCTAAGCGGCGGTGCTGCCGACGCGGACGATATCAGAAGTTTTATCGTAATGAGCAGAGGCAAATACGAGACAATCATTCCTGCACTCGTTGAAAAAGGAATGATCGCCGACGTTTGTTTCGTTGAGGAGAAATTCGTAAGGATTTTTGCTCTACCGGAAGAACTTTTAAAATATATCCAAAATAATCCGATCCTTCCTTCCGTTAAAAAAGGAACCCGCCAAAGACAGGAAAAACTCGCTACGAACGAGTTGGACTTCTTCTTAAATACCAAAAAACTTCTTTCTTATATCAGCAGAAAAGGTTTGGTACTGGCGAAATCCGGAAAGGTAAAACAGGCGGATCATAAAAGAACAGAACAGGAATTATTAAATCCGGACATCAGTATCTTCCCTGAAAAAAGCCAGATCTATCAGATGGAACTTATACTTCCAATTCTGAAACTTCTGAATCTGGCGGATATTAAGGGTGAGAATATCATTCTGAGAGGGGACCTGGACGGTTTCCTGGCAAAGGATATTTTCGAGATCATGAAGCTAGTCATCCATGAGGTGAACGAAGCTAGAATGAAACGGGTAAATCCTCCCGAGGTTTTCCAACCTACTGAAATGCCTTTTTACGATAAGATGATCTTGGACAAATGTGTGAACTTGATCATCAAGTCCAAACGTATTCATCTTTCCGTTATTTTCTCTAATATTATCAGGGAACATCTGATCTTCAGCCCCGGTTTCCGCACTAAAAACTTCCAGACGGATCTGGCGGATCTTCGTAAAGAGATCATGAGTGCGATCTTCTATCTGCATCTATTCGGATTATTAGAAGTAGAATACCCGAACCGTTTCCTGACTCTTTCCAAACTGGGAGAATATTTCTTCCAAACTGGAGAGCTTGCTGGAGTTACGGAGAAGGGTGGAATTACGATCAACCCTGACTTCTCCGTGATCGCGTTCCCTGAAAAAGTTTCTATTTACGGAATTCATCTTTTAAAAGCGTTCACAGAACTCAAAGACTACGACAGAGTTTATACTTTCGTTCTGACCAAAGAAGCATACCAATTGGGAATTCTTCTGGGATACAAAACGAATGAATTCGTAGACTTCTTAAAAGCTTCCAGCAGAGCGGAACTTGCGCAAAACCTTCTATTCTTATTAGAAGATTGGGGCGGAAACCTTCCTGTGGTGGAAGTCGCAGAAGATTGTGTACTTGTCCGCACCAAAGACCAGAACGTGATGGAACTTCTACTTGGTCAGATCAAAGGTAAAAAGATCGTTCTGGACGAGATCGGACCAACCGCAGTGCTTGTGGACAAAACCCGCGTCCAAGATGTGATCACAGTCGCAGAAAAACTGAACCTGATCATTAACCTTACTAGATAACCTATTTACTAATTTTCTTCGCACGCAGAGGCGCGGAGACGCAGAGTTTTGGATTTTTGTAAGTTGATTTCTTTTCGATTCTTAGATATTTTCTTACGAAAAAACCTTTAAAAACGGATATCCCTAAAACTAATTTCTCTCCGCGGCTCTGCGTGAGAAATCCTTGGGCCTTTCTAACTCTCTGCGGCTTTCAATCGGGGGTGACTTTGATCTTGGTTTTGAATTCCCATTTGCGGAATGGAGCCAGGGCTTGTAGTCTTTCTTCGCTCACGAAAAAAAGACCTTCCCCAAATTTGACCAATCCGCCCTTATAATGGGCGTATTTGGTTTTATGATCGATCAGACCTATTTCCTTTACCTTATTCCAGTCATCACAGGTTTTCAGGGTGGGAACTCTCCTGAGATACAATTCCTTGATTGAACCGTCCCTTACAGAGTCCCTTAAGATCTTTTCCCATTCCATATAAGCGCAAATTAGAATAAATTCTCTAAAATGCAACTAAGTTTCGGAATCTTCTTTTTCTCCCGTAAATCCGAGCGGAGCAGTTTCAAAAATGAAAGTACTCCGCTTGGTTTTTCAGATCCTCTGACAAATGGGCGAGACCCACGGAACCTGAACTCAATTCTTCTGTAGAAGAAGCGTTAGATTGTGTCAGGTCGTTGATACTCGAAATAGTTTTAGAAATTTCTTCGACTGCCAGTTTTTGCTCCTGGATCGCGGTTTGGATGCCTTCCGATCTTTCCTTAACTTCCTGGCCTTTTTTGTTCACTACCTTATTTCGGACCAGCTGCTCTCCCATCACGGAAGATACCTCGTTCATCCGGATATAGATCGTTTCAATTCTCTGGATAATCCCTCCGATCACACTTACCGTGTCCCGGATATTGCTGACCCCGATCCCTATCTCAGTTTCGTTTGCTTGGATGATATTTTCTATCTCCTTCATACTGTCGGAAGTTTTATCTGCGAGTTTGGAAATTTCGTCTGCGACTACTGCAAATCCTTTTCCTGCAGTTCCGGCTCTTGCTGCTTCTATAGCTGCGTTCAACGCGAGAAGGTGGATCTGCTCGGAGATTGTTGTGATGATCTCTATCACGCCTGTGATCTGATCGGAACTTTGGGAAATTTTACGGATACTTTGGTCGGTTAGCTCCAAAGATTTTCCACCTCTTCTCGCTTCATCAGTGATCTCTTTTACATGAGAAAGAGTGTTTTCTAAATTTTCAGAAGTAGCCAGGATAGAAGAAGAAAATTCCAGCATCTCGGAATCCAGAGAGTTGAGAAGGCTGACTTGCTCTTTTGTCCTATAGGAGATTGCATCCATTCCCGCGGAGATCTCTTCGATAGAAGCTGAAATTTCCTCGGAGGCAGCGGCTTGGCTTTGTGCATTATCTGAGATCGTTTTTAAGGTGCCTGACATTTCTTCGGAAGAATTAGCCAAACTATGAGAAGCATCGAAAATTTTATAAAGAACCGCTTTTACCTTACGATTGAATTCGTTGATACTGATTGCCATCTCTCCGATCTCGTCTCTGGAAAGAACTGTGAGTTTATGGGTCAGATCTCCTTCCGACATTTTTTCGATCAGGTTTTGGCTGTCTCTTAAAGGTTTTAAACTTTTGGATAGAATGAAATAAATGATAAATCCGATTACAAACAATCCACTAAATGAAATTGCTAACATATAGAAGATTGTGGAGATCGCTTCCTTGGAAACTTCTTCGTTTACTATAGTTACGAAAGATCTAAATCCGTATTTTTTATTCGTGTGAACAACCATAGATTTATACGCACCGTCCATTACATACTTGATCGGGACTCCATCCGGCGCGTTCACGAATGATTTTGCGAATGGAAGATCTTCCATTTTTTTTAATCTCATACTTTCGCTGATATGATTTAAGAATGTCATCTTGGGAGTGAGAAGTCCGGGATAACCCGTTTTTCCTATCTTAATGGATTGAACTATATTATTGGTCAGATCTCCTATACGAACGGAGAATACCAGAAACGCCTTAGAGCCGTCATTCAATTCAAATTCTCTAATATATAAAATGACTGGAGAACCGTTTTGGGTAGAATTGGAAGGTTCGCTAAAAAAGAATGCCTTCTCCTTATTTGTATTTCGTATTTCTTCCGCTCCCGGAAGTTGGAATGCGGAAGTTAATGGAACTATAGTGCTGCTCGCTAATGTCCCGGTTCCCACGGAATGAGAGAACCAATCTCCTGCTTCTTTCCAAACTGCGATCCCTTCGAATCTTTGGCTGGAACCTAAAAAGCCAGTTAGGAAGTTTTCCGCTTCTTTCCATTTTTTCTGAGAGACTAGAGATCCTAGGGTTTTGTTTCGGATGATAAGTTCGGCTTCTTCTTCCGTGTCCTCGTAAATTCCTTGGGTAAGAAGGTCCAAGGTATGAGCCACATTCAACATTTGGTTTGTATAAGCATTCTTTAAAGATTCATAATTGAGTTTATAAACCACTAGTGAAACACCTATCGCTAAAACAAGAACGATGGAAAAAAAGACCAATGCCAAGGTTTTGGTTAGATTGAGTTTAACCAAGGACTCTAAGGAAATAGAGCCGAATAGATCCGTTCTAGTTAAATTGTCCTTTAGCCAATCCGTGATCAGATAAAAATAAACGGCGCTCCAAAGGCCCCCGAATACGATCAGCCCTAATAGAATAGAATAATCGGTCTTACTGATAGGCAGAAAGATCCCTAGAAAAACTACAAAGATCCCGCCTCCCATCCAGATCCTTACCAGTATGTCTGCTGCGTGTAGAACAGGTAGACGGAAAACCGCTTTTTGAGCACCGATGACCGTTTCTCTAGTTACTGCACCTTCTGCAAATTGTTTGGAATATTTTCGTAACGGTTTTAATTTATAAAAAGAAGAAAGTGAACTGGTAATAAGTCCTAGGACGAAGATCGCTCCCATGACGAACCAAAGAGAGTCCACTCCCGTAAGATCCAAGTCCATAAAATGGATCAGAAAGACGATCGCAAATGGAGTTCCGATCAGATAACCTAAACCTTCCGTTAAGAATAGGAACCTTGCGGAGAATACGGAAATTTCTTTGTTTATGTTTTTCATGCGCGATCCTGGTTGATTTTTTTTTTCGACCTAGTATGATCTAAAAAAGTTTGTTTTAAAAGACCTGAGGAACGAAACCTAAAAATTAGGAAAACAAAATTGATATTTGATTCTTCTGATAAACGGATCGCTGTAGTGGGCGATATACATGGATTCTGGACTTGGGTCGATACGGAATACTTTTCTAAAAGCAATTATGATTCCGTGATATTTACGGGAGATCTTGGGAATAATCGACCGGGGAATACGAACAAGATCGCCCAATTGATCTCTAAAGTCCGGAAACCAAAGTATATCATTTTAGGAAATCATGATACTACTTCTATCCCTCAATTACTAATGGAGATCACAAATGCCTCGCCTAACATGGGCTACTTAAGTCATACGTTCCATCTTCTTAGATACAAAAAGCTTCTTAAGGATCTGGGAGATACTCGTATCTGCCAATATAATCTTTTCGAGGATGGAGACGGACTTTCCATTTTAGGTGCCAGACCTCTTTCTATGGGAGCCAGGTTTAATTTTCCAATATTTATCAAACATGTATTCGGGATCTCTTCTTATGAAGGATCGGAGAAAAAACTGCATGAATTGATCCAGGGCATTGACTTCCAAAAACAGGATCTGATCATTCTTGCTCATAACGGTCCTTCCGGCCTGGGAGACAAAGCTTATGATATTTGGGGCTGCGATTTCAAAAAAGAAGAAGGGGATTTCGGAGACAAGGACCTGGGCAATTTTATACGAAGGACCTCAAACCAAGGCAGACAACCGAAGGTAGTGATCGCAGGGCATATGCACCATTCTTCCAGAAAATTAAGAGTAAAGACTAGGATCTGGAAAAGAAAAGAAGAAGGTACACTGTATCTAAATGCAGCTCGAGTCCCGCGCATCTTCTCCGACAAAGAAGGAAACATTTGGCACCATCATGTGGAACTGACTAGAAAAAATGGGATTTGGGATGCTGAGGCGAAATATTTGAAAAATGGAGTGGAGGAAATTTTTCCCCTCCCTGAATTTATAGAGAGGGAGAAAAATCGGATAGAAATAAAAGACTGAATTATTCCGAGAATGAATCCAGCTTTTGTTTTACTTCCTCGTTTAAAGGCTGCTTTCTGTGGAAGTCGTTCAATAACTTGAGAGCCTCGTCCCTTTTTCCCATATCGGAATAGAGTTCCGAAAGTTCCACCACAGGGCGAGGGTCCATCGGGAATTTTTTGTGAAGATCCACATAAATTTCCTCCGCCTTGTCTCTTGCACCTTTCATCTTCAAAGAAGAAGCTTTTCCAAGAAGTGCGAAATAATCCTCACCTTCCGAAAGAATTCTATTAAAACATTCTAATGCTTTGTCGAATTCTCCCATACCTCTTAAACTATCTGCATATCTGTTGATGATAAGTTTATTGTCCGGATCGAATTCCAAAATTCTTTCCCAAAACTCGTTTGCTTTGCGGAAATCTTTTTTACCACGATAGGATTCCGCCAAACCGTATAGCGCGAAGAAGTTCCTTGGATCCAAATCCGCTGCTCTGCGATAATAACGGATCGCCTCATCGAAGTCTTTGATCTTACGATAGCTGTTTCCGATCTCGGTTAGGATCTTGATATTGTCAGGTTGGATAACCAACAATTTTTCCCACCAGCTGATTGCGTCTTTATACCTTTGGCAGGCGAAGAATAAATGCCCCAAACCTACGATCACATACTGATCCTTAGGATTGATCTGCAGCGCCTGCATATAATATACTTCCGATTCTTTGAAGTTTTTGAGTTTTCTATGAGCGTCCGCAACCCTGCTTAATATGGATGCGTCAGTGATAGTAATATGTCTATATTCTTCCGCTACCTCGATGACCCGATTGAGCAGGTTCATCTCTCTATAGCAGTTCATAAGTCCCATTAGGGAAAACTTATTGGATGAATCTTCTTTGATACATCTGTTATAAAAATCCAGAGCCTGTCTGAATTCCTTTCGTTTAAAATGAAGGTCTCCCATCCCGACTAAACCGTAGGTATTACTCGGTTCTTTAGCCAGAAGTTCCTTCAATTTGGATTCGGCCTTGTCCCATTGTCTGCTATCCAGAAAACGGTAGGCTTCTTTTGCTAAACTTTTGATCTGAGCAAAATGTGAATCTTCTTCTTCCTTTCCTGCTTGGGGTTTTTCAATAGGCTCGTTCATAGGACCGAAGTTCCTTTTTAAATTTAGAAGGAAGATCTGAGAGATTCTTCATTCAATTTTTTATTTAATATTACTTTGACGGATGAGTAAAGGTTTTCCTTGGTACTAAATCCGTAAAGAAAATTTGAAATTAGAAAAAAAGAGAGAAATCCGGGTTTGCAGTGCATAAAATAATACGAAAGTTATAGTCCATTCTTCCTTCTTGACAGGGCCCTTACTTCGCATGGAATGGATTCTAACGAGGGAAAGATGCCGAAAACCGAAGCAAAAATCTCCGGTGCCCGTTTGATGGTCGAACTCCTGGAAGAATACGGAGTGGATATCGTCTTCGGATATCCAGGCGGAGCAATTCTGCCGTTTTACGACGAATTATATAAAAGTACTAAAATTAAACATATCCTAGTCCGCCATGAACAAGGTGCAATCCATATGGCAGAAGGGTATGCTCGTTCTACAGGTAAGCTCGGGGTATGTATTGCAACTTCCGGTCCGGGTGCTACGAACCTTGTGACCGGACTTACGGACGCAAAACTAGACTCGGTTCCGATCTTAGCGATCACCGGTCAGGTGGCAACCAACGCAATCGGAACAGATGCTTTCCAAGAAGCGGATATTTATGGGATCACTATCCCGATCACAAAGTACAATGCACTTATCAAGTCTGCGGATGATATCGCTAGACATTTCCAAGAGGCGACCTTAGTCGCTTTGGGTGGAAGACCTGGTCCGGTTCTTTTGGATTTTCCTAAGGATGTTCAGACAGAGCTTACTTCCGTTCGTAAAGTAGATAAACTTAAAATAGATTCTAGACATTATCAAAAGCCTCCGATCGGAGGAGATCTGGATTCTTTCGCGGCCGCATTGAATAAGGCAAAACGTCCTCTTCTTTATGTGGGAGGAGGAGCGATCAATGCGAATGCTTCCAAGGAGATCAGGGAGATGGCGGAGAAGGGCAACATCCCTGTTACCACAACTCTTATGGGGATAGGAGCATTTCCAGGTACTCACCAACTTTCAGTCGGGATGTTAGGAATGCACGGCACGGCTTATGCTAACAAAGCCGTATTAGAATGTGATTATATTCTAAACCTGGGAGCTAGGTTTGACGACAGAGTCGCTAAGCCCGGTGAATTCGCGGAGAATGCAGTACGTGCTCATATCGATATAGACACTGCGGAATTTAATAAAAGAGTTTCCGTGGATTATCTTCTGCATGGAGATCTAAAAGAAGTACTAAAGGCCCTTATCCCGAAAGTGAATAAGGTGGATCGTCCTGAATGGGTCGGATTTTTGGATACATTAAAGAAAAACCATCCATTAGAATTTGATGATACTACCGATACGATCAAACCTCAGGGGTTTTTGCAGAAATTATACGAAAAAAGTAAGGGAAAGGCGATTGTTTCCACGGATGTGGGACAACACCAAATGTGGGCCGCTCAATACTATCTTTTCGAAGAAGCAAATCGTTGGTTGACTTCAGGAGGACTAGGCACCATGGGGTACGGTCTTCCTGCAGCCATTGGAGCTAAATTCGGAAATCCTAATAAAACAGTGATTTGTGTTTCCGGAGACGGTTCCATCCAGATGAATATCCAGGAATTGGCAACCATCGCGATGTACAAGAAAGGGGTCAAGATCCTGATCTTTAATAATAATTTCTTAGGAATGGTCCGCCAGTGGCAGGAACTATTCTATGAGGAAAGATTCTCAGAGTCCGAATGGAATTATAATCCTGATTTCGTAAAATTGGGCGAGGCATATTCCATAAAGGGATTAAGAATTTCTAATAAATCCGAAATCGACAAGGCTCTGGAATTTTTCTTAGAAGATGACGACGCAAGGATCCTAGAAGTGATGATCCCTGCCGAAGAAAAAGTATTCCCTATGATCCCTGCGGGCAAATCCCAAAAGGACATGATCGAATTTTCCGACACAGTTCGGGCCGGTAAAAAATGAAACATATACTGAAAATTTTGGTAAACAATCATCCGGGTGTGATGAGCCATGTGTCCGGTCTATTTACCAGAAGAAGTTATAATATAGATTCCATCGCTGTTGGTATGACCCAAGATCCTGAGATCTCTAATATGGTGATCGTAGTGAAAGGGGACGATTCAGTAGTAGAGCAGGTAAAACGCCAACTTCTGAAATTACCTGATGTGATCGAAGTGGAGGATCTTGCTTATCATGATTGTATCAGCAGAGAGCTTGTACTTGTTGTGGTAAAGGTAGAAGATTCAAATCGTACAGAGATCATTTCTATCTGTGAAGTTTTCCAGGCAAAGATCGCGGATCTGACCAAAACTACAATGACCATAGAGTTTTCCGGAAATACCAGACAGGTGGAACATTTTATGGAAATGATGCAGAAGTACGGGATCCAAGAAATCGCTCGTACCGGTCAGATCGCTTTAAAATACAGATCTACCTGATTCCATATAAAAAAGTGAATTTTACGGATAAATCCATTTGTTACAAAATTATTACAATTTGATTACAGATGAAGTTGATCTTAGAAATTAATTTCCAAAGAAAAACTAACGAATATTCGAAATAAAACGATCCGATCTTCAGATCGTTTTTCTTTTTTACAATTTCGTATCGGAAAGAATTTTTTTTGTTCCATATTTGAGGTTTCCCTATTCTAATTCCCTCCTATGAGCATTAGGGCCCGAATTTCATTATATCTCTCCTTAGTTCTATTTTTAGGTTTTGCAGTGCTTACCGCGATCAATTCGGTGATCTCTTATCGCAGTTTGCATACTGAAATCGAGTCAGGATCCGCATTAAGCGCAGAAAGATACACTTTCGAAGTGAAAGATTATCTGGATAACGCGATGGGGATGACCAGAGGTTTCAGGATGCTTCTTATCTTCTCCAACCCTAAAAGAGAAGAAGTAATCAATACGATGTTGGAGATCCTACATCGAAATCCGAAATGGTTCGGAATGTGGGCGGTATACGAGCCGAATGCGTTCGATGGTCTGGATGCTCAATTCAAAAATAAGAAGGGCCATGATTCTAGCGGAAGATTCATAAGTTATGTTCACTCCGTAAAATCGGTTACGGATGCAGTGATAGAACCTTCCGTCAATTATGATGCTATAGATGGGACTGGTGACTTTTATCAGATCCCTAAAAAGACAATGGAACCTTACGTAACGGATCCATACACTTATACGGCCGGTGGAAAACAAGTACAGATGATCTCTCTTTGTGTTCCTGTAAGTAATGCGGGAAAGTTTTGGGGAGTGCTCGGAATGGATATCACTACCGCTCAATTGCAAGAGGCAATGGGAAGTATAAAACCATTTCGTAATTTAGGATATTTAGCTCTCATCTCTCCTAAAGGAATTTACGCTGCGAACGGCGGTGATCCTAGTTTAGTGGGGAAGGTTATTCCTAACGCGGAAGAATTAAAATTAGTTCAAACCAAATCGGAAGAGCATGAACGTTTTACTTATGAATCGGATGATTATACTCATCATTTTTTCCCATTCAAGATCGGTAAAGGGCAGAAACAATGGGTGATGCAGATCAGCATCCCTAATTCCATTTTTGTAAAAGAACTATTCAGTGTACTTTTGCAGAATGCAGTTTCTTCCTTACTCATAGTGAGTTTGATCGTTGTAGTTCTTCATTTTATATTCCAAAAATTGATCTCCGCAGGGCTATTAAAGGCGATCGGATTCTCGGAAGAGATCGCAAGAGGGAATTTACTCGCTTCTTCCGATTATAACCGTAACGACGAGATCGGCGCTTTATTGTCCGCTATGAATACGATGAGAGAACATCTATTCGGTGTGGTAAAAGAGATCGGTTCTTCCACAAACAAGTTAGCCGGAACAGCAGAGAAGATGGCGGTTTCTTCTCGTAACTTCTCGGACGTGGCACAAACACAGGCGTCTGCGGCGGAAGAATGTTCTGCAGCGGTAGAAGAATTGGCTGCTTCTGCCCAAAATGTGGGTAAGTCCATGCAAAGAGCAGTCTCCAGTATGAGAGAGATTGACGGGAACGTAATTTTATTAAAAGAGCAGATCGCAAGTATCAATGCGGAGATGCAAAGTCTGGTAAGTCTGGCTGCTTCTTCCAAAGACGAAGCTGTTACCGGGGAATCTGCGATGAGCACTTCTAACAGCGCTATGGGGGCGATCGGGGACAGCGCCTCTAGGATCAATGAGATACTTTCCCTTATCACCGAGATCTCCGAAAAAACGAACCTTCTTGCATTAAACGCAGCGATAGAAGCTGCGAGAGCCGGAGAAGCAGGAAAAGGATTCGCAGTGGTCGCAGAAGAGATAGGTAAACTTGCCTCCCAAACTTCCAGTTCCGTGCAAGAGATAGGCGGGCTCGTAAATTCCACCAACACTACGGTATTGGATGGAAATAAAAAAATGGGAGAAGCGTCTCAGATACTACAAAGGATTAAGGAGAGGGTGGACGAATTCGATAAGTCTGCAAAGGCGGTTTTGAGTTCCGTGAAAACCCAGGAATCCAATACGAGAGAGATCGCAGAAAGTGCAAATTCTCTCATGACCTTCAGCTTACAGATCGAAGAGGCTGTAACCGAGCAAAGGAGAGCAACGGAGGAGATCACTAAAACCATCGTAAATATCTCGGAAGGTACCCAAGAGATTGCGACAGGAGCGGACGATCTTACTACATTCTCCGGAGATATGCATGGTCAGTCTGAGCAATTGTCCAATCTGATCGGAAAATTCAAAGTAAGCTAGAAAGAAAAAGCGTTCCAAAATTTCTTTCCAATTTAAGAATGGAGCCCTTATGAGTATTCGGCTCCGAATTTCTTTATATATTTCCATCGTTCTATTCACCGCATTCGCTCTGCTTGCGGCGTATAATTCCTATTCTTCTTATCAGAACCTAAGAGAGGAAGTGGAACAAAGTTCCGATGTCACTGCGGAAAGATGGACCTATGAAATTATGGAAGAGTTGAATACTCTTATGGGTTTGATCCGAGGTCTTCGTTTTCCTTTGATCTATGCTTCTCCTCAGAGAGAGCAGGTGATCCAGACCTTGCAGGAAATTATGAAACGTAACCAAGACTATTTCGGCATGTGGCTTTGTTACGAACCGAACGCGTATGACGGAAAAGATACTTTGTACAAGAACAGGCCCGGCCATGACGGATCCGGTCGTTTTATTCCGTATTTAAACCGTGCCCGTGCCAAAGACATGGTGGATCTGGAAGCTTTAAGAGATTATAATAATACGGACGACACCGGAGATTTTTACCAGATCACTAAGAAGACGGATAAACCAACCGTGGTTGGTCCTTATTATTATACCGTAAGCGGTAAAAATATCCTGATGATCTCTCTTGTAGTCCCGATCAGTGTGGAAGGTCATTTTTACGGCGCCGCAGGTATGGATATAGATCTGAAAAATCTGCAGGAGAGGATCGGGAATAAAAGACCTTTCCGTGGTAAAGGCCATATCGCTCTTATTTCTCCGGCAGGTCTATACGCGATCAACGGGGAAAATAAGGACTTACTCGGTAAAAAGATCCCGGACGAGAATGAACTGAAACAATATCTAGAAAATGTAAAGGAAGGAAAAAGATTCGTATACGAGTCTGGCGGGGATACTTCTTATTATTTTCCGTTCCATATCGGAAAGGACCCCAAGTTCTGGACCCTGATGGTAAGCATTCCGAATTCGGTATATTATGAAAATATAGGAGAGATCATTTTAAAAGCCGTTCTTTCCTCCTTTTTGATCTTGATCGTAGTGCTACTTTCTTTAAATTTAATATTTGATCGTTTGGTGAGTTCAGGTCTCTTGAAAGCGATCGGTTTTTCCGATGAGATCGCAAAAGGGAATCTAACGGTTCGAAATGATTATCCTGTAAAAGACGAGATAGGCACATTATTCTTATCCATGGACCAAATGAGGGAGAATCTGCTAAACGTGGTCAAAGAGATGAGATCCTCTTCCGAAAAATTGAGTTCTAAATCGGAAGAGATGGCAGTTTCTTCCAGAAATTTTGCGGATATCGCTCAGACACAAGCTTCCGCCGCAGAAGAATCTTCCGCAGCAGTAGAAGAACTTGCCGCTTCCGCGCAAAACGTGGGTAAGTCCATGGAAAAAGCCGTGGAGAATACCAAAGAAATAGACGGTAATTCCATGCGCTTGAAGGAACAGATCGTAAGTATCAACCAAGAGATGCAGGGTCTGGTCAATCTTGCGGTAGAATCCAAAAGACAGGCAGTGACTGGAGAGAACGCAATGTTCGCTTCCACAAATGCGATGGGTGAGATCGGAGAAAGCGCCTCTAGAATTACGGAAATCTTATCTATTATCACCGAGATCTCAGAAAAAACGAACCTTCTCGCATTGAACGCAGCGATAGAAGCGGCCAGAGCGGGAGAAGCAGGAAAAGGATTTGCGGTAGTTGCAGAAGAGATAGGAAAACTTGCCTCACAAACTTCCAGTTCCGTGCAAGAGATAGGGGAACTAGTGGAATCCACGAATGATGCGGTCATGAACGGGAACTCCAAAGTAGAAGAGGCTTCTCAAATATTGAAAAAATTGAAACAAAGCGTGAACGAGTTCGAGATCTCCGCGAATAAGGTTTTAGTCTCCGTAAAAGAACAGGAAACGAATACCGGTAAGATCCAAAGCAGTTCCAATACTTTAACTTCTTTTAGTATGCAGATAGAAGAAGCGGTCATCGAGCAGAAAAACGCCACGAATGAGATCACTAAAACGATTATCAGCATTTCGGAAGGGACTCAGGAGATTGCAGGCGGGGCGGATGATCTCACTACATTCTCCGGTGAGACCCAGATGCTTGCGGAACAACTTTCTAAATTGATAGAAAAGTTTAAAGTGAACTAGGTTTCTTGGTTCGCCAGATCTAAAATTTCGGAATCTAAGAATAGAACTGATCTTTGGTTCCATTGAAAAATGGTCCCGTCCAGGCTGCATTTTCCTTCCGAGGCCTTTTGTTTTAATTTGGAGAGAATGTTTTCTTTTTTCTCCGGAAAATAATTTAAAAAGTCTTTTAAGTCGACAGGAAGAAATATCCTGAAAAGGGATATTAAAATTTCTTCAAATGGATCTGAAGTCTCGTAAGAATAAGCATCCTTTCCTGTTCCGTTAATGTATGCGGAAGTATTTCTGGGATTGGAATATCTGCCTGAAGGCAAAAATCCATGGGCCCCAGGTCCAATCCCCAAATAATGTTCATAGGTCCAATACTTCATATTATGGCGGGAATATAATCCGGGTTTCGAATAATTGGAAACCTCGTATTGAACGAATCCTTTAGATCTCAAAAAATCAGGCAGGTCTTGTAGGATTTTTTCCTGCACTTCCTCCGAAGGCGGGGCAACGGTTCCCGCGGAAACTTTTCTGCTATATTCTGTTCCTTTCTCCACAGTGAGTGCATAAATGCTGATATGTGAAACTCCGGATGCCAAAACGGAATTTGCGTCTTCGTAAAATTCTTTTTCAGTCTGTCCTGGAACTCCGAACATTAGATCCGCACCATAATTCTTTATTTTAGAAGTTTGTAATGCTTCTAGGGTCCTGGTGTAAGTGTCCGGATCGAAATATCTGTCTAAAAACTTCAGGTTTTTGGGAAGAAATGACTGGATCCCCACATGAACTCTATTAATTCCCGCATCGTACAATCCCTGCAGATATTCCGGAGTCACATCTTCAGGATTACATTCCAATGTGATCTCTGAATCAGGAGAAAGATCCAAATTATCTTTTAGGAATTTTATAAAATCCGCATATCGAGTGTAAGACGCCTTGGAGGGAGTTCCTCCGCCGAAAAATAGACTATCAAAAATTCGGTTTTGGTAGTTCGGGAAATTTTTAAGCCTAAGTAATACTTCTTCTTTGTATTTGGAAAATAAGTTTTCTTCTAGGGGAGAAGGTTCTAATCCTATTCCTTCCGAATAAAAATCACAATAACTGCATTTATGAACGCAGAATGGATAATGTACGTAGATTCCCGGTCTGTTTGTTTTTTGCAGGACCGGGAGTCTTGTTTCCAAATTATTTTGTATTCTTACTTACCGAGTCTTCTTCCGTTTCTACGGATGCGGAAGATTTTTTAGGATTCGGTTTTAAGATCAGATCTACAAGTGGGATCTCGTTCTTTCTGTCCAATACGGAATACAATAATGCTTTTTTGGATTCAGGAGTAGGGGAGAAAGAGAATAATATTTTTAGGTTGGGCGCATCCGGTAGATCCAAGAATGGAGTTCCGTAATGCAGACAAACGATTTCCGCTTCCGGGAATTTTTGAGCAAGAGAAGCGGCCAGATCCAATTCGGTTTGGGTGAATGAATTTAGTATTGCACGTTTTACTTCTTTCTTTTCTAATTTTTTACGTAGATTAGCCAGGTCCGAGTTTACGATGCTGCGAGATCTTAGATCGGATACAAACTCTTCTCCCTTTAAATAAAAGACTGTGCTTTCAATGGAGGCGTTTTCCGGAAGAAATGTTTTAGGAAAGGAAACAATCGCCTTTCTGCTTACATCTCTATTCAAAGTATCTTGGTAATATTGAGAGAATAAATTCTCACGATTCTTATCTTGTTCTTCAAAATGATTTTTTAATACTTCAGGTAGTTCTTTCGGGAAAATGGAGTTTGCTCTTCCGTTTTTAGCAAGTTCGCCAAACTCCGAAATGATCCCGTATTTTAGTTTATAATAAGTTTGTCTTTTGACCGCTTCTTTTAAAAGATCTTTACCTTCTCGGACCAAACTTCCTTTTTTGTAAGCCTTTAAGATCTGGTCTCTCATCGCTTGTGTGGTCGGGCCCCAGCTAGTCATTAAAATAATATCCGCTCCTGCAACCAAAGCAAGCACACCGGGATCTTCTTTTTGGTAATGTTCGTCTATCGCGTCCATTTCCATTGCATCAGTGATGATGAGTCCGTTATACTGGAATTCTTTTCGAAGTAGATCTCCTAAAATTTTAGAAGAGAGAGTTGCAGGGAAATTCGGATCAATTTTTGGATACACGATATGCGCGCTCATGATCGCGTCTGCACCGTTTTGGATTGCAGTTTGGAACGGAATAAGTTCGAAACTTTTCAACTCTTCCAATGTTTTTTCTATTTTAGGAAGTCCTAAATGACTGTCCACATTGGTGTCCCCATGTCCCGGGAAATGTTTGATCACAGGAATAGAACCGCCAAGTCTTGCTCCTTCTTCGTAAGAAACTCCTGCGTTCAATACGGTTTCTAAATTACTTCCTAGTGATCTTGTATTAATGACAGGGTTGAATGGATTATTGTTTATATCCATATCAGGCGCGAATAAAAAATTCAGACCGAGCTTTCTCAATTGGTAAGAAGTAACAAAGCCTACTTTTTTAGCCATGTCCTTGTCTTTGGTTTGGCCGAGTGCCATTGCTCCAGGGAATTGGGTTACTCCGTCTTTGACTCGGATCACTCTTCCGCCTTCTTGGTCTACCGAGATAAGTAATGGTAATCCAGTATTTTCTAATGCACTTGTCTGCAAGTCTTTGTTCAGAGATTTGATTTCCGATCGGGAGCCTAAATTCCTTCCGAATAAGATCACTCCACCGGGTTTGATGTTCTCGATTTCTTTTTTAGCGATCGGATCTAAAACGGTTCCAGGGATCGCAACATGGATGACCTGACCTACTAATTCTTCCGGGCTTAGTTTGGAAGTGATCTCCTCGGCTTGACGGAGCATTCCTTCTTGGATTTCCTGGGCTTGGAGTTCACTTCTGTATTGGCCCAACCAAAAGTATAAAAAGAGTAAGAAAGCGGAAGAAACGACTGCGATTAAAAACCGTTTGAACATACTTACTAGATCCCAATCGGTTGTGTATTCGTAAAGCAGAACTTAAGCCCTAGTTTTTGGGATCTAGGTCGGATAAGAAGGGTCGGATCAGAGATAGGAGAAATAATGAGCCGTTTATCGTATTATGGATTTTTTAGTATTTTAGTACTCTTTTCTTTTGTTGCTTCTTGCAATAAAGAAGGATCGGAACAAGAACACCAGGTCTCTCCTAAAATGGAAACAAAAACAAACGGCAAAAAGATCTTATTTTTCGGAGACAGTTTGACTGCCGGGTACGGCTTGAACGGCCCGGAAGAATCATTTGCCTATTTAGCTTATTTGGAACTCCAAAAAAAATATCCGGATCTTCAATATGTAAATGCGGGTGTGAGCGGGGACACCACCTCCGGCGGGCTTGCAAGACTAGACTGGGTTTTGAATACAAAATACGATATATTCGTTTTGGAACTCGGAGCAAACGATTCTTTGAGAGGGCTTCCTACAAAGATGACGGAGGAAAATCTTACCAGGATCATCCGAGAGGCCAGGGCCAAATATCCTTCTATTAAAATTCTATTAATTGGGATGAGAACACTTCCGAATATGGGACCTCAGTATGCAAAGGAATTTGCCGCACTATTTCCTCGAGTTGCTAAGAAAGAAAAGACTGAGTTTATGCCATTCTTACTGGAAGGGGTTGCAGGAGACAGAAGGTTAAACCAAGACGATGGGATCCATCCCACAGCGGAAGGTCATAAGATACTCTCCAAACATCTGATCCCTTATTTGGACAAACTTTTAAAATAGTTCGAGCCTCCAATTATATAAAGTCCGCTAATATTCGTAAATGCTTGCTTTCTGATTTCGGATAGGAGATAACTCCTTCCTGGGACAGGGGCAAGAGATGGTACGCCAACATTATAGATCATGTACTTTATGCGAAGCTATGTGCGGACTCAGACTAGAGATAGAGGACAATATAGTCGTCGCAGTCAGAGGAGATAAAGAGGACAAGTTCAGCAGAGGCCATCTATGTGCCAAAGGACCCGAACTTAAAAATTTATACGAAGATCCTGATAGACTTAAATTTCCATTAAAACGTACAGAAAAAGGATGGGAGAAGGTAGACTGGGTCACAGCTCTCACTGATATCGCTACAAAACTTGTAGAGATCCAAAATAAATACGGAAACGATTCCATCGCGGTATATAGCGGAAATCCAAGCGTTCATAATTACGGTTCCATGTTATTCGGCCAAAGGTTTATCGGAAGGCTTAGGACTAAAAATAATTATTCTGCTACTTCAGTAGACCAACTTCCTCACCAATTGCTTTCTTATTGGATGTTCGGTCACCAACTACTAGTCCCGATCCCGGATATAGACAGGACAAATTTCTTTTTGATCTTAGGCGGGAATCCATTCGCATCTAACGGAAGTTTAATGACCGTTCCGGATGTAAAAAAGAGACTCAAAGAGATCCAGGAAAGAGGTGGAAAATACGTAGTAATCGATCCAAGAAAAACGGAAACCGCGGTCCATGCGGACGAACATCATTTTATCGTTCCAGGAACGGACGCTTTTTTCTTACTTTCTATTATAGATGTATTATTCAAGAAAAACTTAACTAAGAAAAATTCCTTGATCAAAGAAGAAGATTTATTAAAACTAAGATCTGTCTCTTCTCAATATCCTGCAAATGAAACACAAAAACTGACCGGGATCTCGGTGGAAGCCGTAGAACGTATCGCTCTAGAATTTTCTAATGCGAATGGAGCGGTATGTTATGGTCGCGTAGGAGTTTCTACGCAGGCATTCGGCGCACTTTGCCAATGGCTGATCAATTCTATCAACTGTATCACAGGAAATATGGACTCGGTAGGAGGTGCAATGTTCACACTTCCTGCAGTGGATATGATAGATCCTAAGGGAGTTATGAAAAGTTCTCCGGGAAGTTTTCATACGTACGGTTCAAGGGTCAGGGATTTGCCTGAATTTAACGAAGAATTACCTGTCGCTGCACTTGCGGAAGAAATTTTAACTCCGGGACAAGGTCAGATCAAGGCATTAGTCACTTCTGCAGGAAATCCGGTTTTATCCACACCTAACGGTTCTCAATTGGAGAATGCAGTCTCTAATCTGGAATTTATGGTGAGTGTGGACTTTTATCTGAATGAGACTACAAAACACGCTCATTATATTCTTCCGCCTAGTTCCGCTTTGGAACATGACCATTACGATCTAGTATTTAATGTTTTTGCGGTACGAAATACGGTAAGATACAACCAGCCTGCATTCGAACCCGAAGAGGGAATGCTTCATGATTGGGAAATTTTTTCGGATCTGACCAAAAGAATTGAACTTTTAAAATCCGAAAAACCTCTTCCTAAAGAATTGATCAAAACAAAGATCACTCCTTCAGCGATCATAGATCACGCCTTGAAATCGGGACCTTACGGAGAAAAATCAGGATCTCCCGTAGGGATGAGTTTGGAACTTCTGAAAAACAGTCCTCATGGAGTGGATCTTGGGCCTCTGAAATCTTGTTTTCCGGATAGACTTTGGACGGAAGATAAGATGATCGCCCTTGTTCCCAAGGAAGTCGTTTCAGATCTAGATCGATTAGCAAAATACGGGCAAAAACTTCTCGCGGATAAAAAAGAGAACGGATCCTTTTTGTTAATAGGAAGAAGACATTTAAGAAATAATAATTCATGGATGCATAATCTACCGAAACTAATGACCGGAAAAGATAGATGTACACTCATGATCCACCCGGAAGATGCAAACTTACTCGGCATTCAAGAAGAAGAGGAAGTTCTTGTGGAATCCAGAGTCGGTAAAATTCGGCTGCCTGCGGAAATCACGGAAGAGATGATGAGGGGAGTGGTGAGTATTCCTCACGGGTTTGGACATGCAAAAGAAGGAGTCTCTCTCCAAGTTGCTTCCAAATTTGCGGGTTCGAGTATCAACGATTTGACCGATGATCAGGTCTTGGATGAACTTTCCGGAAACGCAGCATTCAGCGGTATTCCAGTTTCTTTAAGCAAATGATCCGCGAAGCGCCTGCGATCACGGCTCTGTCGGCGGATCTTTGCCAAGATAGACCGAACTTATCCTCTTCGTTTTAGATAAATAAATCCACCCAGCCAGGAGAGAGGGATAGAAATTACTATGAGTCCGATAGAATACCAAGCAGGCCCCTGATCTCCCATTTGGATATGGCCTAATGTGCTTGCGATTGTGCCTATCACACCTAATACGATAACGTGGCCGATCGGACTATAAGGAGAAAGTTTCGCGGTGTAAAACCCTCCTAAGATCGCAAGAGCCAAACGGTAAGAGATCGCGAGAATGAATAGGTTATCGGACATTCTTTCTCCCATAGGAGGATAACAATTCGTAATATGTAATATTGCATCGATCGCTATAGCAGGAATAACGTTTATTAAAATTCCTGTAAATACGGCGCCTATACTTTTTAATATGGATTTAGTTTTAGGATTCATTCTTATTTTTCCTTATGAGTTTTGAGTCAGAGTGTTGAGTAAAGTTTCCAGACGATTATAACTTTGAGAAGCCCCGCCTTCCATTGGAGATTTGACGACCGTATCTCTTCCTTCTTTGGTTTCGTACAGAATATTGATCGTAACAAATGTTGTTCCGGATTTTTCAACAAAGGTTGTAGTGAGCAGAGCTTCTCCAGGATACCAAGCTTCATCAAAAGATTCAGTCTGAACTAATTTATCCGGTCCTGAAATTTCTTTATAACTCCCTCCAGCCCCCATTATAGATCCATCTTTTAGATATTTCCAAACGTATCTATATTTTCCACCGACTTTCAGATCTACTGTACATACATCCAAACTCCAGCCGTCCGGACCGTATAACCAGCGTTTGATCAATTCAGGTTTCGTAAAACATTCGAATACCAGATCTTTCCCTGCATTAAATTCCCGGGTCATTACGATCTCCCTGTCTCCTTTAGCCTCTACCTTTAAGGTTCCAACAAAGCTGCTCATTCTATTCTCCTTTTTTATTCTTATGTTTTGGGGAAGGTCGTTTAGAAAGTTTTAATTCTTCAATCAGTGAATCCAATCGATTGAATCTTCCTTCCCAGAATTTCCTATAATTTTCCAGCCATTCAGTAGCTTCTTCCAACGGTTTGGCTTCTAGTTTGCGTAATCTTTTTTGGGCATCCTTGATTCCCGAGATGAGTCCCGCTTTTTCTAAAACCTTCAGATGTTTAGAAATTGCGGGTTGGCTCATGGAAAAAGGTTTAGCCAAATCCATTACGGAAACCTCTCCATTCGCTAAACGTGCCAGGATCGCCCTTCTGGTAGGGTCTGAGAGGGCCGCAAAAGTTACGTCCAATCGAGCCGACTGACTAAGTGCATGATTCATATTTTATATAACCATATGGTTATATATTTGAAATAAGCAAGCACTTTTTGGGAAAGTATTTTCGAATTCGTTTGTAGTTAAGAATGTGACGAAAGAGGAATTATGGAACAGATCTCCGTTCATATATTGGCATTTAACGAAGTGGAAGTTTTGGATCTTTCCGGTCCTTACGAAGTTTTCTCCATCACTGAGAATGAAAATAAGGAGAAATTATTCAAAGTTTCCATAGTTGCGGAGAAGAAGGAGTTATTACACGCTCGCAATCGATTTCCTGTTTTTCCTCATCTTAGCATAGAAGAAGCGGGTGTTCCGGATATTTTAGTGATCCCTGGAGGATATGGAGCGGAAGAAATAGAGATCCATAATAAAAAATTGATCCATTGGATCAAAGAGATGGAGCCCAAGGTAAAGATCTTAGCTTCTATCTGCACAGGTGCATTCTTACTCGCAGAGGCAGGGATCCTTGACGAGATGGAAGTAACTACTCATTGGATGGACCAAGAGACTCTTCGTAAAAACTATCCTAAGATCAAAAAAGTAGTGAACGAAAAATTTATAGATCATGGACATATTCTCACCTCCGGAGGAGTTTCTAGAGGGATTTTAATGTCTTTGCATTTGGTCGAAAAATTGGTAGGCAGGAAAATCGCAGAGTTTACCGCGAGAAGAATGGAATTCGATTTTTAAAGGATCTCTTCTAAGACTAAAATTTTTCTTCCTCCTTGTAGGGAATAAGCAGTGAGTCCAGCTTCCTTTAAGATCTTGGCCGCTTTTTTGGACCGGATCCCGGATTCACAAATTGTAATATAAATTTTTTCTTTAGAAAGATCAGATGCAGTATTTATGGAGAGTTCTGAAAGAGGAGAGAATATAGAATTTCCAATCGGAGTCTCTTTTCTTTCTTCCAATTCTCTTACATCTAACAGAATATATTTCGGGTCCTTCTTCCATTCTTTCCAATCTTTTAGATCGATCTCATCTCTGAGAGTTTCTTCTCTTTTACCGGAACCACATTCCGTACAATTTGGATCCGCTTCTAAAAAAGTTTCGTACAAAAGTGGAGATTCCCATTCCAATTGGAATGTGGAATGAGTCGGGGACTTATCCGGGAAGAGCAGGTATTGGATCGCAAAAGAAGCCTGGTATAAACCTGCGATTGCAGTTTGTACTCCTAAAACCCCTCCGTCTTCGCAGGAAAGAAGTTCGGATCCTTCTAAATTCGGATACAAACATTTATAACAAGGTTTTCCATGAGGGGAGAAGATCGCAATTTGAGCGCTTGTCCTAAAAACGGAAGCAGCGACAAGAGGCCTGAAATTTTGGATACAGAATCGATTGATCGTATATTTGGCCTGGATTTGATCCGTACAATCCAAGATAATATCGTAATTTTTGAATATACTTGGATCTATTCTTTCCGAAAAAATTTCGGTGAATGTTTCGATCTCTATTCCGGGAACTCTTGCTTGGATATATTCCTTGGTTGTATCCGTCTTTTTTTTACCAATATCAGAAAGAGTGAATGCAGTTTGCCTATGTAGATTGCTTAGTTCGACTACATCAAAGTCCCAAAGACCGAGCCTTCCTACTCCTGCAGTCGCTAAATGCAAAGAAGCGGGGGAGCCTAAACCTCCGAGACCGATCACCAATGCTGATTTTTGGAGAAGTGTCTTTTGACCGGATTCTCCAAAAAACGGCAGTTTAGTTTGTCTGGAAAAATACTTTTTCTGTTCCGGACTCATCTAGAGGAAGGATCTTATATTTTCGCATGTCCGACAAGACTTTTTAATTGGCTTTCATAAGTGTCCGGGTATGGTAAGCTTGGCATCGTGGATGTTTACGGTCGAAAATTCGAAGTTCTTAGAGTGAGTGTTACATCCTCTTGCGGATTCGGCTGTGTGTATTGTGCTCCCGGCACCGCATTAAATGGAGAAGGAGCAAACGGTTCTTTCTTAAGCACGGAACTTCTGCGTAAAAATATACTTCTTCTTTCCCGTAAAATTTCCATTAAAGAGATCCATTTGACCGGAGGAGAGCCGACTCTTCATAAAGATCTGCCTAGTCTTGTGCGAGTTGCTAAAGAGGAGAAGATCCCGAATATTGCTCTGACCTCCAACGGATTTTTTCGCGACGGTCTTATTAAAGATCTAAAACTTGCCGGTCTTGACAGAATGAACTTCTCCTTGGATTCACTTTCTCAAGAATCCTTTTCTCTTATCTCCGGCAAAAATCTTCCCGTACTTCGCTTATTAAATAGGATAGAAGAGGCAGTCCAAGAAGGGTTGGAAGTAAAACTAAACTGCACCGTATTAAAAGGTTATAATGAAGAACAGATCCGTCCACTTCTTCAGTGGGCAGGAGAAAGAAATCTTCCGATCCGTTATTTGGAATTAATGAAGATGGGCCCTCTTAGGGCAAAACATTCCGAGTTATTCTTCTCCGCTGCAAAAATAAAAGAGGAGTTAAACCAAGAATTTGATTTTGAGCCGGAGATCACTCCGATCGAATCCACTGCAAAATACTACCGCACTTCCGAAAACTATAGATTCGGGATCATAGCGAATCATACGGAACCTTTTTGCGACGGTTGTAATCGTCTTAGGATGGATCATTTGGGAAAAATTTACGGATGTTTAAGCGATTTCCGTTCTTTTCCTGTTTCAGAAGATGGATCAGAGTTAGAACATTCTTTGGATCTTGCGATGAAAACCAAAAAAAACGAGTTTACCGGAAGTGAACTTTCTATGAAATATATAGGCGGATAGATGGATATTCAACTTTTGTTTTTTGCCGCAGTCAAAGATCATTTTCCGGATCTAAAAAGAATAGAGGTCTCAGAAGGAGATTCTATTTTAAATCTTCGTAAAATTCTTACTCATACAAATCCAAGCTCCGAATCTATTTTAAAGGTAAGCAGATTCGCTGTGAACCAATCCATCGTAGGTGATGATTTTGTTTTAAAGGAAGGTTCAGTCGTTGCGGTACTTCCTCCTTCTAGCGGCGGTTGATATGTCCGTTTTAGGAACTTCTTCCCATATTTTTTCTTCTCCCATTTTTGTTTCTTCCGAGTTGCCTGATATTCCCGAGATGGGTGGTTTTGTGGTATTTTCCGGGATCGTTCGAAATCTAAACGAAGGGAAGAAGGTGACACATCTTGAGTATGAAGCATATGCTCCCATGGCAGATGAGATGATCCGATCCATTCTTGCAGATGCTCGAAAAAAATGGGACCTTCTTCATGCAAACTGTATACATAGAGTCGGAAAATTAGAAATTTCCGAGATTGCAGTGATCGTAGAAACAGGCTCGATACATAGGGCAGAAGCTTATGACTCCAACCGTTATATTATAGACCGAGTCAAACACGAGGTCCCGATCTGGAAAAAGGAATTTTATATAGACGGTTCTTCCGAGTGGTCGAAGGGCTGCGTACATGAGAGCCATTGATTCCGTTGGGATCGTACTCGCAGGTGGTAATAGTTCCAGAATGGGAAGGGATAAATCCTTTCTATCTCTCAAAAGCCAAAAATTCTTTCTTTTAGAATCTTATAAAAAACTAAAATTCTTATGTAAGAACGTTCTTGTTTCCATTCGAGAAGAACAAAGAGAAGAATATTCCAAACATGTTCCGAACGAGTTTCTTGTTTCCGACTCGATCTCAAACTTACAAGGTCCTTTGCAGGGTATTTTCAGTTCATTTCTTCTTTTCCAAAACGATCCGAATATAAAAAATTTTTTAATCTTAGCGGTCGATCTTCCTTATATGAGGATCAAAACTTTAGCTAGGCTATATTCCAAAAATGAGATAATCGGTTCGGGGGTTTTTTACCGAACGGAAGAAGGAATTGAACCGTTATGCGGTCTTTATTCTTTGGAATACTTACGGTTTTTATTCCAAGAATTCGAAAAAGGAGTCTTAAATTCCGTTTCTCCCAAACTTTTAGTCCAAAGAGGAAATCCTAGCCTTTTGGATGTTCCTGAGATGGAAAAATCCTCCTTTATTAATCTGAATTCTCCGGAGGATTTAAGGCCTCCAAAGTCCTAAGTTTCCGATTAAAAACCGATTTACATGGGGTCCGAGAGAGAAATCATGGTTCTACCAACCATGCGGGAATAGCTCAGTGGTAGAGCACCTCCTTGCCAAGGAGGGGGTCGCGGGTTCGAATCCCGTTTCCCGCTTACAGAAGTCGTCCTCCGCCTTCTGTCTTCTAAGACCATGGAATTCAAGACAAAGAAAAATCAAAACGCATCCGTAGACCTTAAGTTAACCTTTGATAAGAACGATCTGGAAAAGGCGTTCGAAAAGACATATAAAGAAAAACAAAAGGATCTCAAGATCCCGGGCTTTCGTCCCGGAAAAGCACCGATCGAAATGGTAAAACGCCATTTGGGAGACTCGGTAGCAAACGACGCAATCAATCTTCTATTATTAGAAACCGTAAGCGAACTTTCCGGGAAACTGGAACACAAGATTGTACGTTTCCCTAAATTTACCGTAGAGGACTATGTTCCTGAAAAAAGTTTAGTGGCAACCGCGGTCTATGATACTGATCCGGAAGTTTCCTTGGGGAAATATAAAAAGATCAAGATCAAACTTCCTGAAGTACAAGTGACCGACGAGGATATCACTGAAGAGCTTCAGTTCGTTCGTAAACAACTTGCCAGAAAACTTCTGAGAGAGCCGAGCGAAGGAGCCGAGAACGGCGATATCGTGGACATGGAATTCGAAGTGAAGGAAGACGGGCAGGAACCTAAGAACGCTAAAAACGGTTCAAGCGATTATAAATTAGGAGAAGCTAATAATCTTCCCGGTTTTGACGACAACCTGTACGGTATTAAAACAGGAGAGACTAAGAACTTCTCTTATACTTACCCGAGCGATTATCCGAGAGAAGATCTGGCCGGCAAGAAGATGGAATTCGCCATGACCTTAAAGGCGATCTATAAAGAAGTTCTCCCCGAATTGGACGATGATCTTGCGAGCGAATACGATGGTTCTTCTTCTCTTCAAGTTTTGAAAGATAAGGTGAAAACCGATCTACAAAAGAATTATACGGAAGCCGTAAAAAATAAGAAGATGGAAGAGATCTACAAGGAACTGGTAGCGGATTCCAAGTTTGTATTCCCTGAATCCTATCTTACTGAAGAATCAGAGCATGTGTATCAAAATATGATGCAGGATGTTTTGGGAAGAGGGCAGGCCAGAATTCCTAAAGAACAGATCCCGAGTATCGAAAAATATGCAGAAATGGTAGGAAAACCTTTAGAAGAAGTAATGGGTTCCTTCAAAACCATCGCAGAAAATAGACTGAAAGGCTATTTCTCCAGACAGAAACTGGCTTCTACCGAAAATATTGTTTTGACGGACGAGGATTTCGACCGCGAAATCTCGACCCTTGCCTCAAGATATGGTATGCCTGACGCCGATTTTAAAAAAGAATTGGAAAAAGGTAAACTTCTGGAAACTTACCGGGACAATTTTTTAGCAAAAAAGATAGACGATACCCTCTTCCAGCTTGTAGAAAAGAAATACAACGAGAAGATGAGTATCCGTCAGCTAAAGGAATTCCTTTCTAATAAGGAAACTGGAGAAGTATGGCAATAATTCCTACAGTTATAGAGCAAACCGGTCGCGGAGAAATGCGGTATGACGTATTTTCCCGCCTCTTAAAGGACAGAATTATCTTTCTAGGTGACGCAATCTCTGACGATTACGCGAACGTAATCATCGCCCAACTACTGTTTCTGGACGCGGAAAATCCGGACAGGGACATCTACTTATATCTGAATTCCCCGGGTGGATATGTATCTTCCGGGCTTGCCATTTACGACACTATGCAGTATATTAAGGCAGACGTTCGTACACTTTGTATTGGCCAGGCTTCTTCAATGGCTGCACTACTTCTGGCAGGCGGGGCAAAGGGCAAAAGATCCGCTCTTCCTCATTCCAGAATTATGATGCACCAGCCAACCGGAGGAGCTACCGGTCAGGCTTCCGATATCGCTATCCAGGCTAAGGAAGTTCTGAAATTAAAGCAGGTGTTAAACGGTTTGTATGCTAAACACACGGGCAAATCTGTGGAAGAAGTGCAAAAGGATACCGAGAGGGACCTTTACATGACTCCGGAAGAAGCCCAGAAATACGGGATCATAGATTCCGTAATTTCTATAGAGCGTCAAAAGAACTGATAGGGGATCAACGTGGCAAAGAAACCGACCGGAACCAATAATAAACAAAAATTATTTTGTTCGTTCTGCGGAAAAGAACAAGACTCCGTAAAACGACTGGTTGCCGGTCCGGGTGTTTATATTTGCGACGAATGTATCTCTCTTTGCAATGAGATCATTGCAGAAGAGCCTGAGCAGGAAAAAGAACGCACAGAACTTTTGGGAGAAGTCCCTAATCCTGCCGCTATCAAAGCGATCCTAGACCAATACGTAATCGGACAAGACCATGCTAAAAAAGCTTTGTCCGTTGCGGTCTATAATCACTATAAAAGAATTTATCTCAAAGACAAAAAAGCGGATATCGAATTAGAAAAATCGAATATTCTACTGATCGGGCCTACAGGTTCCGGAAAAACTTTGCTCGCCCAAACTCTTGCAAAGATCATCAAGGTCCCGTTTGCGATCGTAGATGCTACCGCACTCACCGAAGCTGGATATGTTGGAGAAGATGTTGAGAATATCATTCTTAAGCTGATCCAAAACGCTGATAATGATATCAAAAAAGCAGAGATCGGTATCATCTATATAGACGAAGTAGATAAGATCGCGCGCAAGTCTGACAGTGCATCCATCACGAGAGACGTGAGTGGAGAAGGTGTACAACAAGCACTTCTAAAAATTATAGAAGGAACAGTTGCAAACGTTCCTCCTCAGGGTGGAAGAAAACATCCTCACCAAGAATATCTTCAAGTAGATACTAAAAATATCCTATTCATTCTAGGTGGAGCATTCGTTGACCTGGATAATATTATCAAAACCAGAACCGGTGTAAAAACAATCGGGTTCGGCAGCGATGAAAAAGACGGAAAAGTTTTAAGAGACGAGAGCAAAGGTGAAATTTTAGCTCGAGTAATTCCTGAAGACTTAATGAAGTTCGGACTGATCCCAGAATTTATCGGCCGTATGCCAGTGATCGCTACTCTACAAGACTTGAGTGTAGAAATGCTCAAACGTATTTTCAGAGAGCCTAAAAACGCGATCTTACGCCAATACACCAAGATCCTAGAAATGGAAAATGTAAAACTTTCTTTCGAAGAAGCTGCTATCGATAAGATCGCTCAGCTTGCGATCGAAAGGGCATCCGGAGCAAGAGGATTACGCGCTATCGTTGAAAATCTAATGCTGGATCTGATGTATGAAATTCCTTCTCGCAAAGACGTAGAAGAAGTGATCATCACAGAAGATTCAGTGACCGGAACCAAACCTCCAAAACTAATTCTGAAAAAAGAACCAAAAATCGCTTAAGAGACGCAGAGCGAGCAGAGTCGCCGCGGTATTGTTTCTCACGCAGAGACGCAAAGCCGCAGAGGTTTCTCACACGAAGATACGGAGTTTGTTATGGGCTAATGGAAATAGCCTTGCCTTATAAACAAATCCTTTTCCAAACCCCTCAGCGTCTCCGCGCCTCTGCGTGTAATTATCCCTGCGTCTCTTCTAACTCCGCGTCTCCTAATTTAGAGTAGCAATATCTATTACAAATCTGTAACGTACGTCGCTTTTAACGACTCTTTCGTAAGCTTCGTTCACTTTCTGGATAGAGATCAGTTCTATATCGCTGGTAATATTATGTTTACCGCAGAAATCCAACATCTCTTGGGTTTCTGCGATCCCGCCGATCAAAGAACCGGCCAAGCTCTTACGACCCATGATGAGAGAAAATGCTCCTACAGGAACCTGTTCTTCCGGAACGCCTACCACTACCAGAGAACCGTCCAATCTTAATAGGCTGAGATAAGCATTCCAATCCAAAGGCATAGAAACAGTATTGATGATCAGATCAAAACTTCCTTTTAACTTATTGAATGTGCTCTTTTCGGAAGTCGCATAAAAATGATCCGCGCCTAAACGTTTTGCATCCGCTTCTTTTTTGTTGGATTGGCTGAGGACAGTAACTTCTGCACCGAGTGCGTGAGCGATCTTTACACCCATATGACCAAGTCCGCCAAGACCGATGATCGCTACTTTTTTACCGGGACCCGCTTTCCAATGAGCAAGAGGAGAATATAGGGTGATCCCTGCACAAAGCAGGGGAGCCGCAGCATCCAAAGGAAGATTATCAGGAATTCTTAATACATAATTCTGATCGACTACGATCTTATTGGAATAACCGCCGTAGGTCGGGGTCTTTCTGTCCTGTTCTCTTCCGTTATAAGTGGCGCTCATCCCACCTTCGCAGAATTGTTCCAGACCTGCTTTACAATGTTCGCATTCCCTGCAAGAGTCCACAAAACATCCGACTCCTACCTTATCTCCTACTTTAAACTTAGTGACCTTAGGTCCTATTTTTGACACAACACCGGTGATCTCGTGACCCGGGACCATGGGAAAGATAGATCCTCCCCATTCGTCTCTTGCCTGGTGTATGTCCGAATGACAGATACCGCAGTATTGAATATCGATGACTACATCTTCGTCTTTTGCATCTCTTCTATCGAATTGAAAAGGTGCCAAAGGAGCCTTTGCAATAGCGGCAGCATAACCTTTTGCTTGGATCATTTTGTTCCTCGTTTGGTTTGGAATATTGGATGAATTTCAAGTGGTGAGAAATTCGAAAATTTTCAGTCTGAAAATTTCCCTAGTTAGACAAGATCATCCCGGTTTTGTTTTTTATTTTTTATTCTATTCTAAAAAATGAATATTATCCTTTGGTCTGGGTCGGGAGGCACAGAGTTTTGGAGAGGCGCAGTGCAGGATTATCTCACGCAGAGGCGCGGAGCCGCTAAGGTTTTTTGTTTAGAAAATCTGGTAAAAAATTCGGAACTAAAGAATCTAAAAATTCTCTGCGTCTTGGCGTCTCTGCGTGCCAAAGCTCTCTGTGTCTCTTTTATCCTCTGCGTCTCTAATCTCTAACCCGGCCCACGGTCAAGATTGCCGCCTTAGATAGGCCCTTCTTGCCGGATTCCATTTCTAAAAATCTTCCGAAATCAAGTGTGAGTTCCCTGGAATTCTTATATTCTCTGCCGGCACTCCAGTTTTGGAGTTGGATCAGAAGTGGAGCAACACCCGCGGAGCTAGTAAGTTCAGTCAGCCTATCGCTCAAAAAAACCAAGTATTCTCCAGGCCTGATCTGGATCTTTTTTACTTCTCTTGTAGAACTTCTGAAATCATAGAATACTTGTTTAGAGATCGGTAATATATTCGTTTTACCGGATTTATGAACGAGTGCGGGTAGTTTCTGGAACTGCAGGATACCTGCTTCTCCGTTTCTTGTTTCCAAATAGAATAATGTAAGATTCAAATAAGAGATAGGTGTGGATCTGAGTGCACGATCTATTTTATAAAGCAGATCTTCTCCTCTTAGTCCCGTGGTTTCCTGGGCGAGGGAAATCATACCTTCTATCCTTGCCTTGAGAGAAGATTCGATTGCTCCGTGGTTCGGAAAACCCGCTAATACTCCAAAACAACCGTCCGCCGTCGGAATAATATTGGCGTAATCCGATTCCCCGCTATCGGATGTGCGGGGAAAAACAGTAATGTCAAGGTTTTTGATCTTATGAAGTCTGATCTTATGGAAAAACTTTTGGATCCGGTCGGAGAGTTCTCTTTCTTTTTTATTTAAGGATTCCTGGGAAACCGTTTCTTCTTTAGTCTTTTTCTGGTATAGAGCGATACGGAAGTGCCTGGCAAGTTCTCCTAGTTCATCGTCTTTTTCGGATTCTCCGGAATCCTCATATACATCCTGGGACCAGTTTTGTAAGAGTTGGGAAATGGATTTAAGGGATTTAAAACTTAAACTTAAAAGATAATAGGTAAGTATTCCAAGTAGAACGGAAAAGGATAGACCGACTAGGAGCCTGATCCAAACAAATGCTCTTAATTCTTTTCTGATCTCTTCGCCGAATAAAAAATCATCTAGAAGTAGATAAGATAAAAATAATACGAAAGAAGCTGTAAAAGAAGCGAACGCTAATTTATGCTTGGATTGAAGATTCGGAAACAACTCATTTCCTCTCTATAATTGCGATTAGCGCCAATGAGATCCCGAATAGGACTAACAATGGAACAAATAACATTAACATTGAGATTACGTCCGGTCCAGGAGATAATACTGCTGCTGCGAACGCGATCCCTATGAATGCCTCTCTCCAATGTTTGAGTAAAAAAGAAAGTTTTAATATTCCGACTGCCGCAAGCAATACCATGATCACAGGAAGTTGGAAAGACAATCCGAAGATCAAATGCATATTGAAGAATACATCATAATATTCATCTATAGGAAGTCTGGTCTCTATATCTAAAGGCCGAACGGTAACTAAAAATATTTTTAGAAAACTTTCGAATGCTTGTGCCCAGCACAACCAAACCCCTAACCAAAACAGAATTGTAGAAAATGCGATCAGAGCTTTTCCGAGTCTCGCGGTTCTTGGTTCTAATGCAGGAGAAACGAATCCCCATAAAAAGGCTAAGGCAAAAGGGAATGTTATCAAGATAGAGACCATGAATCCTGTTCGTAGGTATACCATGAAAGGAGCCATGAGTTTGATCTGGTAGAATGTAGCGGATTCTCCCAAAATGTTCTTGTACGGTTTAATAACAATCTTATGCAGTTCTTCTCCGAAATACAAAGCTACCACGAAAAAAACTGTGAACACCAGAATGGAACGGATCAGAACGGAACGTAATTCTTCTAAATGTTCCCCCAGGGTCATAAACTTTTCCCTGTCATGAGGAAAACTTTCCTCCGGGGCAGAGATTATAGGCGGGGGAGTACTGGAGAGGTTCTTTTTTTTAGAAGGCATATCGAAAGGTTGGAGTTCCTTCCCTGTTATAAAAGGGCCCGAGGGCCCTTATCATATTAAGCGGATTTTTTGGATTTTTTAGGAGAAGAAGCAGGAGCGGCCGGTTTTGTTTCCGGTTCCTGGATTTTAGCCGATTCGGATTCTGCATCTCCGGATAAAGATTTGCGAAATTGGCGGATTCCGTCTCCTAAATCCTTTGCTAAAGAGGGAAGTCGCTTGCCCCCGAAAAGCAGGAGAGCTAAACCTAGTATGAAAAAGATTTCCCAAGGGCCTAAATTTAAAAATGCGAGTGGTGCGTACATATACTATCTCCTTAGTTAGAATTTTGCCTCTGTAATATATGTCAAATAGTTAGTAGGAACAAGCCGATAATTCTATTGGGACTTAGGTTCAGATAGAAAGGCAAAACGGACGAGTTTATGAGAATAGAATCCAGCCCCTTAGATTCAATCTCCGTTCCTCTTCCTGTTCGAGAACCGGGTGGAGAGGAAGAAAAAGAAGAAGATCGGAAAAAAGCGGAGAATACTCCGAATTCCGATTATATGTACGCTCTTTCTGTCGGAAGTTTGATAAATGTGCAGGTATAATTAATGGCTCTTACTAAGGAACAGAAGCAGGAATTCCAGGAGAAACTGGCGGATTTTCGTGCATTTTTGGAGGATTTGAAGAAGGAAGGAAATCTTCTCAAGGCCCAATCCAGAAAAGATCCTAAAATGGAAGCTTACTTCAATGTGGCTCTTTCCTTAAATTCTATCAAAAACATAAATACCTGTCTTCTGATCAATGAGATCTCCGTTGCGATCTTGGATCTGAAATCGGATACCTACCTCAACCAGGGGAGGAAAGAAATTTATAGCGCGATCTCCTTTATGGAAAAAGTAGTCGGAACCGACTTTGAGTCTGGTCTGGGAGAAAATAAGGACCTTCTCGCCAAAATTATAGAATTCAATCCTCTCCAAAGACTGAATTACGTAAAGGGACTTAAGAACTGCACTACGAACACGATCGAGGCATTCGGTTCTAACTCCAAATGGAAATGGAGTTTTCCGGAGATACATTTCAAAATCGCCATACTTAGTAAGAATCTTTTTGACTTCCGGGCTTTTGAGAAGGAAAGAGACTTAGAGAATCCGTTTTACTATCCTAGGCAGGAACACTATAATTTAATTCTGGAACTTTGTAACTTTGCCGCTCAGGAATATCGTGCCAAATTCGATTTGTCCACCCAGGACGCCGGGGATCTGAAAAAATCCATATCCCTTTTGGAGGTAAACCGTAAAATCCTGCAAACCACAGGCGAAACGGAGGACCTGGGAAAGACAAAAACCCTGATAGAATCCCTAAAAGAAAAGGTAGAGTCGATAGAAGCTGAGAAGGAAAAGAAGAAAAAGAAGAAATAGACCCGTCCAATTTGTTATAAAGAGTGGGAAAAAAACAGGAGAAAATCTAGCACATGGCATTGACCGAAATAAACGATTCAACTTTCAGTTCCGAGATCAACAAGGGCATGGTTCTAGTAGATTGCTGGGCGGAATGGTGTGGTCCTTGTAGAATGGTTTCCCCGGTTCTGGAAGAGCTGTCGTCCGAGATGAATGAGATCTTAAAAATTAAAAAATTAAACGTAGACGATAACCAGGACACGGCACAAAAATTAAATATCCAATCTCTGCCGACACTTCTACTTTTCAAAGACGGACAATTGGTGGATAAGATCATAGGGGCCCTTCCTAAGGCGCAAATCAAAAGTTTCATCGAAAGACATAAATAAAAAATTCGATCTCGACTGCGGCGGAATTTTCCATGCTAAAAGAACAAACCAGGGGATATATAGAGCTTCCTAGAGGGGGCTATTTAGTAGAAACAAGCGAGGGCTTCTTTCAGATCGGCTCTCCTCCAGAAACCATCAAAGATACGATGGCCGAAAAAAAGACTCCCCTGGTGTTTATACTTCCTAATAAATTTTTTCACGTAGAAAAGGGGATCAGTACTGCAGAGCTTGAATTCCCGATTTACTTTAACTTCTTCTTAAGACAAAAAAAGACTACGATCATTTGTACTGCCGAGCAAAAAGATCAGCTCATCACAGTACTTAAAGAATCCTTAATGGGTCCTGAAGAGATCAATTTAGAATCCGAGTATCTGGACGGTGCGGAGTCTTTCGGCTTTCCGGATATGAAAGCGGAGATGGGTTATTTCAGAGGGTATAAGGGACTAGACGATGTAGTCGACTTCCAAGTATTCGATAGAGATAATATGGTCAACCTGGGAAAGGTTTTAGTTCGTAAACTTCCTTCCGGTGATTTTAGGATTACCGACGGAACAAAAGAAACCGAGATCCCCGGCGAAGTCGGATTCAATATCAAATATGAGATCGGTCATAGATTAGAGGAACCTTTCCAAGCTCCTTTACTTGGGATTACATGTCTCGGACCTTCTCATGGATTCGATCCTGCAGATAACACTTCCGGTTTTATTATCTGGTTGAACCACCAAGGTATTATGGTGGATCCACCCGTGAACTCTACCGAGTGGCTTAGGCTGTCTAACGTAAATCCTAAACTGATCAACCACGTTATTCTCACTCACTGTCATGCGGATCATGACGCGGGTACCTTCCAGAAAATTATGGAAGAGACCAAGATCACAATTCACGCAACCGCAACTGTGATGGAAAGTTTTATCCGTAAATATTCCGCACTCACTAAAATTCCTCGTAAAGAATTACTGGAACTTTTCAATTTCCAACAAATCATCATAGGTAGACCTGCGATGATCAATGGTGGAGAATTCAATTTTCATTATGCATTACATTCTATTCCTTCCGTAGGATTCGAATTCTTCTTCCAAGACCAATCTTTCGTGTATACTTCGGATCACTTGAACGAGCCTGAAGTGCATGATAAGATGTATGAGAAGGGAGTTCTTCCTGAATCCCGCTGGAAATTTTTGAAAGAATTCCCTTGGGACAGAAGGATTATTTATCATGAGGCCGGAATTCCTCCTCTTCATACAAGAGTTAGTTATCTAGCAAGCTTGCCTCCTGAGATCCAGGAAAAGATCACAGTATATCATATAGCAAGAACCGATATGCCTCCAGGCACTAAGCTGAAACTGGCTCGTTTCGGAATAGAGAACACTGTTTATCCTGAGATCACTCCTCCTAAACATATGGAGGCTTATAATCTTCTAGATATTTTAAGCCAAATCGATATTTTCAGCGGTTTCCCGATTGAGAAGGCCAAGGAATTCCTACTCATTGTCCGAGAAGAAAAATACAAACGCGGCGATCAGATCATCAAGAAGGGAACACCAGGAGATAAATTTTATATCATCGCATCCGGGAACGTAAAGTTCGAGGGACTTCTAGGAGAGTCCGATATAGCGCCGATTAAACGATACGGTCAGTATGAATATTTCGGAGAAGCGTCTCTTGTTCTAGATCTTCCTAGGGCTGCGGACGTTTTTGCGGAAACGGATGTAGTAGCTCTTACAATAGAGAAGAATAAGTTCTTACAGTTTATCAGAAATACGGATCTAAGACAAAACTTAATACGACTGAACAGCATTCGTGATAGTAACTCTTGGAAAACACTGTTAGATTCACGTCATTTTAAAGGATTAACCAGCCATCAAGTCACTCAATTAGAAATGATCATGAGACTTTCTAAGGTGAACAAAGGTTCAGTGCTTATTACGGAAAAAGCGTTTTACCACGAGGCATATATTATCCGTCATGGAAAAGTAAGCGTATATCAACACGGCAAAAAATTGGCCGAGTTGACCGATGGGGATTTTGTGGGAGAGATCTACTCGATATCCAAAAAGCTGGTGTCCAATTACACGTTCCAAGCAGAATCAGAAACGGAATTGTTCTCTATTTCTCAGAACGAACTCATCCAGTACATTAAACGGAATCCCGGCGTTTACATGAGAATGAATACCGTCTACTGACACGGGAGATATAAATGGAAAGAGTCCTACAATTTACCGAAGAGCATGAAGCTTTTCGTGATATGGCGCGCAAGTTTTTCGAAACCGAAGTTACTCCTCATCACCATGAATGGGAAAAAGTCGGAATGGTCCCGAAAGAACTTTGGAAAAAAGCGGGAGCAAGCGGATTACTTTGCCCTGATGTTCCGGAAGAATACGGCGGATCCGGCGCGGACTTCCTATATAACGTTGTTGTAATAGAAGAATCTTCCAGATCCGGGAATAGCGGATTTTTTGTATCCCTTCATAACGATGTGATCGCACCTTATATAACCGCTTATGCGAACGAAGAGCAAAAGAAAAGATGGTTGCCCGGTTGTTGCAGCGGGGACAGCATTTTAGCGGTCGCTATGACGGAACCTGGAGCAGGTTCTGATCTAAAAAGCCTTAGAACCAGCGCCGTCGACAAGGGAGACCATTATATTGTCAACGGCCAGAAAACATTTATTTCCAACGGACAGCTTGCAAATTTAGTAATTACCGCCGTGAAACATGAAAACGGCACGATTTCGCTTGTTATGATAGAAGAGGGAATGAAAGGTTTCGAAAGAGGCCGTAATCTCGAGAAGATCGGGTTAAAGGCCCAGGACACCTCGGAATTATACTTCAACGACGTAGTAGTTCCTAAAGAGAACGTAATCGGAAAAGACGGACAAGGTTTCCGTTATTTGATGATGAAACTCGCTCAAGAGCGTCTCGTATTGGCGATTGCAGCGGTAGAAGCCACAGCACTCGTCCAGAGAATGACTCTAAAATATATTAAAGAGAGGATGGCTTTCGGGAAAAAGATCGGAAGTTTTCAACACATCAAATTTCAAATGGCGGAAATGGCTACGGAACTGGAAATGTGCCGTACCTTCGTCGACAAGGTGGTTTCGGAGCATATTGCTGGAAAAAAATTAACCGTAGAGGCTTCTATGGCTAAGTATTATTCCACCGAAATGCAAAAACGTCATACTGACCTTTGCCTCCAGTTCTTCGGAGGATACGGTTATATGATGGAATACCCGATAGCAAGAGCGTATTTGGATGCAAGGATCCAGACGATCTATGCCGGGACCACCGAAATCATGAAAGAAATTATTGGTGGAAGTTTAGGACTCTGAAATAAACTCGAAATAGTCATCGTCCAAGGGTAAAATGGATCGAATGGCTCCTTTAGAGAGTATAGTTAGGTGGTGTATTCGATACGCCGCCTTCCTTATTTTAGCTTCTTCCTTATATTTCATCCCGGTTTCTTCTGCAGAAGCGCAGGTAACATGCCTTCCTCCTGCTTCCGGAAACAATGTCTGTAGTTTAATCCCAGCGTCCACAGTCGCTCAGTTCAACGGTTTGGAAGAAACAATCCGTAAAGAATATCTGAACGAGTTGACCAAATCAATGGCGGACGCCTCCGTTCTAGCCAATATCAATTCTTCTATGATGGGACCTGGAACTGTGAATCGTTTCCAAGTGGGAGCGGGTCTAGGAGTTGCAGGAGTCAAAAAGGACGATATCAATATCCAATACGGGGATATTTCCATTCCTAAGTTCCCGAATGTAGGAGCTTCGATCAATCCTGGAGTAATGGTAGGTGTGAACCTAGGCTGGTTACTCGGTCAGGGGCCTTCTCACCAGCCAACCGATGACGAGAAGGATTCAGGCAGGTCCTTCCTGCATAGAATTAATATTTATGCGCACGGATTCCAGGGTGATATCTCCAATGGGGATATTAAATCACTGAGTGATTCCACTTCTAAGGATCTATCCATGTCCGGGAATATAAACAGTTTCGGAATGACCGTTAGATTCCAGATCGCGAAAGAAAGATATACCAAGCTGGACTTCTTCGGATTTACGGGACTTAGTTTGGGGATCGGCTTCCACAGAAAATGGGAAGAGATCAATATGAATTATCATCCGAGCGGAACAGATGCTGTTAAAGTTGCATTCGGTCCGGCTACAGGTAGATGGGACGCCGACGTTAACTTCGCTTATCAATCCAAGGTACAATCCGTTCCGGTGGATATTAGGACCGGAGTTAGGCTATTCTATATATTAACCCTATTTGCAGGTGCAGGTATTTCCAATAATACGGGATATACTAAATTGAATTTAGGAGTAAGCGGTCCTTTGTATTTGGCCCTAGATCCTAACGCGTCAGGCCTTCCTCCTCAGGTCATCCAACAGATGAACGGTAATGCAGGCGGAACACTATCCTTAAGGACCAGTGGAGCTGCAGATGTTAGAACTCAGATGAACTATTTTGTGGGTGGTTTCGAATTGAACATATTGATGTTCAAGGTATTGGCGGAAGCAATGGCCACTGACGATAAGATCTATTCTGCGAACCTGGGTGTTAAGTTCGCTCTATAAGTATAGTGTCCGGGTGGGACCGGGCTGTTTATTTCTGATATTTTTATATAAGCTTATATGAAAAAGGCACGCCTTTTGCAGTATTGTTAGTAGAATGCAAAAGTCTGAAATCCATTGGATAAAATGTCCAGGAATTCAGCAATAAAGGTATCCGATGATCACTACTCCAGGAAAACCTCTACATCTCTCTTGTATCCCTAGGGGCGAGGCTTATGCCCTAAAGGTCAATATTTCTAAAAACGAGATAGGGATCATTTATAGGGTCACCGCAGTCCTTTATGTTCATGGTTGGAATATAGAAGAGGCAATCGCCGAAACCTCCATGGATGGCTATATCCAAGACATCTTTATAGTGAAACGTATAGACGGTTCTCCGATGACGGACGAACATCTGAATGCGATCCATGCGGATCTTCATGAGCTGTTTTACGGTGGAATGTCAGTGATGAACTATTTGGCGAACCATCCTGAAAAGATGGAAAGTTTAAGGGCCAAGGTGGAAATTACTCCTGAAATTTTCCTATTCAACTCCGAGATCAGCGATTCCACAGTGATGGATCTTAGAATGGAAGATAGACCTGGTATCTTATTTGAGATCTCTCAAATCCTATTCTTATTCGGAGTGGATATTCTTTCCTTTAAAGCCGTAACGGATTCAGGTCAGGTAAGAGATACATTCTTACTTAGATTGGAAAGTGGATCCAAGCTGGACGAAAAACTCCATTTTCACAGACTCAAAGAAGCATTGAACGCGGTTCTTTGATCCGAACTAATCGAAGCAGATCATCCGATATACGTCAGAATATTCTTCTTTTCTAATTTTTAGGAGACGGCTGTTTTACAAATAGAAACAGACCTAAGAAAAGTAAACTTAAGATCCCTGAAACCAAAAAGGAAGTCTGAGGCCCTTTCTGAGAATATATCACGCTGAATATGATGGGAGAGATCCCTCTTCCGAAAGATCCTAAACTTCTTAATATTCCCAGATTTTTTCCCTGTTCGCTCGGAGAAGAGAACAAGGAAACGATAGAAGATACTGTAGGATTTAAGAACGCACTTCCCATCGCTAAAAAAGTCAATGCCACGAATAATAAGAACGTAGATCCTTCGGAAGCGATCACCGACGTGCTGGAAAAATATAGGAATGAAAATCCGAGTATCAAAAATACGGAAGCGAGAAGTCCCACTTTTTTTTCAGGAACTTTTCCGCTGATCCTGCGAATGATCCCGCCTTGTACGAATACAATGATGAGTCCGATATAAACGAAAGTATAACCTATACTTACAGGTTTATAACCTAAGAATTGATCCAAATAAAAGTTAAGGGAGAATTCGAATCCGGAAAAGAACAATAAGAAGTATAAATTCAAGAAACCCATATACATGATCTCTTTAGAACCTAGATCAAAAACTCCTAATGCAGGGTGGATCCTTCCTTCCGATTTTTTACGTAAGTTATGAGGAAGAGTCTCTCTGAATCTAAAAAGTATTAAAAGTAAATTTACGAAAGATGCGGCAGTCGCCATCAGAGCGACGGAAGGGAAGATCGTCATCTTCTCCAATGGTAAAAAAGGAAGAAGATAAGAAGGATCCGTATGTGCCAAGATCCCGCCGATAGAAGGACCTGCAATAAATCCAAGACCGATCCCGGCTCCGATCATTCCCATTCCTTTAGTTCTGTCTTGTTCAGAAGTGGAATCCGCCATCGCAGCAGTTGCCACGGAAACATTCCCGCCCATAAGACCTGTGATCAGTCTTGAAAGAACGAATAAGGAAAAACTTCCCGAGAATAACCAAACCAGGTATCCTAAAAAACTACCGGTGCAGGTAAAAACTAAAACAGGTCTACGTCCAGTACTGTCCGAAAGTTTTCCCCAGATAGGTGAGAACATAAATTGAAGTATGGAATATAAACTGGCTACGATCCCGCCGAAGAGTGCTACGAAAAGTTTCCAGTCACTTGTTCTTCCGTCCAAAATACGGGAAGTCCAACCGGCCAAAAGATCCAATACAGGATCTCCCGCCTGGGCCAGGAAATGATTTAATGTTTCCGGAAAAATAGGGAAGATGAGGGAAAATCCCATCATGTCAATGAAGACTGTAAGTATTAATATGAAGGATTGTTTCCGCATCACGAGTGGCCTGAATAAGATGAGGCCTAGTATCCGGGACCCGGTTTGTTTGTCCCGAATTTTTCTAAGGGTTAACTTTTATCAACTTTTCCGAATTTTACTTTTTAGTAAGCTTTTTCAGCTCTTCTAAAGCAGACTTTGCCTTAGTTTTAAATTCTTCCGGAAGAGCCTCGTCTATTTGTGTGGAAATTTTTTCGAAATTCTCTTTGAGCTGATTGATCACAGCTTTAGAACTTTCATTTGCATTCAGTAGTTTATCCTGAGCGTCACCTACCGTTTTTTGGATCAGGTCCCTAAGTCTATTTGCTTGTTCCGATTGGTTCTGTGCTCCTTTGTTCTTTAGATCCTGGTAGGCATGGTCCAGATCGGAAAGGCTTTGTTTTAGTTTATCTTCTCCGGATTGGAATAATGCGATTCCGGCGTTTAGGATGTCCATTAGAGATTTTTCCATGATTGTTGCTCCGAGGGGACCAAGGATATAGAAGGAAAGGACTTAGGTCCAGTATGTTCGTAGGAAAAATCCGATTTTTTACGGATTTGAAAAGAAATTAGGAGGGATTTTCCAGAAGTTTGCGGATCTGATCCCTGATCTTTGCCGCAGTTTCGTAATCCTCAGCTTTTAGAGCATTGTCTAGAGAATCCTGTAGGATCTCCAACTGGGACTTAGGCAACTGGGAAATTTTTTCTTTTCCGATAGTCTCTCCAGGGATCTCGTCGTCTTTCATTACGATCCCGGCTTCTTCGATGACTTTTTTTGCGAGATAGATCGGAGCGTTAGCACGAAGAGCAAGTGCGATTGAATCACTAGGTCTTGCGTCTAGAACGATGAGCTCTTCGTCTTTACGTAGAGTGATCTTCGCGTAGAAAGTATTATCGATAATTTCTTCGATCGCGATCTTTACGATCTGCACTCCCAGAGTGGTGAGTAGGATTGTCATAAGATCGTGAGTCATTGGTCTAGGAGGTTTTGTACCTTCTAAAACCGAAGTGATGGAATGTGTTTCTAGAGGACCGATAAAAATCGGAACGACCCTCTGATCCGAATCGTCTTTTGCCTTCAAAAATACGGCAAAGCCCACATTCGTGAGAGAGATATTATATATGGTCGCTTCCAAAAGATCCATTTCCTAGTATTTGAACCTATCTTTCGTTTCCCGAAATGTCAAGCGTTCTAAACCTGGGGCTCAAGTCGAGTCCAATCCTTTGATCCAGGAGTCAATTTCCGAGCACATTTCTTTCACCACCGGCATGTGGAAAACGATACCTAAGTGACCCTGTTCGTACGAAAGAATCTTATTTTTTTTGTGAGGAAGTGCGGCAAGATCGTTCTCGATCGTTTCACTCGGAACCACTTTGTCCACCGAACCCAAAACTGAAAAAAGAGGGATCTGCAGATTTTTTTGGAGCGCGGTATAATCCAAAGTTCCGTCGTAGGAGAGAAAAGATCTGTCTTGGCTCAATTGAGATCTCAAAAATTGAAGAACCACTTTTGTGGATTCTTCGCAGAAAATATCTTCGATCAGAAAATACCATTCAGGAGGAGAGATCTGTTTATATCCCACGAAGTCTCTCAGGTTTACAACTTTTGCATGAAGATCAAAAGAAACCGCTCTCAAAGAAGAATGTAATCCCAGAAGAAATTTAAAAAATTTATTCAGGTCCACAGTAGGAAGGGTAGTCTGCAAAGAAAAAGAAGTCAGATCAAAAAGAAAATCTGAGATCGTTTTAGAAGGAACCAGTTTTAGTCCCATCTTTAGAATATCCAGACCCGGGATTTGTGCCTGCAATCTCACAAAATTGGGAGAAGTAATGGAAACGATTCCAGAGATCAATTCTTTCGGATCCAGAAGTGGAACGGTAGGATTCGGTTTTTGTTTTACGATCTCTTCGTATGCGGAACAGTAGAATCTAGGGATCATTCCCCCCATACTATGACCGACTACGACTAGTTGTTCGTTCGGGAAATTCTCTTTGATCCATCCCAGGACAGCAGGAAAATCTTCCTGGATAAAATCATCCACAGTCCAGCCTTCTCGTATCCCAAAGAGAGGAAGTGTCCTTCTGGATCTTCCCCTCATATCCATGGAGAATACCCTATAACCATGGCGGAGGGATAACTCTCTGGCAACCTTGTCCATTACGGACCTTCTGCAAAAAAAGCCGGGGATAAGAAGAAGGTTCTTACCGGTATCATTCCTTTCCTTCGGTTCGAAACGTTTCAAACTAACGGAGTATCCATCCCCAGAAGGAATTAGAAAACTCGCGTCGAGTCGATACGATCTTTGGTAGGTATGAGAATCGAATACTATAGTAGTAACAGGCTCGTCCTGGCCGAAACCTCTGGTATAGAATAGATGTTTTGCTCTGGAATGAAGATCCGACTTTTCGATATTCTTACGTGCGTAGTAAGGATCTCCTTTTAGGCCCATCTCCTTGGAGATCACAAAGTCCACTACGTCATAAAGGCTGTATAACTGCTGGCGGACTTCTTCTTCCTGCTCGGGGCTCATATTGTCCCTGCGGATCCCCCATAACATACCGATCGGAAAACCTTTCACAAACAAAGGAATTCCCGCGGCATAGTTCATTGTTTTGGTAAGAAGCTGCTTTAAGTTGGGATGGACCCTTTCATCATCCAAACTATGGAAATAAACTTCCGGTCTTGCTTTCTTTTCTACGGATAGGATCGCTTCTCTCAAATATCTGGCAGAAAGATTTCCCGGATCTTGGATGGAGATTGGGATCGTATTTCGGATGAAGTCATCTATACTTTGGAGTCCGATCCTATCAGTTACCTGTTTCATTCTAAAATGAGTGGCGGATGCTACGATCTTCAGATTTTTATCTTGGATCGCCTCGAAAATTGCATACTGGAATACAGGTTTTCCATTCGGAAGGGTCATGGAGACCATTTTGTTTACGAATGCGGTCCAAACTTTTTGAAGAAATATGTTCGTACTTTCGGAAAGTGGAAAAATATAAATATCTTCCGCTCCCACCGTATAAGCGCCCCCTTTCCTGCGGGGCTTTGGGGTGACCTTTCGGGCTAGGGTCTGGTCCATTGTTTAAGTTTCCATTTCGCCCTGCAGAATGGCAATCTGGAATTCTGGCTAATTTTGGCCCGAAATTTAGAAAAATCGGGAAGAAATTTCTAAGATCGTACGAAAGAAAATTGATCCGAATGTTGTTCCTTATTGCAGAAACGGATGGAAACTTCTTTCTCTCCATTCAATTTCCATTGGATCTTTCCTTTCAACTGATCGACTAACATATTCACAAGCTGGAGTCCGAGGCCCGGAGAATAATCTGTTCGGAAACCTTTTGGAAAAGGAACCCCATTGTCCGAGACTACCAGGTTTACCCAAGATTCTTCTTTAAAAAGTCGGATGGAAATTTTGCCTTCCTGTTTTTTAGGGAAAGCGTATTTAAAAATATTGGTGACTAGTTCATTCAAAATGAGCCCGAGAGGAATTGCACTTTTTACATCTATTTCCAGATCGTTCAGATCGAGTTGAAGAGAGATCTCTTTTGTTTTTTCTTTAAATGCATTCAGCAGATTTTCAGTGATCTTTTGGATATAACGGTCCAAACGTACGGAATGTGAATTGTTTGAAGTGGATAACATCTCGTACAAATTCCCGACGGAATGGATCCTATTTACCAAATTCTCCAAAGTATTTTCCAGCTTAGTATTTGAAGATCTGGATGCCTCTATCTCTACGATAGAACTGATCATATTCATACTATTTTTAACTCTATGCTGGAGTTCGGTATAGAGATATTCCCTTTCATGAAGATCTTTTGCCAAGGTTTCCAATGCTTCTTTTGCTTCCGTGATATCCACGCAGGAGCCGATAAAACCCGTAAAAATGCCTGATTCATTCGTGATAGGAAGACCATTATCTTGGATCCATCTCCAGTCACCGTTCTTATTCTTCAAACGATAGGTCATGCTGAAAGCTTCTCTTTCATCGAAATGGCTGGAATAGATCTGGATACATTCTGCCAAATCGTTCGGATGAACACCTTCTGCCCAGCCGTCACCAAGCTCTTGTTCCATACTTCTACCCGTAAAATTCAGCCAGGTTTGATTGAACCAGTTACATTTTTTGTCCAGGCCGGAGACCCAGATCATTACAGGAGCAGCGTTTGCTACGGTTTTAAATCTAGTTTCACTTTCTTTAATATTCTCCAGCAAACTATATTCTTTGGAAATATCCCTAAAAACTAAAACGGAACCCGCGGTATAACCTTTTTCGGAACGGATCGGAGCGGAACTTTCCGCGACCCTATGTTCGGAACCTGATTTAGAAATAAGTAATGCTTGGTTTTCCAGACCCATGATCTTTTCTCTAGGGGTAAGAACATCGACAGAGTTTCTCATTCTTCTTTTGGTTTTAGCATTTACGATCTTAAAAACTCTTTCAATAGGTTCTCCGATCGCATCCGTTCTGGACCAGCCGGTCAAAGACTCCGCAACATAGTTCATATCCGTAATATTGCCCAGCTCGTCAGTTGAGATAACTCCGTCTCCGATGGATCTTAATGTGGCTTTTAGAAGTTCTTGGTTTTCTTTTAAGGATTCTTCACTTCTTTTTAAACGAAGATGGGATTCATACAATTTGAAAGCCATTTTGATGGAAGCGATCAGAACGGTTTCTCCTGAATTTTTAACAACATAACCGTACGAAGTGATCTTCTCCGTTTTTTCGACGATCTCCGGTTCGGTATGGCTGGATAGAAATACGATAGGGATGTCCCTTGTTTTTAGAATACGGACCGCAGCGTCCGTGCCATCTTCTTCTCTCCCGAGATCAATGTCCATGAGGACCAGATCGATGGTGTAGTCGTTAGTCGCAATTTGGACCGCTTCCTCTGCGGTGTAGGCGGAGATAACTCTGAACCCGTTCTTTTTCAATCTTTGGGTTTCAGAGAGCGCAATGATGGCCTCATCCTCCACTAGGAGAATGGTTTTCTTTCTTTCTTCCGGGATGGGGAAGTATTCTCTAAAGATTTTTTCTACAGTCTGGATCATCCCGAGTTTCTCCTAACGTAAACTGTGTCAAAGTTTTGACTAATTTAGTTATTCTGACACAATTTACAGTATCCCAAATGAGAGGGCAAGCAAAACTGAAAAATTTAGACTGCCTTCTAATCGCTTCGGTTTTCTGAAAAACTAATTCAAAAGACATAATATTAGGAAATCTTTACCTTATTCTGTCGCATTAAAAAGTTTATGTCTTGTTTCGATCCGGTTCGTCGAAGATCCTACACTCGAAATTTCGGAGAGAATATGAACACATTCCAAAAACGAATTTTACCAACTGCGATCTATCTAGGAACGATCTCGCTTGGTCTCTCTGCGTATTTCTTTTACGAAAGGTCGTTGATCGGATTTCCTGACGGACATCTCACCGAACTGGACCACGCATTTCTTTTATTATATCTCATCTGCGGGATCAAACACTCACTCTATGTTGTTGCGTTCATCTATTTTGGATTAGGTTACGGCTCCAGATTAAAATGGGTCTTCTTCCTTCTATTCTATGCGGGAAGTATCTTTCTGTATTTTGGTGCGGATTGGTTTTTGAGAAGGATCTTGGATCACGGAGTGGGTGGTTAAGTTTGCCAGTTGTGGCGTGTTGGAGTTCCTACAAAAAATATGGGCGGCTCCGAGCAAAGCTCGGAACGGGCTACTTCGGGCTCGCCATTCGCGCTCGTCCGGCTCAAGGCCGGACTGTCGCCCTGCGTATCCCTGCCGCAGGGACTAAATTAAGAATTGACTTGTGATATATCATGATATATATCTTAACGAGGATTAAAATGAATGCAAACTGCAAAACTATTTATAAATGGAAGAAGCCAGGCAGTAAGATTGCCTAAGGAATTTCAATTCAAGGGTGACGACGTTTTCATCCAGAAGGTTGGAGAAGCAGTTATCTTAGTTCCGAAGAATAAAGTATGGAATGTATTTCTTGATGGTTTGAACGGCTTTAGCGAAGATTTTTTAAGGGAAGGACGGGAAACACTTTCTGAATCTGAAAGAGAAAGGTTTTAAGTGTATCTTCTTGATACTAATATTTGCATTTTTCTTATAAAAAAGAAAAATCAAATATTATTGGATAAATTAAAGAAAAATATGAATAAGGGATTATTCATATCTTCTTTGACACTTGCCGAGCTGGAATTCGGCATAGAGAACAGCACGTATAAAGAGAAAAATAGGATTTCACTAATAGAATTTTTATCAATATTCGAAATTCTTCCTTTTGAACAATCTGATGCAAAAGCATTTGGGATTATTAAAGTCGATCTGAAAAAATCAGGAAATTTAATCGGATCTATTGATACATTATTAGCTGCACAAGCTTTATCACGAAATCTTGTGTTCATTACAAACAATACGAAAGAATTTAATAGAGTAAAGAATCTAAAAATAGAGGATTGGTCGTTGTAGTAAGTCATTCGCGCTGCATCATTAAATTTTAAATAAATTCAAAAATTATGGAGAACTTTAAATCATTTACTGTCGAATATTTTGTTTCAAAGGCTCTAAGTTTAAGCGCCACTCCTAATAATCAATATTTATCAGTTTATCATGATTTACTGGATTTTGTTCAAAGTATAGAAAAAATTGATAGAAAATCATTTGTTGTGGTTGCTCATATTGTATATGGATGGATGCCAACCATTCTGGATTATAAATTTTTAAGAGAAGATGATTATTCTTTTTATGAGGAAAATATAAAGATCGGAAATTGTTCCGTAGAATTTTTAAGTTTAATTAAAGAAAAGATCAATAACTCCATTGTAGGTGGGAGTAAATTTTTACATTTTATGAATCCGGAAATGTACGCGATCTGGGATTCGAAGGTATATAAAGCTCTTTTTGATAAGAAAGGAAGGGGCTATAATACAAACAACATAGAGAATTACATTCAATATAACTTAACGTTACGCGATTTTTCCCAAAAACCGGAAATGGTTATGATTCAAAATATACTAAAAGAAAAGAAATATATTGATAAAGAAATAACTAACATGCGTGCATTGGAGACTGTTTTATTTTATTCAATTAACTGAAGAATGTTGCGTTTAAAATAATGAGTAAAGGACTTGCCGTTACGCAGTTTGCCTTCCTGTCAAACTTGGCTCCACGGCGTCTTTTGCACTCGCTTCGCCATCCATGGCTCGCGGCGCATTTGCGACGCTCTCTACGGATCGCTGCAAATGCTCTCGTGCAAAAGCTTCAAGTCCTTCTGGACCGTTTATCTGAAATTGAAATATGGGAAAAAAATGGTGGGCCCAGAAGGACTTGCACCTGCAACCCAGAGATTCTGAATCTGCTGTATGGGCAAATGAGGAAAAATTTTTGGGCCCAGAAGGACTTGCACCTGCAACCCGGAGATTCTGAATCTGCTGTATGGGCAAATGAGGAAAAATTTTTGGGCCCAGAAGGACTTGAACCTTCGACCCGCAGATTATGAGTCTGCTGCTCTAACCAACTGAGCTATAGGCCCGGAGGCTCCATTTTTTGAGGACCACGCCTACTAGCAAGTCGATTTTACTGAGGGTTCAAGTAACGGTTTGGATCGGAAAACCAATCCTTTAAGTCTTGGCGTTCTTTGTAGAAAGCGATATAGAATGTGTAGGCCTTATCTTCTTTTCGGAGCAGAAAAAAATAGAGTTGGAGTGGGTTTCCTCCGGAATTGTCTTCTTTAGACCAACGTAGTATCTCCGTCCTATAGATGCTGAATTTTTCCGGTGTAACGTTTGGAAACACCGCTTCTAGTACCTTGGTTCCCAGAGTTTCTTCTCCGACTCTGTCCAGTTTTCTCCATATGGCAAGCCAAGGCCTGTCTTTGAGTGGGACCGCTCTCCAGCGTTTTCTGGATTCGGTGCGGACCAGTGCTTTTTCAGGAAAATCGATCCGGATAAAATTTTCGGTAAATGTTTCTCCAGGTTGGTAGACTTTTTGGTCCGGGTCTAAGGGAACAGAAGACACGGAAGCGCTTGTGAGGATGAATAAGAAAGGAAGGATTTTGTAGAAGGGAACTCGGATCAAAAGATGATTTCCTCTAAGATCAATTCTCTGTATTTGACTAGCTGGAATACCGGGATGGACTGTTTTTCTTTTCTGTCTGCGAGTGTATCTTCTCCCTTCTTCTTGAATCTTCGAATGGTTTTGTTTTCGAATACGAATACTCCTTGGTATTCTCCTGTTACTTCGTAAGGTGCGCCAGCCGCTAATCTTGATACGTATTTTTTGAATCTTCTATCGAATTTATTATCTCTATATTTATAATATAATGTATGTCCGTTCCAATCGTAGAATACTACGTAGTTTTCCTTTAGGCCTTGGTAATATAGTTTGATTGTTTCCGGATAATTGGGAGAAGAATCAGTTAAGGATTCTTTTATATCGAGGGCTCTAGGTTCTTTAAGAGTGATCGTCCCTCGGTATGTATTTCCTGCGGGTTCCGCATCCAATCTTCTCCCATCCGATGTTGGTATGATACAAAGGATTGCGGATAGGAGAAGGAATTGTTTCATTAATCGTTTTCCAGATCCTCTGATTCTCCGCCGGATGGTTTTCCTCCTCCGGAAGAACCTCCTGAACCGGATGATCCGCCGCCAGTGCTGCCTCCGGAAGATCCGGCTCCTTCTCCGCTTAATGGAACAGGATTAGAACCTTCTCCTCCGCCGCTGCTAGGTCTGGACCTTCTGGATGAAGAAGATCCGGAACCTCCCGCTTTTCTGGTGCTTGTATCTTTTGCAGGTTTGGTCTCTGCACTTGCAGGCACAAAACTAGGATCTAATTTTTTACGAAGTTGGTCCAAAGCATTTTGGGCAGCACGTTTTACTTTTTCGCTGGGATCTCTTTGTGCCTTATATTCTAAAATTTCGATCACTGCAGGATCTTCCGTTTCCGCCAAATGTTTGATGGCGCGGAGTCGGACCATTGCATCGTCGTCTCTTGCGAATGAATATAATTCTTCTATAATTTCCTTATCTCCTAAGGAAACAAGAGCGGTAATTGTGTGTATCTTGAGTGCTTGGTAATCTTGGATATCGTTCTTGGATTTTAAAGCGCGGATCTTTTCCAGAAGTTCTCTGAGAGGAGTGATTGCGGCTTCCGATTTGATCTTTCCGAGTGCGTTTACCGAGTAGGCGCGAAGTGTGATCGGTTCTTTTTCATCTTTTACAGTTGCGATCAAAACATTCTCTATCGAAGACTTTTTTACTTTTCCGAAATAGAGTGCGATTTGTGCTCTTACTTCAGGATCGTTAAACTTCTCTTGGAATCTTGCTTCTAATACGGAGAATGGTTCGTTTGCCTGAGGAAATTCTGCTAATGTTTCTATAAGTGCGATCAGAAAATTCGAATTTTTGGTGAAGTCCTGGGCCTTAAGTAATTCAGTTAAAACAGGGATCCCGGAATCGAATTTTAGTTTTTTGACTACATAGACCGCTTCTTTCTGCACATCTTGCTGGTCATGTTTTAATAATGCGATGATCTTATCTTCGAATTGGGTAAGTTTTAAGATTCCTGAAATTCTAAGAGCATAGATCTTCATGGACCAATCCGGATCCTTGGAAAGGATCACTCCGACTTGGTCGTATAATTCTCCAGCTTCTTCTTTTGGAAAATCTTCTAGTTCTCTTAGAGCGCTTGCTCTTTCTTTTGTGGTCCCGTATTTTAGAACTTTTGAAAGTACTTCTTTTTTCTTACGGATCTGTTCTTCCGTATATTTAGGTTTAGGCGGAGCTTCTTTTGCGGCCAAGGCGCCGAAAGAAAGAAAGGACAATACCAGAGAAAGCGTGGAAATACCGGCCAAGCTAATAAAGCGGGAAGGCCGCAAGATCGGATCTGTTTTGTTTTCGAGGGCCGAGAGCAGGTTATTCGCCTGTTTGCTGCAGCTTGCGGTTTTCTTCTTCGAGTTCCTTGATTCTTCTGTTAAGCTCATTGACTAAATGTTGATTCTCCAGGTTCTGCCGGAACTTTTCTATCAAAGATCGGATGTCTCTGGTTAGATCCTCTATGTTCCAGGGTTTTTCCACGTATCTGCTCAATCCCCCGAAATTTATCGCGTGGATTGCGGAATCCAAACCGGCTTGGCCGGTGAGCAGAATTTTGATCGAGTCAGGAGACCGTTTGTGGACCGATTCCAAAAAATCGGCGCCTTTCATACCGGGCATTACCTGATCCGTAATGATAACTTCGATCACATAACCGGAAGCTTGGATCTCATCCAATAAGGCGAGTGCCTCTTCAGCGCTTCTTGCGGTTTCGATCTCATGAGTCTTACCGAATTCGTTATGAAGCTGTTCCTGGAGAGTCTCCAGCACCGACACTTCATCATCGACACAAATAATATAACCTTTATTCATAATCCTAGACCGAAAGGTTGGCCGGTTTCCCGGAACTAGAGAGTTTTGGAGAATTCTCCCGGAATGTCAAGTAGTTGAATCTTCTTCTTGTAGGATCTTCGACCCAAAATTAGGTTCTTGGATCTAAAAGTCTAGTTTCTCTGGGAAGAAGGTTCCGGATCTCACTTGGAAGTTCCGAAATTCCGGAACAAAGTTTTCTCCAGTTTTGTCCGGAACCGGGAAAAGAAGAAGGATAACTGTCCAAAGAATTTTCCCAGCCTGAAAACGTTTGCGCCTTGGAGTCGATTTCGGAAAGAATAGGGAGTGGACTCCAATTCTGTAATATTTCTAGGACGCTCGTTCTTGTTCTCCATCTAGATTCAGGTGTATATCTCGAATTATATAAGCTTCTTTTACGATCTATGAAAAATCTGTCGTATCTTTCGTAACCTGTGGATCTGCAGTGAGTTTTTCCTCCTTCTCTTTCGAAACCGAATCCTTTCAATAGAACGGATTCTGCTCCTAAAGATTGAAGTAGCGAAACTGCAAGGCCCGCCACATTTAAGGATGGGTTTTCTAAGATCGGTGCATTTGGATAAAATTTTGCTCCTAAGATCTGGTCCAACGGATGGGTAGAAAGATAGATGATCTTTGGGTTTTTGAGGTCGAAGATCCTACAAGCACCGCCAAACCAGGTAAAGATTGGAATATTCTCAGGAATGCGCTCCGGAAAATGGTAGAATGTACCAAGTCCGCTGTCTATAGAAAGCACCGCATGCGGTTGGATCTCGTTTTCTAATAAATAGCCGAGTGCAGTGTCCGAACTGAGTAGGAAGATTTTTTCCTTATTTTGGCGGATCCAATCGATCTCAGATTCTAGGTTTGGCGAAGCTCCTACAAAACATCCTATCTTCCCAGGTTTAGGCGAAATAGTTTTTCCGAGAATTCGATAGGAGTCCCGGCTTTCAGAAGACTTTTTTAGATGTTTGAAGAAGTTCCTGACCCATAATCTTCCGAATTCCTGCTTCGCGAGTTTGTTTTGAGAAACGGATTCTTTCTTTTGGAAGAAGGAGAGGATCTTTTCGCTCAGCTCAGGATAACGTCTGGAATAATTCGGATGAATGAAAATTCGAAGGTTCTTGGTACCAGCAGGCATCCAGTGGGATCTATCTAACTCTGAAAACTTCTCCCAACCATAATGGATCGGGACCCCGCCTAATTTTTCCCTAAGTTCTGCCCCAACTAGAGATTCTAGTTCGGAGAATGGTTCGAGTAGTAGGATTTTTGTAGTATCTTCGACAGATTTCAAATATGAAATCACATGATAGCCGCAGCCAATCCCAATGATTACCAGGATTTCGTCTTTTTGTAGGGGAGAAGGAATAGAAAGAGAGATTCTCTCTCCCTCTTTGATCGGATTTTGTGTAGAATGTAGATGGAAGGAGGAATTTTCCTCCTTCAAATTATTAGAACCGTCAGATTGCCGGACAAGCTGGAAGATAGATTAATCCTCGTCTTCTTCGTCCTCATCGTCGTCGGAATCATCATCATCTTCCTCTTCTTCATCCTCGTCGTCATCGGAATCGTCTTCCTCTTCGTCGTAGGATTCTCCCTCTTCACCATCTTCCATGTCCATAAGAGGTTTTGCAGCTTCTTCCGGAATGAAATCTTCTTCCATATCTTCTTCTGCGATGGGGGCTTGAGGAGCTTCGAATAGCCCGTTGAATTGAGAATAAGTGGCTCCGTTTCCTTGAGCTTCCGCTTCAGTGATGGCTCTTTCTTCTTTAGTTACGTATTTATACTGAACTTCGTCGTTTGCGAGTGCAAACATCGCTTGGACTGCAAGTTTGCGTCCTTTGATCTTTTTAGGCAATTCGAGTCTGTCGATTCTATCCAGGACTTGGAAGCCGGCTACGGCTCTTTCATACTTGTTTTTTTTGGCCAGTTCAATCAAAGTTACAATATCGAATTCTGAATTCTGGTTCTGGGTCATTTTGTATTCCTGAGAGGGGATAGAGGCCTTTGAAACTACCATCATTCTCAATTTCCCTTCTCTGTCAATCCCTTATATCTTTCGTTTATTCCTTGAATTCTGGGGAGAATCTTCGATTTTGGTAAACGCCCATGGATTCTCAGGCCAACTCCGATTCCAGGCTTAGTTTTCCCTTTTCCAAGGGGATTTTCTTCCGCCTAATCCTTTTAATAATAGCGAGCCTTCTTACTGTTTGTGCTCCATCAGAACAATCCAATCTAGGTGTCAAAGATTTTGAAGGCATCAGTTTGGAAGGGGAGAATATCCGAATATCGGATATTGCAGCGGACCGTATCGCACTGAATGTGTACGGACCGAATTGCCTTCCTTGTATCAAGGAAATCCCGGTTTTAAATTATCTGAATGCGGAACTGAAAAAAACTCCGCATATCAAGTTATACATGATCGTGGATCCGGATATATTTTTTGATAATCCGGAAGCTCTTTCTACCGAACAAAAAATGAAAGAAGCTGCGGTTCTAATGAAAGAAGAAGTTAAAAAATTCGGAATACAACTTCCTGTCCTGATCATGAAGCCGCCTTTCAAAGTGGATCGTACCGAAGGACTAGTGACCGGAACTCCGGAAACGCTTCTATTCAAAACAAAACCTTTGATCTTATATTATAATTTTATTGGGCCGATCAGCGAAGAGTCCGACCCGAATAAAATCCCTAAAAATATGAAAGTGATCTTCTTCAAAAAAATGGCCGGCCAATCATGAGATGTCTCATCGTTCGGTTCAAGGACTGCGAAGGTCCCGGAACTCTATTGGATTCTTTGCAATCTAGGAATTATAGGATCACTTATCATAACGCGTACGACGAAAGAGTGCATATCGTTCCCGCGGCACATCAGATGTTCGATCTGGTAGTATTCTTAGGCGGACCCCAAACGGTCCATGATCCGAATCAGCATAAATTTTTCAAACCTTGGCTGGAACTTGCGTCTCACTTAGTATCTATGAAAGATAAAAAGGTGATCGGGATCTGTTTGGGTTCTCAGATCCTAGCAACTGTCTTAGGCGCCAAGGTGTACGAAGGAGAGAAGGGCCCGGAAGTAGGGTTCTCTGACGTAAAAGTGATGGATCCTTCTAACCCTGCATTCTCTAAATTGAGCGGGACTTCTTCATTTCCGGCTTTTCATCTACACGAAGATGTATTCGAGATCCCTAAAGGTGCAGATCATCTGTTACAAGGAAGTTTTTATTCTAACCAGATGTTTGGATATGAGAACCGAGTATTCGGTATCCAATGTCATCTGGAAGTAACAGAGAATATGTTAAGCGTTTGGAAGAATGTACATTCTGAATTTATAAAAAAAGCAGGATGGATTCCCGGACCCGAAACGGAAGATCTTAGGTCTCAGATGGAAAGAGCCGGCAGGGCTTTGTTCGAAGGAATTTTGGATTTATAATATTTTTATCCAGTGTCCCGAATTCCGGGACTATTATCATATTGAATTGAAACGGTTGATGGTGCATACATGATTCAGAAATTACTCAGGGTTTTATTCGGAAGTAAATACGAAAGAGATCTTAAAAGACTCACTCCGATTGTAGTCCAAATCAATTCTTTGGAAGAGTCTATGCGCTCCCTAAGCGACTCTGAACTTTCTTCCCAGACTAGAAAGTTTAAAGAAAGGCTCTCTAAAGGAGAAACTCTGGATGATATTCTTCCGGAAGCATTCGCTACAGTAAGAGAAGCAGCCTTAAGAAAATTAGGGATGCGCCATTTTGATGTGCAGATGATGGGCGGTATCTCTCTTCACTGGGGAAATATCTCCGAAATGAAAACCGGAGAGGGTAAAACTCTTACTTCTACACTTGCGGTTTATCTAAATGCGTTAGCAGGTAAAGGTGTTCATGTGGTTACAGTGAACGATTACCTGGCAAGAAGGGATGCAAATTGGATGAAACCGATTTACGATTTCTTGGAACTAACTGTCGGGATCATCCAACATGATATGGACCATGATGATCGTAAAAAGGCATATTCTTCAGATATTACTTACGGAACCAATAACGAATACGGTTTCGATTATTTGAGAGACAATATGGTCTCCCATATTGATCATAAAGTTCAGAGAGCACATTATTTTGCGATCGTGGATGAGGTGGATTCGATTCTTATCGACGAAGCTAGAACTCCACTGATTATTTCAGGTCCTTCCGACGAATCCACTGACAAATACACTCGTATAGACAAGATCATTCCTAGGTTAGTCGAGGGAGAAGATTACGAGAAAGATGAGAAGGCCAAAAACACTCTGATGACGGAAAAGGGTGTGGCTCATGTAGAAGAGATCCTAGGGATCGAGAACTTATACGCTCCTCAAAACGTGGATCTGGTCCATCACGTTCACCAAGCATTAAAAGCTCATAAAATATTCCAGAGAGACGTGGACTATGTGGTACAAAACGGAGAAGTGATCATCGTAGATGAGTTCACCGGTCGTTTGATGTCCGGCAGGAGATACTCTGACGGACTTCACCAAGCTCTGGAAGCGAAGGAAGGAGTTCCGATCGCAAGAGAATCCCAAACTCTCGCCAGTATCACCTTCCAAAACTATTTCAGATTGTACGAAAAACTTTCCGGTATGACTGGAACTGCAGACACGGAAGCGGAAGAATTCCATAAGATCTATAATCTGGATGTGATCGTAATTCCTCCGAACGTCCCGGTCCAAAGAAAGGATGCAGCTGATAGAGTTTATAGAACTGAAAAAGAAAAATTCACCGCAATTTTAAATGAGATCAAGGATTGCAGAGATAAAAAGCAGCCTGTGCTCGTAGGTACGATCTCTATCGAAAAATCGGAGGTTCTTGCTAGACTTTTGGCTCAGGCAGGGATTGCGCATAACGTCTTAAACGCTAAATTCCATGAAAAAGAAGCTGAGATCATCGCAAATGCAGGAAAACCTGCAGCGGTTACGATCGCTACGAACATGGCGGGAAGGGGAACGGATATCGTTTTAGGCGGGGCTCAGCTATTTAAAGAAAGTCTGGAGTCTTGGAAAGAATCGGATCCGGTAATCAGTGAATTTAAAGAAGCAGTTGTTCGTGCAGACTTCGAAAGAGCGGAATCCGTTTCTCAAAGATTGGATTCTCAGGCCAAAAAATCCAAGGCAAATGAAATATTGACCAGTGCAAAGATCTGGAGAAAGAACCACGAAGAGGTTCTGGAAGCAGGCGGTCTTCATATTTTAGGAACGGAAAGACATGAGGCGAGAAGGATAGACAATCAGCTTAGAGGTCGTTCCGGTCGTCAGGGAGATCCTGGTTCTAGTAGATTCTACCTTTCCTTACAAGACGATCTGATGAGGATTTTCGGATCCGATAGGATCGCAGGCATCATGGAAAGACTTAAGATGCCGGAAGGACAAGAGATCGAGCACCCAATGGTGTCTAACGCGATTGCCAGAGCCCAAAAAAGGGTGGAAGGTCATAACTTCGATATTCGTAAACATCTTTTGGAATACGACGATGTAATGAACCGCCAAAGGATCGTGATCTATAAGATGAGAAACGAAGTCCTGGAAGGCGGAGATGTAACCGGACAAGCAAAAAGTTTCTTAGAAGAAATGATCGAAGCCCAAGTGGTTGCCACCTGTGAGGGAGGAAATCCTAATAATTGGGAATGGGATGTTTTAAAAGAATGGTTCGAAGGTCTCGGACTTCCTTGGAAAGTGGATCAGGATGAAATTAAAAAATCCAAAAATCCTCAATTAGCAGTTTTTGATTCTTTGAATAATTCCGCTCAAGGCTTTTACCAGGATAAAGCGGACCGTATCGGCGCCGATGTTTGGAAACTTTTAGAAAGAAATATTTTCTTAGATATTCTGGATCATCGTTGGAAAGAACATCTATATTCCATGGACCATCTGAGAGAAGGTATCTGGACAGTAGGTTATGGCGAAAAGAACCCACTCGTAGAATATAAACTGCAAGGTTTTAGATTATTCGACCAAGCAATCGAGAATATGAAATACGAGATCGTTAGCTTCCTCCTTCGTGTAGAAGTTACCGAAAAAACTCAGTTGCCTGAAGAGAAAAAAGAGTATAAAAAAGTAGGTCAGGAATTGACCGGAGGCTTCCAAGAATTACAGGGAGCTAAACCTAAAAATCCTGCAGCAGAGGCAATGCCTGTGACTTCCGGAGGCGGGGGTTCCGAAAGGAAGACGAGCAGGAGAAAAAGAAAATGAGATCCGCGTCTGCAGTCGTATTCACTCTTTGCCTATTCAACTTTGTTCAGTGTGCGTATTTTTTCCCTGAATCGAGTAAGGAATCTAAGAGCCCGAAACGATTGTATTCCGAATGTATGGAAACCTTTGCGGATGACGTGAAGTGTAAAGAATTCGTACTTAAATCTATTCCGGATGCAGACATAAGTTTATTGGGAAAAGATGCGGATCCGAATGCAGTACAAGCTTCTACTACTATCTTTATTAGAGAAGAGTTGGTTCGATCCTTATTGTATCAAAATAAATTATATGTAAAAAACAAACTTGGGGAACCGGACGAAAAAAGGATCGTGAATAATTGGGCCCCAGGAATGGAAGAATGGTTATACTATAGACCTGTCTCTAAATTTGCAGAAGGATCTAGACCGGATAGAGAGATCTTGATACGCTTTCAGCGAGGTGCAGTAATCCATGTGGGTTATACACCACCTAGTCCTAATCGTTAGTTAATCTTCTATTTAATTCGACAAAAAACGGATTGGAATATTAGAAGTTTCTTCGTAATATATAGTAAGGATTGACGGAATAATCCGCTATATTCTTTTGGCATAATAGTGCGGCGCATACCTTACATTCTGCTGATATTGCTACAGATTGCTCTGGTAGTCTTTTCATCCACTTTGGAATGGGTGGATAGAGACTTAGAGAGCCGTGCTATTTCTTTATCCCAAACAAAGAAAAACATTTCCACCGCCCTTGAATCGGATCTTAACGACTCCGAAGGTTTAGTCTATACTCAAGCAAGAGAGAGAGACAGTAGATTTGTCGATTTTATTGCTGATGAGTTAACTGGTTATCCTTGGACCCCATCCACATTCGATTCTAATATCGTATTCGTAGACAGCCGATATAGATCGGAAAGACTTCTACACTTCTCCTTAACAAATCTACCCCCACCTATCCAGGCTTAATCAGTTATATTACTTCGGAACGATTTTCAGGCCATAGGTCTATGAATTTCGTTCCATAGGGGGTCTTTGCGCAAGCTAAAGCTATCTTTAGAGATAACTTCGTACAACTATGAATAAAAAGATACTAACGTTCCTAATTTTGGTCTGGGTGACAAATCAGACCGTATCTCAGCCGGATTCGTCCACAGGCGGTGCTCCTGGGGTAAGTGATCCTTTGTATTCCGAAGCAAGGATCGCGGCAGCTTCGGGAGATCAGGAGAGGACACAAGTTCGTTTAGAACTTGCCAAGGCAGAAGAGTTGCTTTGGAAGAATAACCTTCTATTACTCGCTTCTAAATTTAATATCGATGCGAGAAAAGCAGGCATAGAGCAAGCAGGCCTCTATGCGAACCCGAATATTTTTATAGATCAGAGTATTTTCGCCGAGCCTACACAACGTTATTTCGATTTTACCAGATCGGGACAAACCGTGGTGCAAATCCAACAAGTATTCTTGCTCGGCGGTAAGATAGACAAACGGATCAGAGTTGCCGAGTTAAGCGCTAAGATGAGCGAACAGGAATTTTACGATCTTGCAAGAGCGCTGATCACTAAACTTCGTAGGACCTTCTACTTTATTCATTATTATAGAGATGCTATCGCTTTTTATGATAAAAGTTTGATCGCTTTGGATAAAACAGTAAACTCCGCAGAACTTGCTTATAAAAGAAGAGCGGTCCTTCAGGCGGAAGTTTTACGTTTAAAGGCACTTCTATTCTTCTTAAGAAAGGAAAGAGAAGATCTCAGGATCAAGGTGCTTGAGAAAGAAGCGGATCTAAGAGTTCTTCTAAACGAAGACACTTACAAGAGCCAGTCTGTCGCGATCGTTCCTGTTTTGGATCTGGACTTCGTGGAAAAAGCGACCTTAGAAGGTTTAAAATTAGATAATATGCTTTCTAAGGCTCGGGAATATAGGCCCGATCTGAAAAAAGCTGTCCAAGCTTTAAGATACGAAGAAGCCAACCTGGAATTACAACATGCGAATGCGATCCCGGATCTTGCATTCGGTCCTATGTACAACAGAGGGGGAACCGCCTTCCAGAACTATTGGGGGATTACCGCTCAGTTGAATATTCCGATCTTCGATAGGAACCAAGGTAATATCAAGGCTGCAGAAAAATCCATCCAAGTCAGAAAACAGGAATTAAAAAACCTGATCTTGGAAGTGGAGAATGATGTGAGCGTTGCCTTGGCTACCGCAAAAGCAAAAGACGATCTTTATCGAAAATTCAGAAATACTTATACTAAGGATTACGCGGATCTCGCCGAGGATATGATCCTTAGTTACGAAAAACGTTATATATCCATTTTAGAATTCGCAGACTTCTTCGAAACATACAGATCCAGTATCGTGGAAATGTTACGCCTCCAAACGGACAGAATGGAAGCGATCGAAGGAGTAAATTACTCTGTCGGAACGGGACTGATTATCCCTAGTTATAAATCCAACGGAGATTCCGGTGCTAAAGAAGGGGGCTCGAAATGATTCCATCATCTAACAAACTTAGAATTTTATTAATCGTTCTGGTGGCGGCCATTTCCGTTTCCATTGTTTCTTTTACATTGAACAAGGGCGGGAAAAAAAACGCTCCTCGTCCTCAGAAGGCGATCGTTCACGATCATGGAGAAAGGATAGAGTTTAAAGAAAATAGTCCCGGCCTAGAGATCGTCAAAAGTGCGGAGATAGGTAAGCCCGGAGAATTCGTAAATGTAGAAGCCCCTGCAAGGTTGATTGCCACTACTTCTCCTTCCGTATCCGATTCAGAGCAGATCGTATTATTCGAATCTGCAGAGTTGAATGATCTTTATGTGGGTTATGTTCATGCTAAGAACAGTCTGAATAGATCCCGCAAAAATTTGGATCGTATTAAGGATATGTTCAAACATAGGGTCGCTACCGAAAAAGATTTGGTAGAAGCAGAAACCGAAGTGAATAACGACGAGGCCGAATTCGCCGAGTTCGAAGGAAAACTGAGAGCTGTAGGTTTAAACCCCGCATTGATCAAAAAGGCAGCCGGTCAAACTGCTTGGATCATCTCAGACGTTCCCGAGTCCCAGCTTTCGAGTCTGCAAAAAGGAAGAAGGGTAAAAGTTGTATTTAACTCCTTCCCGAACCAGGAATGGAACGGAACAGCAGAAGCACTCGGAGATAACGTAGATCCGTATACAAGAACCGTAAAAGTCAGGATCGCGATCAAAAACGAAGGTTATAGATTAAAACCCGGAATGTTTGCAACGGTAAAATTCCCGGAAGAAACGGGAAGTGACTCGGTAGTTATTCCTTTTAACTCGGTTGTTACAGTAGAGGGTAAAAACTACGTATTCGTAGAAGAAACTCCTCACGAATTTTTCAGAAGAGAAGTTGTACTCGGGATCTCAACTAGAGAAAGAGTCAATGTTCTGGAAGGTTTAACCAAAGGGGACAGGGTGGTTGTGGAAGGAGCCATTCTATTGAAAGGGCTTAGTTTCGGATTTTAATCTCTATGAAAAGAATACTAAGTTTTATTATTATAATATTCTTATTTTCTTTTTTTTCATCCGTTTATTCGGAAGAAAAAAAGAAGGATGAGAAAAACGAGAAGAACGGAGAATATTCTCCGGAATGGACGCCTGATCCGGATCGTAAGACCAGATTCGGAGAAGAAGAAAAAGACGAGCTTACTCAGAAAACTCTTCCTAAGTCTACGAACTTCTTCGTATACGGAGCTACTGTAGGTTCTCCCGGAAGTATAAATCTGAATGTCGGTTACTATTATAAGGATGTCGTAATACGCGGATCCGGAGGACATTGGGGACCTCATTGGTGGGGTTGGCAGGCGGATCTAGGATTTAGTTTCTGGAAAACTTCCGTAATTGCTCATAGCGTTTCCGTAGTATTAGGACAATTCCAAGTAAATCCTTTTGCACCGGAGTTGGGAAGAGGTGGACAAACTTCTTATCCTACAGGTACGGATTTTCCAGGATACCAACATAGGGACCCAACCTTCGAGGATCTGATCATTCGTTCCTATGTTGCGGAGCAGAATCCGAATCTGGCGGCTATTTTGGAATATGATAGCAGAGATAAGCAGAAGGTAACTTTAAACCAAAGATATATAGGACTTACTTACGATTTCCTTCTTGGAAATTTTTTCTTACAAGTTGGTGGGGGTATAGGAAGTGGGGATTATAAAAATCCGCAACTTCTAATTCAGTTGGGTTACTTGTTCGATACGAGGTCTTATTAATGATAGATAAACTAATAGAATCAGTACTCAAGTATAGGGTTCCGACTCTTATCGCCTCTCTATTCGTAGCGATCTTAGGAGTTTGGGCTTGGACGGATATTCGAAAGGAAGCATATTCGGATATCGCAGATACTCAGGTTCGTTTGATCGCTAAATTTCCTGGAAAAGCCGCCGTCGAAGTGGAAGAAAGAGTTACTCTTCCGATCGAAAGGGTTTTGAATGCGATTCCTAAAGTAGCTGTTCGTCGCTCTAGAACGATCAATGGTCTTGTAGTCTTCCAATTCGTATTCGAGGACGGAACGGATGATTATTTTGCAAGGATGCGGCTTATGGAAAGGGTCGCAGATGCGGATATTCCTGAGGAAGTCCAACCTGCTCTAGGACCTATGAGTTCTCCTGTTGGTGAAATTTTCAGATATGTTGTGGAGTCTTCCGGAAATCACACACCTATGGAACTCCGTACGATCCAAGATTGGATCGTAATGCCTAAGATGCTTTCTATTGCCGGGATTGCAGACGTGGTAACCTTCGGAGGTTTACCTAAACAATTCCATATAGTAACTTCTCCTGATAAATTAGTACGTTATAAACTTACCATAAACGATGTGATCCAAGCGGTTCAGGGAAATAACCTGAACACTGGTGGAAATCTTCTCTTACAAGGAGAGCAAGGATTTCCGATCCGTTCTTTGGGCGCGATCCGAGAAGCTCAGCATATAGAGAATATCGTAGTGAAAACTGTGAATGGAGTCCCTGTTTTTATCAGAGATCTTGCTACAGTAGAGATTTCCCATCCTATTCCGAGTGGTGTCTTGGGTTATACGGTTCGTATGGATGATCAGGTCATGGATGTGGATTCTTCCGTCCAAGGTCTTGTGGCTATGCGCCGTTGGGGAGACCCCAACGAAATGGGAGATAGGATCCGCGCCAAGGTAAAAGAGATCAATGAGAACTATCTTCCCGACGGAGTGCAGCTTAGAACGACGTATGATAGAAGTGATCTTGTAAACTATACGTTACGCACTATAGGGAGGACCCTGATAGAAGGTGTGATGGTAGTCAGCTTAGTGCTCATCTTCTTCATTGGAAGTGCTAAGGCGTCTCTTGTAGTGGTGGCAACTATTCCATTCGCATTATTATTCGCATTCCTTCTCATGAATATGACAGGGATCCCTGCAAGTTTACTTTCCTTAGGAGCTATAGACTTCGGGATCGTAGTGGATGGTGCAGTGATCATGGTGGAGAATATCATCCGAAGATATAGGGATGCTACTCCGGCGGATAAGAGTAAAGGGATCATTAAACTTACCGCGGAATCCGCAGGAGAAGTTGGTACTGAGATCTTGTTCTCTATTTTGATCATCATTCTCGCATATTTACCTATCTTCTCCTTTGAACGTATCGAAGGAAGATTGTTCAAGCCGATGGCATTCACCATCTCCTTTGCGATCTTCGGAGCATTACTTTTCTCAATGACAGTCGTTCCGGTATTAATGACTTATATGTTCCGAAAATATTTCGAATCGGAGAGGCCTGGACCGATCGCATGGCATAACCCTTTTTACGGTTGGGTAGAAGAACGTTATAAAAAGTTAATAGTCTATCTAGTTGCAAAATCCAAGAAAGTGGTCATTTACACATTCCTTGCAGTAACTATATTTTTAGGGATCGGCGGATACAAACTCGGGACAGAATTCCTGCCTGAGATGGACGAAGGCGGTTTTAACTTAAGGATCTTTTTCCCTGTAGGGATCTCTCTTCCGGAAGCTCGTAAGTTTATGCCTAAGATCCGGGAAACGATCTATAAAAATGAACAAGTAAGCGTAGTAATTTCTCAGCTAGGAAGGAACGACGATGGAACTGACCCACTTCCTCCGAACAGATTGGAGGTTCTCGTAGGATTAAAAGACTACGATGATTGGAAGGAAAGGATCACTAAACAGGAACTTCTTCTTAGAATGAAAAACGATCTGGAAGCGACACTTCCCGGAGCAAGGATCAGTTTTTCTCAGCCTATCATGGATAACTTGTCGGAAGCCATCATGGGAACAATCGCTGACCTTGCTGTATTCGTTTCCGGTCAGGACTTAAAAGTAATGCGTAAACTTGCGGAAGAGATCCTGGAAATCGTGAAGGATATGCACGGAGCGAGTGAGTTCGGGATCGAACAGGAAGCTGATAGTCCTCAGTTAACGGTTCGTATCGATCGAGAAGCTGCTGCACGTTATGGGATCAATGTAAGCGATATACAACAGATGGTGGAAGCTGCCATCGGAATGCAGAGGATTAGTACTTTATACGAGGGGCCTTCCGACATTCCTCCAAAAACACCTGCAAGATTCGGGATCGTAGTCCGATTCTCAAAAGATTATAGAGCTTCCAAAAGAGCGATCGAGGCTATGCCTATTATTTCTCCAAAAGGAGAAAGAGTTCCGCTTTCTCAATTGGCAAAGATTACTTTGGAAGACGGACCTACTATGATCTTCCGCCAAGAAGGTAGAAGGACGATCACAGTTCGTACCAACGTAAGGGGAAGAGACCAAGGTGGATTCGTAGCCGAACTCAGGAAAAAGATCCAAGCGAAGATCAAACTTCCGGAAGGATACGAAGTCCGTTACGGCGGGCAGTATGAGAACCTGGCACGTGTGGGTAAAAAATTGGCCATCGTGATCCCGGTCACCATCGCGATCATTTTCGGAGTGCTATTTTTACTTTATAGAAATCTAAAATACGTATATGTGGCCCTTGCATGTTTGCCTCTTTCGTTGGTTGGAGGAATGTATGCACTTTTACTAAGGGGATACTATTTTAACGTATCCAGCGGGGTAGGGTTCATTTCCCTTTTCGGGATCGCTACAATGTCCGGGGTTCTTTTTGTCTCCAGAACAAATCATCTTTTACAGGACGAGCCGACCTTAACTACTAAAGAAGCGGTTACACAAGCGGCCGTGATCCAATTGCGACCAATGTTAATGACAATGTTGCTTGCTCTCCTTGGTTTGATCCCTGCTACCTTGGCTTCAGGGGTAGGTTCCGACGTCCAGAGACCATTGGCTACCGTAATTGTAGGAGGATTATTCTCCGCATTATTCCTAGTATTGAGTGTTCTTCCTTCACTCTACTTAGTAGTGGTGGGAGAAAGAAAATATCCCGTAGAAGAGGAAACATTTGCTCTTCATCCGGAAGCATACGTATCCCTGTACGATGAAGAAGATATCGAAGATACTTCTTCCCATAAGAATGGAAGTAAGAAAGTAAAGAAAAAAGTAGTCGCTAAAAAAAGACGTTAGGGTATGCACTTGGCCTAAATATAGATAGGTGATGACCATGAATTTGCCCGAAAAAATTTTGATCCTAACCGGAGTTTTAAATTTAGCATACGGAAGTTTAACAGGATTCGCATATGCATTCGCAAGAATGAAGGCTGAATTTCCTTCCAGATATTTGCAGGCTGCACATATAGGACCGCTAATGCAAGGTGCTATGATCTTAGGGTTGGTATTTGCATTCCAACTGGCTTCTCTTTCCGAAACGGCTGCTTTGGTGGGAGCGATTTCTTTTGCTGTTTCTTCCGGATTTATTGCGTTAAAAGATACTGTGGATTGGCTCCAAGGGATCAAAGATGAATTTAAGGAAAATCCTCCTCTTGGAAAGATCCTAGGCGGAATCGGAGTCACTGCAAATCTGGTAGGGATTGCAATTATCGCGTATGGGGTTTTGGCCGCTTGATCTTTTAGGAAGAAGCGGGGAAGGTACCGGCCTTAAAACCGATCCATTATCCGACGTATAAATATTAAAAATCTATCTAGGGCCTTACAAATTTCTTGGATAGATTTATAGGATTCCGATCCAAGAAATCAGGAACCGCCTGAAGTTTTTTTAAACTTTTTTCGCTCTAAAAATCTTAAGAGAGGATCTGAGATGAGCGAGCACTTAAAGGCAAAACTGAAAAAAGCCGAAGGCGGCTTTTGGAAAAGGACTTTCAGATCCTGTTGGAATATTCTTCCTCATTCTTTCAGAAGACAATTGGTTGCCATGTCTGGACAATCAGATCTGGATTTTTGAGAATGTACCTTCTTCTTTCCTAATCCTTGGTATCGATTTCCTAAGAAGATAAAAAAAGAGCGCCCTTTCGGACGCTCTTTTTTATAGAAATCTACTAATTCGAATTAATCGAACTTAGCAACGACCCCTAAGGTTATACCGTATTGGTCTTTGCTCTTCTCACCGGAAGAAGTTACGAATTGATAACCGGTCGCCCAGTCTCTTCTCATATCCAATTTGATGAGTAGATTTTCAGTGTAGTTCCAAACCGGAGTTACAGTAAATGTTTTATACTGTCCGTAGTTGGAAGATCCACCGTAATCTTTGTAGTTTTTCGGGTCTAAAGCCGCAAGTAGTTGATCTGCAGTTAAACCAGCCAATCCAGGAGTAGCTGCAAGGATTTGCTCAGCGATTGCTTTATCTTGTGCATATTTTCCTGCATACCAAGAGTTAGCTGCTTGCGATCCTGCAAACGGGTTGAAAGTAGTCAAACGGCCGTTGTTAGAGCTATCGTCGATATACTCGAAACGAACGTTGATTCCCCAAGTCTCACCGATTTTGAACTTACTGAAGATCCCATAAGCCTTATAAGAGCTTTTTGTTTTTTCAGTAGTTACAGTTCCGCCAAGGATGGTTTCAATTGTAGCCGCACCTGTCGGGTTGTACTGTTGTTGTGCAAGGTTCGCCGCTGCTGCACCACCTGCCTTCTCGCTCCAAGTATAGTCTAAGTCAACTTGGATCCTGTCGGTAGGAGTGATGGATAAGATTGCATGGTTCATGAACCAATAATCTTTATTATACTTAGCATTCGGTGCGTTAAGTACTGCAACTGCCGGGTCTCCGGTTTGAGCAGCCAACTGATCAGCCAAATATTGTTTGGTTGGATCGATCCTTCCAGTAGCACCATCTTGAGAATACAAAGTGTTCCAAGTAACGGACAATTTGTCTTCGATCAAGGTTCCTTTTACCTGAGTTCCAATCGCTTTATGTTGAGTAGCTGCTTCATAGAAGTAGTTATTCGTAGTGCTTCCGTCAGGAACTCCGGTTCTATAACCAGTACCACCACCACTGTTATACAGATAAAAGGTTCCAGCCCATTTGTCTGTAAATTGAGTAGTTAAGCGAGCACCGGTGTGAATGAAGGGGATTGTGTTTTGGAAGATGGCCCCTATCGAGTAGTTAGGGTTGTTCATCGATTCCAATACTTCGTATCCGATATGCGTTGCCATTTTACCAACGTCTAAGGTCATCCCTTTCAACACTGGGAAATACATGCTGATATACGCTTGTTTCAGCAGGTTATAGTTGTATACTCCGTTTGCTTGGGAATATGGCGCCTCTTGGAATGCGTTGTTTTGTCCGTTTTGGAAATCCACACGGAATCCCCAAGGGCTGGATTTTTCAGCGGTCTTTTGTACTGCAAGAGCTGCTGCGTTAACACCAAAGTTTTTGTTGCTAGTTTCGAACGATCTGGTCGTATCTACGGCGCTTCCTTGGAGTGGGTTGTTATTGTACATGTAGTACACATCCACAAATCCGGAAAAGTCTACCTTATCATACCATTTCGTATCTTCAGGTTCTGGGGCTGGAGCAGCTTTCACTGCACCTGCTGCCTTCGGGTCCGGCGTTTCCTTCTTCGCTTGGGCAAAAATCGAAGAGGCGGTCACCAGAGTAAAGGTAGCAATGAGGCTGGCTGTTTTTTTTCTCATCATTCTCCTAAATCTCCTATGCCGATAAGTATGCAACTAGCGTGCCAACATGTTAAAAATAGGCAAAGAGACTAAATTAGGCTTAAAAACGATTCTAAATCAAATATATCATGCTCAAATATTAGAAACTTTTAGGGATAATTTTTTAAAATTAACATAGTGCTTAAAAATTAAGCTAAATTTAGAGCGCTGAAAGATTGGGTTTTGTAGGCACTTCGACAAATTAGGCCCTAAACTAAGGCCTTTGGATTAGAGAGATTTACGGATCAGATCCAGAAGAAGTTCTTTTGAATTTAGATTGGGATCTTGGAGTACGGCAAGCAAAGAAGACCGCAATACTTCTCCTAGTTTAGGGGCTGGTAGTTCCGGGAATTTTTCTCGAACTAGGTTTCCGTCTATGGTCAGGTCGGAGAGTAGAAGTGGAGGATCCTTCTTCCATTCTTGTTCCGCGCCGGCGAGCCAGAATGCTTCTTCGTTTAGAAAGGCTGCCCAAAGAATGGAAAGTTCTATGCAGCAATCCCAAAATTCCTTTTTACCGGTGTACTGCGCGATCGGATGAAGTAGATGAGTTCGAAGCCCAGGAAAAGTTTTTAACTCTTCTCTATTCTGGATGATTGAATATAGGGTTTTTACTAGAAACTGAGAATCCTTTGTTCTTTGGTTGGAGAATCTGAGTTCTTTAAAAAATACGGTCGAATCGGAAAACCAGTTTTGTTCCGAGAAGCAAGACACCAAAAAGTAAGCTATTTTTGATCTTTCGGATGATTGTAGAAGTTTGGAGAATCCGTTTTTATGTTTTTCCCAATCTCCGGAATAGAATTTGGTCTTACTGATCAATTCCAGTACTTTATATTTTTTTAATAGATCGAGTCCGCCGATCGGATTTTTACTTTTGAGTATTTTTAAAAATTCGTCGTGTATTCTTTCCGGAGAAACCTTTGCAGTGATCGGTCTGCAGGTTTCGATTGCTTCTGCAGTTTCCGGATGGATCGTAAATCCGAGTGTGGAAACGAATCGAATTGCGCGGACCGGTCTGAGTCCGTCTTCCGTAAATCTGGAAACCGGGTTTCCGATGGTCCTAATTAAGGAATTTTGAATATCTTCTAGTCCGGAATGTTCGTCCACCAACGTCTTTTCTTGGAGATCCAATGCAAGGGCGTTCATTGTGAAGTCCCTTCTTTTTAGATCTTCGCTCAGACTTACTCCGAATTGTACTGTTTCTGGCCTTCTGCCGTCTATATAGTCTTCGTCTTTTCTGAATGTGGTCAATTCATAGGATCTATCTTGGAATAATACCGTGATAGTTCCGTGTTTAATCCCGGTTGGAACTGTCCTTTTGAAGATCTTCTGCATTTTTTCCGGAGAAATGGAAACCGCAAGGTCGTATTCATGGGGGATTTTGTTTAATATTAGATCTCGGACACTTCCTCCTACTAGATAAGCTTCTCCTTCATGATTTCGTATCGTATTACTAATCTCTAATAGATCCTCTAAAAAAGGAGAAGGGATTTGGGAAATGAGTTTATTAGGATCCGGGTTCATCATTCCTGGACGATCTTTTTCCAAATTGGTAGATAACGATCTTTCAGTGCGGGGTTTTTGGAAAAAATTTCTTCGACCTGCTTTTTGGTTTTTTCGTCTACGGAAACTCTTAAGAAGGGAAGATCGGCTTGTTGGGAAAGGATCTGGTCTATTCTTTTACCGATTTCATCCCAGGCTGTATTGCAGATCTCTTTGTATTCTTGGTCGGTATGTTCGTTGCATAGGATTGCAAGTTCCAGATACTTTCCTTCTTTTTTCAGCTCTTTCATTTTGTCCAAGATACTTGCCTTACAATCGGATAAGGCGAAAATTATTAGAAGGCTAAAGCATATCTGAAGTATATACTTTCGAGAACTCATGCTTAGGATTTTTTAGAAAGATCTCTATTGGGAAACCATTTTTTATTTTAGAATTCTCCGCATCTTAGCGCCTCTGTGCGAACCCGAGTAGCCCGGTCCTCGCGAAGCGAGGAGCCGCCCAAATTTTCCGATGTAGGAACTCCTACACGCCGTCTAAAATTATCTCAGGATTCGAAAGCCAGGTTTGCGAGTTTATCTGCCCGCTTGTTTTTTTCACGCGGCACATGATGGATTGAGAAAAGTTTGAGTTTAGAAGTCAGGCCTTTGACCTTTTCTTTTGCGATTTGGAGGTGAGGGGATTTGACTTTGTATTCTCCCTTGAATTGTTTTACCACCAGTTCTGAATCCAGATAGGCTGTGACTTCGACAGCGTCTTGGGAGAGGCAATATTCTATCCCAGCTTCCAGGGCTGCCCATTCCGCCACATTATTCGTTCCGTCGGAGATCCTACGTGAGATGGAATGCACCTCGGCTTCTCCTTCGTAAACGGCTACCCCAATGGAAGAAGGTCCCGGGTTTCCTTTGGAAGCACCGTCGCAGTATATTTTGAACTTTTTCACGAGGTTTAATCTTGGTTTTTAGATCCCAAAACGAATTGGAAAGGTCTCCAAAAAATCAAATATCCGAAGAGGATCAGTAAGGAAACTAAAAAGGAGAGTATACCTAAAATCAAAAATTGAAAAGTTCGATATAAATGATCGAATGTATGCGGGAAAAACAGCCCTCCGATTAGGCAGAAAAGTCCGGCTGCTAATAACGCGAACAGAACAAAAGGAAGGGATAAAAAATAAAATAGATAGCTTAAGGCAGTGAATCCGAAAGCCAATTTATAAGCGTTCCAACGTGCCGGATGATCCATCATTAAACCAAATACCATCAATAGTCCTATCCTTCGGAGGCTTTGGTTTGGCAATGTAAAAATAGATCTATATCATGGCAAAGATGGGGTTGGATTATTTTACATTCCTAGGTTCTCTTCCGGAGACTCCCGAATCTAAGTGCGCTTATTATCCGGAAAGGAATTCAAAGGTGAAGGGTTTCTTTTCTAAGGAAAAACTTCCTCCCGAAATTTTAGATGATCTTTTTCGTTTTGGGTTTAGAAGGTCCGGCTATTTCTTTTATAGGACCAATTGTTCCGTATGTTCTCATTGTCTCAGTTATAGAGTTCTATTACTTGAATTTTTTCCTAGTGCAAACCACAGAAGACTGATCAAAAAGAATCGTGATCTTGCTTTAAAAATTTCTCCGCCGATTATTGATCCTGATAAAAAGAATTTATATGTGAAGTACCAAAGATCCCGTCATGAAGGAAGCTATGGTGAATCCGAATCTGAAATTCTGGAGAATATGAAGTTCCAGATGTACGCGGGTTCTGAAAATTCAGGGGAACTTCTTCTTTATAAAGACGATGTACTTTTAGGCTGGATCTTATTGGATTTTGGGTTTGAAACCGTGTCTGCCGTGTATTCTGTTTTTGATCCGGAAGAAAGTAAAAGAAGTTTGGGAAATTTTCTGATACTTTCCTCTATTCTTTGGGCCAAAGAGAATGGTTTTAAAGAATTTCAATTGGGCCTTTTTCTTCCGGGACATCCTAAGATGGATTATAAAAAGAACTGGAAGCCTGCAGAAATTTTGGATCGTGATAAAGGTGTTTGGAAGAAGAGCGAGTCTTTTCTTTCGGATTATTTTTTAGAGAATGGCCCGGATGGAGACAGGCTTACTTTATAGTTTTCTCCGCGCCTTGGCGTCTCTGCGTGAGATCGCAGAAGTATTTATTGGCACGCAGAGACACGGAGCCGCAGAGATTTTAATTTTCAATTCCTTCTAGTTCCTCTCCAAAAACGGCCCAAATCAGGCTTGTCAGTCTGGCCTTGCGCCCCAGAAAGGTTGGTATGGCTAAAAAGATCATCGTAGTAGGCGCTTCTAGCGGTATCGGAAAAGAAATTGCATCTCAATTGATCGAAGAGGGACATCAAGTCGCTGCTTTTGCAAGAAGAGAGAAGGAGCTGAAAAAACTTCCTTCTTCCAAGGCAAAAAACTTATTCGTCAAACACGACGTTACTGAATACTCCAAGGTCCCGGGAGAATTTGCCAAGGCTGTAAAAGCTTTAGGCGGCTTGGACGAAATTTATTACGCATCCGGTGTGATGCATAGGGTCGGTGCGGAAGAATTTCCTATCGAAAAAGATTTGGAAATGTTGGAAGTTAATCTTTTAGGTTGTGTGGCTTGGTTGGATTCCGCAGCTGCATATTTCCAAGAGAAGAAGGCCGGCAAAATTATAGGGATATCTTCCATCGCAGGTGATAGAGGCCGCAGAGGGAATCCGGTTTATAACGCATCTAAAGCTGGAATGTCCACTTACTTAGAAGCTTTACGCAATCGTTTAGCGGTAAAAGGGATCCAAGTGGTTACAGTAAAACCTGGAATGATCGAGACCCCGATGACGGAAGGTCTACCGGGCCTTATGTGGTTGATCACCGCTAAGGAAGCCGCTCAAGTTATATTAGCAAAAGTGAATGCAGGAAAAGAGAATTTCTATGTGCCTGCTCGTTGGGCATTGGTCTCTTTGATCATTAGACTTATCCCTTCTTTTATTTTCAGAAAACTTTCCGTTTAAGGAAAAGGTGATCTAAAATGGCAACCGCTTCTAAAAAAAAGACAGTTAAAAAAGCGACATCTCCCAAAACTAAAAAAGCAGTTTTCGATCTAAAAGAGTTCGAGTCCCGTTTAAGTCCTGCTCAAAAAGTAGAAGCCTGGGGAATGAACCATTTCTCCAATAGTAAGGTTTTTTTACCTATATCTATCCAGGACTTTAAGGATCTATTCTCTTATGCAAGAGATACGAATACAAAAGTTGCATTTAGGGGAGGAGGTTGCAGCTACGGTGATGCTGCTACGAACGAAAAAGGGATCGTAGTAGATATCCGTAACTTTAATAAGATCTTATCCTTTGATCCTAAAACCGGGATCTTGGTTGCGGAATCCGGAGTCACCATCAAACAACTTTGGGAGTTCGGGATCGAAAGAGGATTTTGGCCTCCTGTTGTAAGTGGAACAATGTTCCCTACGTTAGGCGGTGCACTTTCTATGAATATTCATGGAAAGAATAACTTCGCAGTTGGACCGATCGGAGATCATATCCAGGAATTTACCTTTTTAAGTCCTGATGGAAAAGAATCCGTTTGTTCTCCTAAAAAAAATTCGGATCTATTTTACTCTGCGATTTCCGGCTTCGGGATGTTAGGAGCATTCCTGACTGTCACCATCAAACTCAAAAAAATCTACTCCGGTAAAATGAAAGTTTGGCCGGTGAATACTGCAAACCTGCAAGAGATGTATGATTATTTTGAAAGAGAATACAAACAATCCGACTATTTAGTAGGTTGGGTGGATGGATTTGCCTCCGGAAAAGGTTTAGGTCGAGGTCAGATCCATAAAGCGGTTCATCTAAAAGCGGGAGAAGATCCTGATTTTCCTGAAAATTGCAAATTGGAAAATCAAATTCTACCAAGCACATTTTTAGGGATCATTCCTAAGTCTTGGATGTGGCTATTCATGTATCCATTCAGCAATAAGTTCGGAATGAGATTCGTGAATTTCGGAAAATGGATCTCCGGGTTTTTAAATAATAATAAACCTTATGAGCAAGGACATGCAGAATACGCTTTTCTTTTGGACTATGTTCCGAATTGGAAATTTATGTATAAGCCTGGTGCGATGATCCAATACCAAAGTTTTATTCCGAAAGAGAATGCAGTAAAAGGTTTCGAAGAGATCCTAAGTCTTTGTCAAAAAAGAGGGATCGTAAACTGGCTTGGTGTATTTAAGAAACATAGACCTGACAAATTTTTACTCACCCATGCGGTAGACGGTTATTCTATGGCTATGGATTTTCCTATGACCAAAGGTAATAAAACTAAACTTTGGGAACTTGCCAAAGAAATGGATGAGATCGTTGTGAAGAATGGAGGAAGATTCTATTTTGCAAAAGACAGCACTCTTCGCCCTGAAGTTTACAGAAGATCCATGCCTAAACAGAACCTTGAAAAGTTCAGAACCATGAAGAAAAAATTGGATCCGAAAAATCTATTAGAGTCGGATCTATTTAGAAGAGTCTGGGGAAAGTAAGATCGTATTTTTTGGTTCGCACGGAGGGCACCGAGATCACGGAGGCTAATTGTAATTCTTTTTATCTCTGTGTGCTTCGTGAGCTCTGTGCGAAATCAGATCATTTAGTTATTTTACTAAATTCTAAAGTTTCCATATTGATCGAAGGACTTTGGTAGAATACTCTGTTCTTAAATGTAAAATGTTCTGATTTAGGAACTAAAACTTCTCGAGGATAGGAGTCTTTAAAACCTACCACAGTTACCTGGGTTTTTCCGATCCTATACAATTTTTCCAAAAGTGCATCGAAAGATCCTGCGGAATCAATTTCATATACTTCTCTCTCTTCTCTAAAAGAATTTGCCGGTAAAAACACGGAACCTTTTCTGTAGATCACGATTTTAGAAGTATGATCGCTGAGTTCTTTTTGTTCGGTCACAACCGATTTTGTGAATTTATAATATAATCTGTCGAATACTACACCTCCTATAATAGAATAGGAGATAAGAAGGATGGCAGTAATCCTAAACGGTTTGCTGAGTTTTTCCCAATTTTTTTCTAAAATTGAGAATAAGAACAAAAGTAAAAAAGGAAGGATAGTGATCAAAAATCTAGGTCCGAATAATACTCCCTGCCAAAATTTAGTAGAGGTCAGAAGACCGGAAAGAAGTATAAAGATCCCTAGTCCGTATAAGATCCGAGTTAACGGATCAGATTTCGGTCTCCATAGAACGATAAATGCCAAAGCAGGATAGGCTCCGAATAATCCTAAGGAACCTTTTCCTAAAAACATCAATTGCCATAAATAATAGATTTGAGAGACTAATTCGTAAGAAGAAGATTCTTGTAAATAACCTCTGGATCCTAAGGGGTGTCCAACCACGGAATAATTGATCACCGCTTGTACGGTCAAAAGAGCTCCGAAGGTAAACGGGAATAATGCAGTTTTCGGATTTCTGAATATTCTAAAAGCATAAACTAAAGAAAGACTGGCTGCCAGTAAAATTATCTCTTGCCGGAAGAAAGCTGCAAATCCGAAAAATCCACCTGCAAATACTAGATCGGCAGAGTTGGAGGATGCGTCCTCTTTAAGTAAAAAATAAATTCCTTGAGTGACTCCGAAGATTGCCAAGATCGTTTCAGATAGATCCGAGGAGAATAAGCTGAATGCAGACCCTAATAATAAGATCAAAAAGAAAAATTTAGATTCTTTCTTTAAATCTAAAAGTTCTGAAATTCGGAATAATGCCCTTAGTGTTAAAATCCCGAATATTAATGATAAGAAGAAACTTCCGAATCTTCCCATCAAAAGAGCGAATGGGTACTGGATCGCAGTATAATAAAAAGGAAAAATATAATAACATTTTCCTTTATAAACATGGGTCATAGTGGACCCTTTTTTTAGATCCAAAGGTAGGAATCTAAACTCCGGATCTATTTCTTTTCCGGAATATCGGCAGGAAAAATCAGGAAAACCGTTATGCAGAAGGTCTGCAAGTTGTTGTTGTTTGATCGCTCCGTCTCCGACCCGAATTCCCGTTTGGTACTGCCATGCCAAAAATAAGGATAAAAACACCGTTCCGAAAATCAGGAAACCTGCATACTTGCCAGTGAAGGAAGAAACCCGGGAAAGGAGACGATTGAACATTCTACTAAGAAGCTTCTGGAAAATCCAAGGTCAAGAAGAAATCCCAAGGGAGAATTTTGATCTTTTTTGGGGGTTCCGAATTCTGAATGACACTTAAATTCCCGATGTTTCCTTGGAGGTTGTGAATTCCGTCTTAAAAAAGATCCGTTCCTTTTTCCTTAGGCCTCTTCCTAAATTCTTTTTTCCGATCTCTTGTATTCTATTCTCCTATGTGGTGATCATGAATTCTTGGGTAACGGAAGATGCTTATATCAGTTTTAGGACTGTGGATAATTTTTTAAATGGGTTCGGCTTGAGATGGAATACTTACGAAAGGGTCCAGGCTTATACTCATCCACTTTGGCTTTTCGGTCTGATCCTTCTTTCATTTGTTAAGATTCCAATATATTATTCTTCTTTAATTCTTTCTTGGATTTGTGTGGGGGCAACAGTCTATTTGCTCGTTACTCGGTTTGGAAAAAAAGAAGGGGGCTTTTGGTATGGATCTTGGATACTTTTAGTATTACTACTATCCAGGGCGTTTATAGATTTTTCTAGTTCCGGTTTGGAAAACCCACTTTCCTTTCTTTTGATTATTTTGTTTTTAAATAAAGCATTCGATCTGGAAAATAGATCCGAATTCCGGGACATTCTTCTTTTCTTTTTTTATCTTTCTTTATCATATCTAAACAGACAAGACACGATTCTTTTAGGGCTTCCTTTCCTTCTATATTTGTATAAGCCCTTAAAACGGGATAAATCCTGGAGTAAGTTTATCGGAGCCGCCATTTTAGGGCTTCAGCCAGTTCTTCTTTGGTCCGCATTTTCACTAGTATATTACGGATATCTGTTTCCGAATACTGCATACGCAAAATTGAATACTGACCTTACTATTTCTCATTTATGGCCGTATGGTATCGACTATTTAGAGAATGGTTTTCGATGGGATATTTTTACCTCGCTTACGATCGGCTCTGTAATTTTACTTTTACCTTATTTTATTTGGAAAAAGAAAATTTTAGAAGCGGCTCTTTCCACAGGAGTTGGACTTTATATTTTATATGTATGTTCCATAGGCGGGGACTTTATGGCGGGGAGGTTTTTTGCTCTTCCATTTGTCGTCTGCCTGTTCTTGTTTGTGGAACTTTCTCCTGGTTTTTTGCCTAGGGTGAGCGTTCTATTTTTTATCGCCTTATTCCTGTTAAACCAAAACTCCTATTTGTATATTACAAAAGACTATTCTAGACTTAGAAACGACGGAGAGATCCAGGATGAAAAAGGTGCTTATTTTAGAAGCACTAACTTTCTTCGCTCCTTTAAATTCCGGGAATTTCCGGATCATGGGTGGGCAGATGTAGGTAGAAACTATAAGAAGGCACCTAAGGACCCTGACAAGGCATGTGCTACAATTAACGTAGGCTTTTATGGCTATTTTGCCGGTGAAAATCGTAAGATTATAGACTCTAATGCTTTAACGGATCCTTTATTAAGTAAATTGAAATCAGTTTCTAACTGGAGAGTGGGGCATTTTACTCGAAATATTCCTGTAGGATACTTAGAATCGGTTACTTCAGGACAAAACCGGATCCAAGATCCGGATCTAAAAGTATACTATGATCGATTGAAATTGTTAACCGAATCGGAAGATCTTTTCACAAAAGAGAGATTTATGGAAATTCTCCGAGAAAATTCAGGCGGTAATAGAAATTTGATACTAAATTCCGGACCAAGAACTCCATGGCTAGGAATTCCGGAAGATTTCCGTTGTGGACTGGGAGTCGGTTACTAGTTTAAGTAGTCTTCATTCTCCTTTTATCATTTGATCTGAACTTTTGATTTTAAATTCTTGATCCTTCTTACAGGGTTCCCATTTTATTGTTAAGAATGAGCGAAGGAAGAGCTTCTTGGAATGCATCCAAATGGAAAGAATGGTTTTCCGAAGGTGAGATTGTTCCGTACTTTCAGCCCATTTTGTCCGTCGAAAAAGATTCTATCTTCGGTTACGAGGCACTCGCTCGTTTTATAGATAAGGAAGGCACGGTCCATAGTCTTGGTCCGTTCTTCTTAGCGGATATACCTCATTCTTTTTCCGTTTCCGAAAGAGAAGAATTCAAAAATCTTAAATTAGAAATAGATAGGGCCGTTCGTAAAAAAGCGGTGGAGAAGATCGGTAATACTCCAGGCCTGGATCCGAAAGCAAAACTTTTTCTGAATATATCTCCTTCTTTTATGCAGGACTATCTATCTTCCAAAACGGATGATGAACCTTATACCTTGCAGATCGCAAAAAGTGCCGGTCTAGATCCTAAGAGGATCGTGATCGAAATTATAGAGGAACATTTTTCCGGAGAGATAGATCAGCTAAAACCTCTGATCAATCTATATAAAAGATCCGGGTTTTTAGTGGCTATAGACGATCTTGGATCCAAATCCTCTAATCTGGATCGGATCGGCGCATTACATCCTGATATTATCAAAGTGGATCTGGGGCTTATTCGTAGTTCTGTTGCTTCCAGGAATTTTCAGGAGATACTATTCACATTGTCCAGACTTGCTGAAAGCTTGGGATGTTCTCTTTTGTTCGAAGGCCTGGAAACTGAAACGGAACTTTATAACGCTCTGACATACGGGGCCAGATTTTTACAAGGTTTCTATTTCGCAGAGCCGACACCTGAGTTAATAGATATCAACGGTTTAAGCATTCGATTTTCCCAACTTCATGAATTATTCTTTAATTATAAAAAATACCAGCTGCTTAGGCGTATTAAAAAAGAGAAGGAACTGGAAGATCGATTGGAATCTTCCGGTATAGAGGTGATCTCTTCCAACGGAATTGTGACTATTAAATTAAGAAATTCTTATCTTCTGGAAAAATCGGTTTTTAGAATGTATGTTACCAATCATGAAGGAAGACAACTTTCTCCTAACTATTCAGGGATCTCGGATTCCGGAATGTTGGAAGACGATTCCTTTGTGGGAAGGAACTGGAGTTGGAGACCATACTTCTTAGAACAATTTTATAAGAATGCAAAAGATCCTTCCGGCGGTTGGATCGCAAGCAATCCATACTATGACTTGGAAAGCAATCTGCTCTTAGTGACTTATTCTAAAAGTATGGAAGAAGGAAACGTTCTATTCGTAGATGTACGAATGTGGGATTTTCCTTAAGTTTTTCCCGGTTCCGTTACATTAGCGGTTTTGATCCGACCGAATAAAAAATTTTTTCAATTTTAGCCGACTTTTACACCCGAGTCGGAAAGCATACGATTTACATTGTCTATAAAACGTTTTTTCTCTCCGGGTCTTGCGGAGTTTCCTTCCAAAGAAAGTCCTACATATAAGTTCCCATCCGTATCTCTTGCAATGGAGCGTACTACTCCGTAAGCAGTGATCGGAGATTGCATTTTGAAAAATATATCGAATGTGAATCCTTTTCTTCTAGGTAGCTCGCCGTTTAGATCAGGATGATTGATCTTTACTCTCAAACCGCCAGTGGAAAGATCTATAACCGCAAATCTTTCTTTTACTAAGATCGTATTGGATTCTCTGATCCGATCCACCATATCAAAAGTAAGGGTTTTGATCTCCATTACTTCGGTTATATCTATTTCTCTAGTCCTATTTTGGGCATGCACATATCCGATAGGAATAGCCTGCTCATCATGGTTGATATAGATAACCGGAACGATTAATTCCGATCTGATCTTTTGGTTGGCATATTCTATGATCTTTTTACGAACATCATCTTCATCTCCAAGTTCATGTTCATAATCTATAAATCCGTTCGGATCCGAAGATTTAAAAGAGTCAGGTTTTTGTGTATTCGGAATATATAATATTTTGCCGGTCTTTTTGACTAGGTCGAACTTATCCCCGATAGAATTGAAAACATCTATTTTTACTATATCGAACTTAGGCTTAAGAGTTCTTTCCGTATCCGCGAAATTGACTTTTACGGAAGTGGGTATATTGAATAAGTTCGCGTCGATTGTGGTCCTGCTAGTACGCAGATTCGTGATCCAAACGCTTCCATCCGGAGGTTTGATCCTTGTGAATTTTCTCTCTCTGCTTGCGATGGAAACATGGTCCACCTGCATGATGTATTGATTATTCGGTTTTTCTTCCAGGACCTCGCATTCTAGTTCGACGTATCTCGCGAGTAATTTGTACAAAACAATATGAGCATTCAGCTTAAATTGTTCGGCCATTCGACCTTGTACTAAAATTTTTGTGGCGTCCTTATTGACGGAGAGAAGTTGAACGGATTCGTGTGTTTCCGTATCCCTTACGAGTAGATCTGTTTTGAGTAGAAATTTTCCAATGATATGGAGTTTTTTACCAGGATCTGTGATGAACTCTTTGTCTCTTTGTTTCCTTTGAACCTTTTCCATTAAATTCCTAGGTCGATCGGATTCCGGCGGAAAATTATCTTGATTCCAGCCTTTGGCTTCGTTTTGATGTAATAGGTAAGGTACACTAATGTCAAACCAATCTTACCGAGACTCCCAATTTTTAGACGGCCTATCCGGCGAAGAACTTTTCAGCATGCAAATCGGGCTTACTTATCGGGACTTTTTAGTCCTGCCCGGTTTTATCGATTTCAATCCTTCCGAAGTTGAACTAGAGACTAGATTAACTAAAAAGATCAAACTTAAGAAGCCATTCGTGAGTTCCCCAATGGACACTGTGACCGAGTCCTCTATGGCAATCGCACAGGCCCTTATGGGAGGGATCGGAATTATCCATTATAATAATTCTGTCGAAGAACAGGTTGCCGAAGTCAGCAAGGTGAAACGTTTCGAAAACGGTTTCATTTCAGACCCGGTTGTTCTTGGACCGAAAAATACGATCCACGATCTGGACAGGATCAAAGAAACTTTAGGATTCACCGGAATTCCAATCACTGCAGATGGGACCAGAAATTCTAAACTGGTTGGGATTGTAACCAATAGAGATATCGATTTCGAAAGAGATCGTTCTATCCCTGTGGAAAAAGTAATGACCACTGATGTGATTACCGGAAAAGCAGGGATCACTTTAAAAGAAGCAAACGATATTATCAAAAAAGAGAAGATCGGAAAACTTCCGATCATAGACAAAGACGGAAAACTTATCTCTTTAGTGAGTCGTTCCGATCTGAAAAAGAATAAGGAATTCCCAGATTCTTCCAAGGACGAGAACAAAAGGCTCAGATGTGGAGCTGCGGTTTCTACCTTGCCAGAATCCAGGGACAGGGTCGCTGCATTATACGAAGCCGGAGTGGATGTGATCATCATCGATTCCGCCCAGGGAAACTCGATCTACCAGATAGAGATGCTCCAATTCATTAAGTCCAATTTCAAAAATCTGGAAGTGATCGGTGGTAACGTGGTCACCCGCGGCCAGGCAGAAAACCTGATCGGTGCGGGAGCTGACGGACTTAGGATCGGAATGGGACCCGGTTCCATTTGTATCACCCAAGATACTATGGCAGTGGGAAGAGCGCAAGCAACTGCGGTGTACCAAACTGCTGCCCATGCTGCAAAATATGACGTTCCTGTTATTGCAGATGGTGGAATTTCTAATATTGGAGATATCGCAAATGCTTTGGCAATCGGGGCTTCTGCATGTATGATGGGATTTATGTTCGCAGGAACATCCGAGGCACCTGGAGAGTATTTTTATGAGAATGGAATACGTCTCAAAAAATACCGCGGAATGGCAAGTATAGAAGCAATGAAAGCCGGCGGAGACAAACGTTACTTCAACGAGGGCCAAAAAGTAAAAGTGGCTCAGGGAGTGAGCGGTTCCGTAGTGGATAGAGGTTCAATTCTGAACTTTATTCCATATTTAAGCCTGGGACTAAGACTTTCTTTTCAGGATATGGGATTCCGTTCCGTCCAAGACTTACATAAAGGACTACGGGAAGGAAAACTCAGATTCGAAAGAAGGAGTGAATCCGCTCAAGCCCAAGGTTCTGTTCATAGTCTTTACTCTTATAGTGCACCTAGTTTAAGAGCAGAGTAATTAAATTAGATCCCTCGGATTTGCGGGAAGGAAAGGTTTTGAAAAAGTTTCATCTTATTTCGATAATCCTAATATTCCCGATCCTGATGACTGGGGATGTATCCCATGCTCAGGCTCCACCCGATAAAGCAAGAGTCGCCCAGGAACTAGTCGCAAGACTAGACCAGGCACTCTTGAAGGCGGACGGTTTAGTAAAAGCAAATCTGATCCTGATCAAAAAGACGGGAGATTCCTGGACCTGGGACATGAGCATTTTTAGAAAGGGAGAAGATTCACTCTCCCTATTCGAAAGCAAAGGCCGGGGTCTGGAATATAAGATCTTATTTAAGGAAGATGGAGAATTGATCTTCGCCTTCAATGCACTTTCCCGTAAAATTTTCAAAAAGAACGACGAAGAAAAATACGAGAACCATCTCAATACAGGATTCAGTTTTGTGGATCTGGCGGGAACTTCTTACCAAGCGAATTATAACCCGATCGTACAAAGCGATTTGGATATTGCGGGGAAGAAGATGAAACGTGTCGCTCTTAGACCGATCGTTCCTTATTTTTATTCCAAACTGATCTTACTTTTGGAACCGGATACATTAAGACCAACTCGTTTGGATTTTCATGATAAGGACGGGGTACTTTATAAAACAATGAACATAAAGTACGGTCCAGTTAAGGTAAAAGCAAAGCAGAAGGTCACAAAAGAAGATATAGTCAGTAGATTGGAAATGTTGGATCTGAATACAGGTGCGATCAGCGTATTGGAATATACCGAAGTGGACCGAGATGTAAAACCGGATCCTTCTTTATTCGAATTGGATAATCTAAACAGACTGTAATGTCCTCGGAAGAGATCGTTTTTTTTCGACCGGGTTTTGTTTCTTCTCCCGAACTGAAATTAGAGGGAGAAGAGATCTCTCATCTAAAAGCATTTAGAGTTTTTTCAGAAGATAAAACGGTGATCATCAAGGATGGTGAGGGTGCAAGTTTTGCATACAGTGTACCTTCTTCTTCTAAAATCGGAAGTCTGATCGGTACCGATAAAAAAGAAAGACCTAAAACCAAAGCAAAGATCGCAACTGCAATTCCGAAAGGAAACAGACTGGAATGGCTCATCCAAAAAGGAACGGAGCTTGGGATCACTGAATTTATTTTTTTAGTATTCTCTCATTCGGATAGAAAAGACTTAAATCCGGAAAGGCTTTTGAAAGTAGCGGCGGAAGCTTCTTCTCAATCCGGCCAAGATTTTTTGCCTGAGATCAAAGGACCGATCTCACTTTCTAAATTTTTAGAAGGGTCAAAATCTTCTAAAGAGGAACTTCTACTTTTTGATCCAAGATCTGAAATACGGATCAATCCTGAAAACATACAAAACAAAACAGTTTTGATCGGACCGGAAGGTGGATTTAGAAAAGAAGAATTAGAACTGATCTCTCAGTTTGGGATTTTATCTGTAAATGTGGGAGAATCTATTTTGAGAATAGAGACCGCTGGAATTTTTGCGGCCTCTTTATTTAGGTTAGGAAGTTTACGCTGATTACTGGCCGAATCCGGTGGAACCTAGGATCAGAACGCAGGTGTTCAAATAATTATCACAATCACTTTTGCAGCTTTGGGATAATTGGAAACAAAGTGTAGAAATATTACAGCTTGTATTACAAGAAGTCAGGCAAGAGTTTAAAGCGGCCAAATTAGTCGTAGTGACCGTGGTGCCGTATTTATTTTCGCAAGCACTCTTACAGGATGGATAAGATCCACCTGTGCAGTTTGCATAGAAAGTTGCCAAAGCATTTCCCTTGATATCTCTCTCTCCGGTATTACATGATAAAATACCTAGGAGTGCGATTGCTAGTAAAAACGGGAGAAATCGGGTCATATAAGTAAATCGTTTTCGGCCGGGACAGAACGGTAAACTAAAAAACATTCGACGTTAGCGGAGAATCAGTAGGAATGAAGTATCTAGACCGAGGTGCATGGAATGATCGTAAACGGTAAGGAATTCTCTCTGCGGGAACTTTCTTCTCCGGATCTTTTTTCCCTATTGGAGTCCTTAAAATTAAAACCGGAAACGGTTGCCATCCAGAAGAATGGAGAGATCCTAAAAAGGGACCATTGGAAGAATTCCTCCTTAGAAGAAGGGGATAAAATAGAGATCCTGAAATTTGTAGGAGGGGGTTGAATCATTTTTGGAATTCCCACTTAGACCCAGACATAGTATCTGGAGAGCGCCCGGCATTTATCCAATCCTAGATCTAGAATATTGTTCCAAGTTTTCCAAGGACCCGGTCCGTATTGTGGAACTTTGGAGTTACCAAAGGGAATGGATCCCATTCTATCAGATACGCGCTAAAAAAGAGACCACTGAAACATTAAAGAAGGTTTATGAAAGTCTTATAGAAGCATTTCCTGATTTTCCGATCATACTGAATGATTATTGGAAAGAGGCCTTGGAATGGAGATGTTTCGGACTTCATATCGGAAAAGAAGATTATGCTTCTCTTTCCTTAGAGGATAAGAAGAAGGTCCGCTCGAGTGGATTGTACCTTGGCACTTCCTGTCATAATTCCGAAGATATTGCAGGCTTAGAGCCCGGTGTCTGGGACTATACCGGACTTGGACCGGTGTATTCTACAAACTCCAAGGATACGGAAGATATTCCTGTAGGTCTTCGGGGCGTCCAAGAAGCCTTACAAATTGCTAAAATACCTGTCACTCCTATCGGAGGGATCGGTCCTGAACAGATCACAGAGTTATCGGAGCTCGGTCCATTGTCCTATGCGATGATCGCTTCCGCTTCCGAAAGAGATTCCTTTTACGATTGCATTCGTATCCTTAAGGAGATAAAGAATCCATAAAGGACCTGAGACCGGTATACCGATTCTTCCTTGTTTTTGAAGGCTCCAAATCCCAAGTTTCAATTGACTCCCAAATTATGTCCAATAAGATGATCCCTATGAAACAGCCAGGGGAAATACGCCATCTATCTGCAAAGGATGATCGCGACTACTTACTAGATTATCAGACCCTGAATGTGGATGATCTGGACAAGGCTCCTATTTTAGGTGTACCTTTCGATAACGCCAGCCTAGATGAGGCGGTGGCAAAAATTTATCATCTCATGGAAGAGAAGGATAAATTCCATCATGTTCTTCTTTTAGATCCTATAAAGACAATGGCTCTTCGCAAAGGGAAGAAGTTACATAGGATCGCGCAAAAAGCCAGCCTCATCCTAGCGGAAGGTGCGGGTCTACAATGGGCCGCTAAAAAATTAGGCGGGGAATTAAAAGAGAGAATTCCTACAATCGCACTCATGATGGACTTGGTCCGTCTTTGCGAACTTAGAAATTATTCCATTTTTCTTTTAGGCGGAAAGGAAGAGATCGTTGAGAAAGTTTATTTCAATCTTTCCAGACATTTTCCCGGAGTTCGTATCGTAGGACGTCATGCAGGATATTTAAACACCCAGCGTGAGCTGCTTGTAAAAGAATCTATCCGCAAGACCAGTCCGAATATTATATTTCTTGCAATGGATTTTCCGGACCAAGAGATCTGGGTTGAGAATAATACCGCATTTTTCGGCCACGCAGTAGTGATCGGAGTCGGTCCTGCTATGGACATTCTTTCCGGAAAAGTAAAAAAGGCTCCGAATGTTTTCAAACTGAAGGGCTTAACCTGGCTTTGGAGAATTATGGTACGTCCTTGGAGACTGATTCGCCTGAGTAGAATGTTCGGATTTTTTATAGTGGTAGCGATCAAATCTCTTTTTGTAAAAAAGAAGAAATAACTCTTTCGGATTTTTATACCACGCGGAATCGCGAAGACGCAGAGTTTTTAAGAAACCCGATGTAGGAACTCCTACAAAACAAACTCCGCGGCTCTGCGCCTCTGCGTGAGAAAAACTCTGAATCTCTTAAAAACTCTGCGCCTCTATTTACGAACCAAATCTTTAATCGAATCAAGCGTTGGAGAAACCCAGTCTTCTAAGAGAGGTTCTCTTTTGAGAGCTTCTTTTTTGAATAAAAGATCTTTATTGGAAAGTGAGATCTCGCTTGCTTCATTGATCTTACGCGCGGTTTCGATTGCCTTCCAATAATTCTGAAGAGCCTGAGCGGTATAATTCTCGGATTCTTGTGCATTTGCTTTTTTAGAAAGAGTTTCGTAACAAGCGCCAATATTATTATAAGCGGCAGTCAGAGTTTGATACACTTCCTGGTGATATGGATCTTCCGTTTTAGGAGAACTCATCTGAGGAAGTTTTTCTTCCATATCATCTTTTACTCTTAGGAAATATCCAAGAGCGGTTTTTGTCTGACCTGTGTAGAAGAATGCATTTCCTTTTGCCATAAGAAGAGTAGGATTATAATATTCATCCTTGTCTTCGAAACCAGTCCAATCAGCCAAAGATTTGTCGAAGTCTGAGTCCATATATTCCACCCAACCTTTGAAAAATTTCATTTCTCTCAGCATGGATGCAGGGAGCTCTCTTCTCCATTTGCGGATTAGATCGAACTTAGGTTCTTCGGAATCCACTTTTGCGAATTCTTGGAGTGAATTTCTAAGTTCGTTCCTACGATTTCTTTTTTCCTCTTCTTCTTTTAAGACGGAAAGGCTTTTGCCGTCGGATTCGGAACGAGAACGGAATGGATAAATTTTTCTACCGGGAAATTCTTTTAGGGAATCTTTGTCTGAAAGCCCTGCGGACAATAAGTATCTGATCTTTCCAAGATCGAAATGGATACGTGCGGGATTTCCTTCGAATAATGTTTCGTCTTCGTCTTTAGAGCCGAACCAACGCTCGCTATTTTCATAACGAGATTCAGCTTCTTTCAAAAGATCTTTTGCTTCTTCAAAATTTCCTACTCGGATAGAATGTTCTGCAAGTTCCAGGACCGCCAGCCAATGTTTAGGATCTAGAGTAGCCGCTTTTTCGAAAAATCTTCTCGCCTGGCTATTTTCCTTTTGCGAAAGATAATATTTCCCGCGCTGGTAATATCCTTCCGCATAATCTTTTCCTTCTATCTCAACCCCGGTCCTTTCGTCTTCCATGGACTTTCTGTAAATAGTATCTAAAAGACGGATTGCACTTTCTTCTATTTCTATTCCGGAAACTTGGTCAACAGGATTGATATTATATTTGATCCTAAGTTCTTCCGGATCGATAGCGGCATAAAAAGATGCAAGCTTTGCAAGAGTATAGAAGGGGAGTTCCGACTCCATGTCCAGATTATTCCTAAGTAAACGATGATGATTTAAAACGAATTGAGGATCCCCGCTTTCTTTCCACATTTCTAAATATGTGGAAACGAGTCCGGCTTGGCCGGGAATACTTTTAGGATTCGCTTCTACAATTCGATTGTAGAAGGATGCTGCTTTTCCGAATTCTCTTCTATTATAATATATTTTTGCGATACCAGCGGTAGAATCCTCATCATAAGGGCTTTCTCCGTCGGTGAATACCTTGGAATAATAATCAACAGCTAACGCGTCGTTTTTATATCTTCCTTTTTTACCTTCGGTTGGCTCTGCAAAATCAGGCATGATCTGAGAATGGAACCAGCCTAGGTTTCTGTAGGTATTATTATCATGAGTTCTTTCTTTCAGCCTCATCGCGAGGAATGCGCCAGCGATCAGAACTTTTCTTGGGGTTTTTTCCTGGTCTAAGAGAAATTTGATGCCTTCTATCCCTTGGTTTACACCTTTATTGGTCTTAAGCTTTTTATCATTCCAAGATTCTCCTTGGGCCAATCGGACCATAGGAGATTGTTCTCTTTTATTCCAAGAATCTAATGTTCCCATTCCAAGATCCGGCTCTATTTTACCGAATAATTTTTGGAAGGAATATTCGTACTCTCCTGCACGGCTGTATTCCACTCCGTACAGGTTCATATATTTCAGATTATAAGGATCAATATCGAATCCTTTATCATAAGAATCTTCTATACTGATCAGATATTTTTTTCTATCTTCTTCGCCTAAAGTCCCTGCGAATCTTTTGGCTCCCATTTCACGGATCTGTTCCAGACCTGCTTCGTAATTTTGAGCGGCCTGTCTAGGAAGAATGATATGTTTATAAGTGAAATAACTTCCGAATCCGATCAGTAACGCTGCGGCCGCCGCGAAGAATGTCCTGCGGATCTTCTTCCTTCTTTCTAATACACCTTCTCTTGTATAGATAGGGTCGGAAGAAATGATAGGAACACCGTCTGCGGAATAAGCGCCGCTTCTATCCGTAAGAGCGACTGTGACTCCTAATGCGGATGATAAGAATGCGGCGATATCCTCGGGGCTACTTTCTATTTTAATAAGTTCTAATAGATCTCTTTGGGCCTTTTTAGAAAGACGGTCTTGGACTATGGATTCAATGACCGTTCTACGTAAAAGTGGAGGATAACGAAGTATTTCCCTCTGGATGATTGCAAGTTCTTCGTCTGTGAGGGATTTATCTATTTCGTCTTTATCTTCTCCACCCAATGAACGTAGGTCTTCTTCGAATGCGTCTGCTCCAAGATCCTCGTCTCCTGAGTCTGAATCCAGATCAGGGGAGAAGCTTGTAAAATCGGAAGATTCCGGAACAGATTCCATTTCCATTTGGGAAGCAGGTTCTGTCGCAAAATCAGCAAATGGATCCGATTCCGGAATGGAAGTTGCCCCGGAAAGATCTGAGAATGGATCATGATCTCCACCGGAAACAGGAGCGAAGTCTGCGAATGGGTCTGAATCTGTAGGAGCTTCGGCAAAATCATCTCCGCCAAAATCTCCTGAGCCGCTCGGTTCAGAATCGAAACCGCCTAAGTCTCCAAAATCAGAATCACCGGATGCAGGGGAGGCACCGAACGGGTCACCTTCTTCTAATCCGAATTCGTCTCCAGGAGTATCTTCCATTCCGGAAGCATCAAATGCTGCAAATGGATCATCGGAAGCGGAAGAAGCAGGAGAGTCGAAATCTTCAAGACCTGAATCTCCTGGCTCTTCTCCGCCGCCTAAACCAGCGAACGGATCATCTGAAGAGTCGGAAGTTCCAGCACCAAAATCGTCCATTCCTAGATCAGAATCCGCAAATGGATCAGCACTAGGAGTGGAGGAAACTAAGTCTTCATTAGGAGGAGAGTCGAATGGGGTATCTAATTCAGGAGAGGAATCGAATCCACCGAATGGATCTTCTTCACTTGTAGGAGCTCCGAAATCTTCCAGGCCTGCGGAAGGTTCTTCCGGCTCGGAAGCTCCTCCAAAATCATCCAAGCCTGAGTCGGCAAATGGGTCGGATACAGGCTCTGGGGTCGCAAAATCACCGAAATCGTCGGATGATGTAGGAGCTTCGTCAAATCCCCCGAAAGGATCTTCTCCCGCATCAGCGTTAGGTTCGCCCCCTTGGGAAGGCTCAGTTAATAATTCATCAAGATCGATATCATCGTCTTCAGAAAAGGATAATGGCTTTGGCTTTTGGATAGGTTCCGGGGACTCGTCGTCACCTAGATCGAAACTTTCTTCGGATCCTTCTTCCGGTTGGTCCTCATCGTCGTCCCCGATAGATATAGGAACACCGTATCCCATCTTCTCTCGGAAAGAGGAAAGCATAGGATTCAAATCTTCGGAAGATTCCGGATTCTTGTTCAAAGGATCCAAGATGGAGCGGATCTGCTCCAGTTCCTGTTCTGAATAATCAGCCATAAAGTCCTTCCAATAGTATCGGCTGGTCTTGGAAAGAGCAAAGATTTTTTCCTTATGTCGGATCTAGGACAAGCCCCGGAAATACGCTTAGGGTTTCCGGGAAAACCTACGACAATCGGTTTATGGTGCATAAAGCCAAGGCGGTTGCCTTACTTACCTTGATATTGACCTTCGCTCTTGCTGCGGAAGACGCGGAAGACTGGATCGGAGCCTTCCGGTCCGTGGATTATGAGGAAGGAGAAGAAGCCCTTCCCGAAGAGAAAATTTATTATTTCTGGCAATTGGAGAATTTGAGAAAGGCAGTACCGCCTAGATTCATCCGATTCGTAGATACATTCTCCGCTTTAAAAACCGGGAAACTATTGAACCGAGGAGTTTTGTTCAGTTACGAGGGTCTTGCAAACGACGAGGTAAGCGTTTGTGGAGAATTCAATCATTGGCAATGTGTTTCCTTACAAAAGAATGATAAGGGAATATTTTACGGAGTAGTGGATATCCACGGAGACCAACTCTATGAAGCAAAACCTGCCTACGAGTATAAGTTCAAGGTAGACGGTATCTTTACACATGATCCTGAAAACCCTGACACAGTAGAAGATGGAGAAGGTTCTCAAGTTTCCAGGATCGCATTCAGAGAAGGTGGACCAAATAAACAGACAAGCACCAGGGTCTTAGAAGATTCTCCATACGAAGAAAAAGAATTTAGGACCGTAGAATTCAGGATTTATCAACCCCAAGCAGAGTCCGTAAGTCTGATCGGAGATTTTAACCATTGGGATCCGGAATCCGATTTTTTGATCAAAGAAAGGAACGGGACCTTCAGGGTTGTCAAAAAATTAAAACCTGGTGAATACCAATATAACTTCTTAGTCGATGGAAAGATCGTAGTGGATACTTATAATCCTCTTACGGTGTTAAGAGAAGACACAGGAGAGATCTCTTCTGCATTATTAGTTCCTACCAGAACCGGAGTTTTGGAAAGAAAGAAGATTGACCCCTAAGGCATAAAACGGATTCTTTAGATCCGTTCTATGGAAAAGTTTCGTCTCTCCGTATATTTTGTGATCGGGATCATCGTCATCCTGATCGTATTTACTTTGTTAAAAAGTTGGTTTGTATACGACCGAGGGATCGAACTCGCAAAACATCCGTCTAACAGTATCCAGACTGTATATGTGGAACCGGACGACGATCTGGTAGAACATTCAGCAGTAGTTTGGGGAAAATTTTTATACTACCCACTCGGGCTAAACAGGGACAGAGAAAATTTCGGTCCTCGTAAAACCTTAAATCATGCCCAAAACCTTGTGTTTGTAGATCTCCAAACGGGAAGAAACCGTAAGGTATTCAATAAAAGTGTGTATATCTGGGATTATTTTTACGGAGCAGAACCTGAAAAGTTGAGTTCAGATTCGGAAACCGGGGAAGTCTCTGAAGATGTATTTCCAGGTTTAAAAACCGGAAAAAAGTTCGTGATCGTTGGAATGCCGGAAGATACCAATAAGGACGGATATCTAAACCAAAAAGATTCCAAAAAAGTTTTTGTATACGATCCGAATTATGATGAACTACTTCCGATTCTTCCCAAAAAATTCTATTTGGAAAAGATCCTGCCGGACACTCCTGAAAACAAACTAGTGATGATCGTAAAAAGGGAAGAGGAGTCCGGCCCAAACAAAAAGAAGCCGAATCTTCCTACATTATTTATTTATGATACTCTTCAAAAAAGAGGCCAAATGATAGAGCGCCCGTAAAAAATTTTGGGCGGGAGGCCTTTAGTTGTGATCTCCAAAAATTAGAAAATTTCGCACAAAGACCGCCAAGACCACGGGGTTGAAAACTAACGATAATCTTCTTTGTGTCTTAGCGGCTTCGCGTGAAAAAATGTTCTCTACTCTTCCTGAGCTTCTAACCATCTTTCCGCTTCCAGAGCTGCCATACATCCGGAGCCCGCAGCGGTAATCGCTTGGCGATATGTTTTATCCTGAACATCTCCTGCAGCAAATACACCATCCACACTTGTACGAGTTGTGCCAGGAACGGTTTTGATATAACCTGTTTCGTCCAGATCCAATTGGCCTTCGAAAATTTCAGTATTCGGTTTATGACCGATCGCGTAGAATAAACCGCCCACAGAAAGTTCTTTTGTTTTTCCAGTGGTAAGTTCTTTTACAGAAAGGGAAGTAAGCTGGTTTCCATTTCCTTGTGCTCCTTCTACGGCAGTATTCCAGATAATTTCTATCTTAGGATGAGTGGTCGCTCTTTTTTGCATGATCTTAGAAGCTCTTAAAGAATCTCTTCTGTGGATCAAATACACTTTAGATGCAAACTTAGTTAAGTGAGCCGCTTCTTCTACCGCGGAATCTCCTCCACCAACCACTGCTAATTCTTTGTTTCTATAAATTGGAAGTGCACCGTCGCAAACTGCGCATGCAGAAATTCCTTTTTGCCAATAAGAATCTTCACCTGGGATGAACATCCTTTTTGCAGTGGCACCCGTTGCGATGATCACAGTTTCAGCTTCGATCAATTCATCGTCCGACCAAATTTTGAAAGGTCTTTTGGAGAAGTCGACTTTGGTGATTGTTTGGGTGATAATTTTAGTGCCGTATTTTTCGGATTGAGCACGGAACAAATTAGTAAGTTGGGTTCCGTCTATTCCTTCCGGAAAGCCTGGGAAATTTTCCACCTCAGTGGTGGTGGTGAGCTGTCCACCAGCGGCGATTCCCCCCGCCATAAATCCTTCGTACATAACAGGGTTTAAATTCGCTCTGGCTGCGTAAATTGCCGCAGTATGACCCGCAGGTCCGGATCCAATGATGACTACTTTATGGGGCATCTCATTTCCTCTAATGATTTAGAATGATTCTAAATTGATTTTATTTTTAGACTGGGGAATTGTAAAGTAGATCTTTTTTTTCGAGAAGAAAGAGTCGGAATTCCAGCAGTCCCTTTCCTAGATGAATTGTCTTGTCATCCGGGTAGGAATCCAAATGCTATCCAGTATTCATGGATTTCGCCAAAAAATCGTTTTTCGGCCTAGTTTTTTTGATCCTAATCTTCCTCGGAACCGAAGCAGGCTTGGTTCTATTACGCAGTCCTTCTCTACAATACTATAGGGATCTAAAACTCATCCATAGTTTCCATCCTGAATATTACGTGGCTCTTGAGCCCGGCCAATCCAGATATGTCAGCCATTTTGCAGGAAAATGGGAAGGCCAGTTCAGCATCAACTCACTCGGCCTTAGAGGAAAAGAAGAACCGGTCCCTGGAAAACCAAAACTTCTATGCTTAGGAGATAGTTTGGTAATGGGATTTGGGGTAGGTGACTCAGATACATTTTGCCAACTCTTGGACGGAATTCAATTAAAGGGAGAAGCTAGACAGGCCCTAAACCTGGGAGTGGACGCCTACGGATCCAGAGGTTCCTATTACAGACTCAAAGATATTTCTGCAAAACTAGATAATGTAAAAGAAGTACTATTCTTCATTTCTCCAAACGATTTCGATATGCCGGAAGTTCTTGCAAAAAAAGGGATCTTGCCCGACGACCAAACCGACGCGATCAGAGAAAAAGATCCGAACTACGCTCGAAATTTTAAATTACAATTTATTTTAACAAGAATTTCTTATACACTCCAAGCTCTAAAACTTGCTTACGAACAGATCCAAGTAACATTTGCAGTTACTAAACTTTCAGTATGCAAAGAGTTGGATTCCGCAGGATTTTATAGATGTAGTATGCTTTCCGCTCCGGAGGAAAACACCAGCGCGGCCGGAAACGGATCTGTACAATCCAATGTAAATCGTCCTTCCGGAAATTTGGTCTCTTATTTTGAGTCTTCCTTTTTTAGACCTATTAAAAAACCAAATTGCGATTCTGATATTACGCCGACTTCCGCAGTATTCGGATCCATATGCCCTGAACCTGTGCCGGCTCATGTGACTTGTGTGGATTCGGCTCCTTCTTTCGAATCACTTCCCGTGCTTCCTGAACTCACTCAAGAATATTACCAAAAGATGATAGATCTTGCAAAAGAAAGAGGGTTTAAACTGGTCCCGGTCATTCTTCCTATCCAAATAGAAGAGATCTATTGTTATAATAACGGAAAATACCATCCTTTAGAAAATTACGCAACTCGTGCCTCTGCATTTTTCGAAAAACGAGGAGTGAAAGTTTTACGTTTCAAAAAGGAAACAGGATCGATGTGCGGTTTTGACCAGAACGGCAAAAAATTCGGAATCTTAGATCATTATATCCCGGAAGACGGGCATTTTACAAAAAGAGGAAATATTTGGGCGGCGGAATCTCTCAAGGCCAAATTGAAGGAGACCGATCTTGCTCTTTAATTCCCTTCATTATTTATTTTTTGCACCCATCGTTATCCTAGTTTATTTTCTGGTACCTTCCAGATTCCAAAAACTTTGGTTATTGGTAACTAGCTTATATTTTTATGCGGTTTTTAGAGTTCCATTCATTCTACTTCTTATCTATTCCATTGCGATCACGTATTTTTGTACACTTTGGATGGATAGATCCGAGTCCAGATTTGGAAAATTATTTTTCCTGAATATAGCTATCTGGGGAAACCTGTCTTTACTATACTTCTTCAAGTATTTGGATTTTTCTTTTACCGTTTGGAATACGATCCTTGGTCTTGTTCCTTGTGAGCCGTATTACGCGTATCCTTCCGGAATTCTACTCCCGATGGGGATCTCATTTTTTACCCTACAGGCGATTGCGTATGCGGTGGACGTATATCATAAAAAAGTAAAAAGAGCTGAGAGCCTATTTCAATTCGGATTATTCTTAAGTTTCTTTCCTCAATTGGTAGCCGGTCCGATCATTCGTGCCCAGGACATGCTCCACCAATTCCTGGACACATATACATTCAAAAAAGAAAATTTACTACCTGGGATCAGACAACTCGCCTGGGGACTTTTCAAAAAAACATTCGTAGCAGATCCAATCGCAGCTGTTATCGATCCGGTATTTGCAGATCCGCTTCATTATGGCTGGTTCTCATTAGCTGTAACCGGTTCCTTATACATCATACAAATGTATTGTGACTTTTCCGGATATTCGGACGTAGCCATCGGGACCGGAAGGATCATGGGCTTCCATATCCCGATCAACTTCAGGCAACCATTCCTTTCCCAGACAGTATCCGAATTCTGGAGACGTTGGCATATTTCCTTCAGCTCTTGGTTGAAAGAATATGTGTACATCTTCCTAGGCGGAAACAAAAAGGGGATCTCCAGAACTTACATCAATCTATTCCTCACAACATTCGTGAGCGGGATCTGGCATGGAGCGGATTGGAATTTCGTAGTCTGGGGATTTGTTCACGCAAGTTTAATGGTGATCGAAAGATTTGCATTCTCATTCGAGCGTATCAAAAACTATTGGGATAAGATCCCAAGCACTATCAAAGTAGCTTATCCATTCACCATATTCGGGATATCCATGTACTTCTTCCGAGCAAGACCGGTGGAAGGGATCGGAAACAGCGTCCAAGTTGGTTGGGCAATGGTCAGTAGAATGTTCTCCGGAGTCCAAGGTGATTTCCTGCCGGTTCCGTTATCCGTTCTTTCTACGGTATTTATACTAATGCTCGGCGACTACCTGATGGAAAAAGAAACTCCTTGGGCCAAAAAACTTTTCGAGAATAGGATCTGGGTCTATGGGATTTCAGCCATTTTGATCTCTATCTGTTTTATCTTATATAGTGTGACTGTAAGCGCACCTTTCTTGTATTTTCAGTTCTAAGATTTGGGCGGCTCCTACGCTTCGCTCCGGACCGTGCTGCTACGACTTCGCGCATTCGCGCTCATCCGGGCTTTGCCCGGACTAAAGGTCTGCGCATCACTGCCGCGTACTAAATCTCTGCGACTCCGTGTCTCTGCGTGAGAATTAAATCCGATTCATTTTGGCCACGCAGAGGCGCAAAGACGCGAAGGGTTTTAATGAATATCTTTTGCTATTTCTTCTGCGATAAAACGATATAGCGCCGGATTTGGATGTCCGTCTTTAGGAAGGAAAATTGGATTTTTGCCTTCTGCCCAGAACTCATGGATTTTGTGTTGGAGGTCCAACACTGGAATATTGGAATCGATTGCGATCTGTCGTACTTCTTTCACGAGTGCTGAATCCACAACCGGCTCATACTTCTCATTCGGTTCTGGAAGAAATACTAAAACAAAAGGAATCTTCTTCTCTTTTACGAATGTAAACAAGGAGATTGCTGCTTTTCTATGAGGATGATCCGGACCTAAAACGTTACCACTGGAAGGAATTACTAAATTATCCGCGGATTCAGGTTTGTACTTCTCATAAAGTATTTTGAATGCGTTGAATACTGCACTATATTTGGAAAGGATATAGGAAATTCTGACTAAGATCCTTTTTTTAACGGAATTTTGTAATTCTAGTTCTCTATAAGAATCAGTAAAATCGGAAATATGATAGATCCAATACGCAGCCTGAGGCGGGGAAGAATCTTTCAAAACTTCTGTAAGTCTTTCTTGGATCCCGAAACTTCCGAGTGCATCCACTCCCAGATTTCGGACAAGTTTTGGCTCCTTCTTCTCCTCGAATTGAGAATTTAGAACCCAAGGAAGGCTTTCCTGGTCATTCACCAAGTATCCTAAAGAAACAGAATCTCCTAAAACCCAAATTTCCTGAGGATTACCGTTGTAGGAATTCCTACCAACACTTTCACCAGTGTCAGTTGCAGAAGTTTTCCTTTCTCCTCTAAAATCAGTAGAGACATGGTATCTGATATTCTTCTCCGGATGATACAGATCCAAACTTTGGTTCGGGCAAAGCCTCATCCAGGGAATTGAAAACAGATTTCCGGAAGTTTGCAGGCAATGCAGCTTTTTATCATCCAATCTAAATTGAACGGAAGGGAAATAGGGAAGTCTGAGCAGAACTTCTAAAAGAAAAAATAGAAAAATAGAATATAATAAAAAAATAAAACGGATCTTTCGAGCGTAGGTTACTTCTCTCATTTAGTGGAAGTTTCCTCGTAGAGTCTTTTTTCACAGAGTTCAAAGAGTCTTTTAGAAGCAGGATTGGATTCAGGGATACGATTTTCGATAAAACGTTTTCTTTCCGAGGGATTTTTCTTAGAATCTAGAATACAAGAGCTTAAAAATTTGGCGAGACTCTCTCTGTCCTTGTCCCAACTTTCGGAAAATCCCCTCAAAACGGTTTCGGTCTCGTCCCTGGAACCCGCTAATAAATAAATTTCTAAAAGATAGAGAAGTATCTCCGGATTTTTAGGATCTTTTTTGAGAGCTTTTTCTAGATAAAGAGCGGCAGATCCGGGTGCTTCTCCACTTTCCGCTAAAAGAATTCCTAAATTTTTATTCGCAGTAAAATTTTCAGGATTTTCTCTAAGTGCTAAATCGTAATAATATAAAGCCTCTGCAGTGTTGCCTTGCGCTTCTTTTTCTCTCGCCTTACTTGCTAACTCCCCCGAGGAATCGCAATTCAAAGCAAATTGGGACATAAGCAAAATTATGGCGTATCGGAACTTCTGTCTCATTTCCATAGTTTTTTTTCCCTTAGGGGATAAGAAAAAGGGCGGTTTTTTGTTATGTCAGCCCGTCGAATTTGTACAATTTACGGGCCTCCTCGTGCCGCAATCTTAAAAAAGTTTCAATCTCGAGGGAGAATTTGTCCGAAGGATTTAGTACTGTAATAATCGGAAGCGGGACTAAGAAAGTGACATCTTCTCATAAGAATCTACTCCAAAATTTTCAAGAATACCTCTCGGTTGAGAAGGGTCTGAGCGACAATTCCATTTACTCGTACGGATACGATCTGAACAAGTTTAAGAACTTCCTCGAAAAGGAACATTTGGATTTCCTGGAAGTCCAAGCGAACGACATAGTTCGTTTCTTGAACGAAGAAAGGAATCGTAAAATTTCCGCAAAGACGATCGCTCGAGAAGTGGTTGCCATCCGCCAATTTTATAAATTTCTAAAAGACGAAAAGAAGCTGGATTCGAATCCTACGGAGAAGATCGAAACTCCCGAAGTGATGAGATCCATTCCCGATTATCTGACCCAAGAAGAGATCGAGGAATTGTTCAATGTGATCAAAGAGGATAATCTCTACGAACTCAGAGACAAATGTATTTTCGAACTTCTATATTCTTCCGGACTTAGGATCTCGGAAGCATGTAACTTAAGACTGACCGACATGGATATGTCCGGAATGACCTTAACCGTAGAAGGTAAGGGCGGACGCCAAAGACTAGTTCCATTCGGTGAAAAATCTTTGGACATTCTGAATCGTTACTTAAAACAAAGCAGACCTTATATTCTGAAAAACAGAAATTGTGATTATCTTTTCGTTTCCAAAAAAGGATCTTTCATCAATAGAAAATCTGTTTGGAGACTTCTGAACCATTATATTAAAAGAACAAGCATCAAGAAAAAAGTGACTCCTCACACTCTGAGACACTCTTTCGCGACCCACTTGTTGGAAAACCACGCGGATCTAAAATCGGTTCAGGAACTTTTGGGTCATATCGATATTTCGACTACCCAGATCTATACTCATATGGCGAACAAAACTCTAAAGGAAGTTCATAAGAAATTCCATCCTAGAGGATAATTCAACCGGACCGAATTTTGGCCGAGATCAAAAAAACCGACTATTCGAATCAATTTCGGATACAAGTTCCTTCCCATCCGCGTTACGTGACTGTAGCGCGGAACTTCGTCTACAATCTAGCTAGAGAATCGGGATTTTCCCTATACGATGCTGCCGATCTAAAATTGGCAGTGGGGGAATGTCTTCTAAACGTGATCAAACACGCTTATCTCGGAAAAACGAATTATCCGATCTTTTTGGAAGTTACGGTTCTTGAGAATCGAATGGAAGTACGTATCAGAGATTTCGGAGTTCAAAAAAATATTTCCGAGATCCGGGGATTCGATCCGGGAGATTATAGGGAAGAAGGGATTGGGCTCTACTTAGTCAGAAAACTAACGGATCATTTTTATATAGATCAATCCGGAAAAGGGAATCGTCTGATTCTCACAAAAATGAAATAATTAAGAAAGAACGGCTTGCAGAATAACGGATTTGTCCGTCTATTCTGTATAATCCAAGCATATGCTTTCGACGATCCAAATGAAATTTATCTCTATACTAGTATTTTCGATCTTAATTCTTTCCTGCAGAAAAGGACCTTCCTTATCCAAAGAGGAAGTCAAACAACTCAGCCAAAACTATATTAAAGAGTTATGTAAAAAGAATTTAGAATGTTCCGCTCAGTATCTGGAATCCCTTCCTTCAGGAGAACAGAATGCCGCAAGGTCCGGATTTTCTTCCTTGGACCAATGTATGGCGGAACAAAGTAACCAGTCCATTCTTCCCGACGACTACGAAAAAGTCACAGACCAGCAGATCGGAAAAGTGAAACGTTGTATGGATGATCTTTTGAAAACTCCTTGTTCCGAAATGGAGCAGGCGGGTGGAATTCCATCTTGTAGAGAATTATTTCCGGACGGGAATTAATCCGCCGAAGATCCGGAATCCAAAGATTCTTCCTGTAAAAGTCCGAGTCGTTTCGGTTTTACCTTGGAATGAGCGATCTGCCCGTCGCCTCCCAAGTATAGGAAAGAAGGACCTGGGATCTCTTTTAATTTTACGCTGAACTTTTTGTTTCTTCCTAGGTTTGCTTCCACCCCTGGAAAAATTTCTCTTTCTACTTCAATGAATGAATTTTTATCAGGATCGAAGGATAAAATCGCTGATTGTTCCTGTGCAAATAGGTTTTCTAAAATGGAACTGTACTTTTGACGGATTGCTTGAAGTTTAGGTAAGCTGTCTTTTTCTTCCGGGCTCAAACTTCTTCTTTGGGAATCGTCGCTTAATTTTTGGATACTAGTATCTACTTTTTTTAATATATCCTGATTTTTTCGGATCTCCGATTTTAGATCTTCTAATTCGGAAAGAAGTTCGGGAGGCATTCCGCAGCTGAGTACGGTTCGGGTCTCTACGATAGCGCCGAGCTTAGTGCAGGTAATCATTTTTCCTGCTACACATTGACCGCCTATAATTTCACCTCTTCCGCCTCTGACTACCACGGATTCTCCGGCGATCAGTTCGGAGTGCATCGCTGCTTCTTCTATGAAGATCGAATTTTTAGCGATCATCTTTCCTTGTTCTACGAATTTTGCATAGATATCTGCGCCTGATTCTATCATTCCACCGTTCCTTCCCATAAATCCTCCGGAAAGAACGATATCTCCTTTTGCTTTTAGGAAAACTTTACCTACGGATTTTTTAACTATGATGGATCCGTCTGTTTCGAGTGTAAAACCGTCTGCGATAGATTCTTCTACGATGATCGTGCCTGGAAAGTTGATGTTCCCAGTGGAGAAGTCTACATTTTCCAGCAGACAAACTTCATCCACACGAATGACCCCGAAACGATCTACTAGAGGTCTTCCGTCTATGAGAGATTGAACTACATTTCCATCTTCTGAAATTTTAACGTTAGGACCAAGTTTCCATTCCGCTAGTTTACCTTCTTCGAATGGAAGTACTTCTCCTTTTACGTTTTTGCCCGGTTTACCGGGAGAAGGGGAAACCTTTTCCGCAAGTTTCTGGTTCTTCTTCACACTTTGGATAATTTGAATATTCTTAAAATCTACTCTTCCGAATTCATCTTCTTCCAAAGTAGGTGTGCCTGGATGTTGGAATAAGATCCTGATATCTCCGTCTTTTCCAGGTATTGGAGATTCTCCTTGGGCGACTAAGGTCCTTTTTCCGTAATCCTCTGCTTGGGAAAGTTTGAGTATGGATTCTTCTAGTATCCCAAAAACGATCCCACTTACTTGTAACTGGGAAAGAATCTCGTCCCTAGTTAATAATTTTCCACCGAATTTGGGAGGATGGAGAATTCCATAGACCGTCATTTTATCTTCTGAAATTTTCAGATCCAGGCTGGACGCTTCCGGTTTGCCCGGCCATTTTCCGATTAGGTGTGGTTCCGAGTCTTTGGTCTTTAAGATACGTTTAACTTCTTCTTCGCTAACGCTCGAAATTTTAAATACATCCAATCGTTTTAGAATTTCGCGATATTCTACTTCTTTTCCTTTTTTTCCTGCGGGGAAGATGGTGAGATATGCGAGACCGTCCAGATTTTCCACCTTGAAAAATCCGTTTTCGTTCTCTTCCAGATCTTTTAATAATGATTCGGTAAAATTGCGGATCGAGTCGCTCATCCTGGGGGGCCGTTGTTGGAGAGTAAGTCCCATCCTATTTTTTACAATCGAAAACCTGTAAAAAGACTTAATGGGAAGAAGAAGAAAAATCTCCGAAATCTGTCGATTTTCAGACTGGGCTCGATCTGTCGAAGTTACTACAAGTCAGGATTTCCCTTCCTTTTTTCAAAAATTATGTCCTTGAAAAACCGGGAAAACGGCCGATGATCCTAGGGTAAAACGTATGGCATTCAATCCATTCTCCATCTTAACCAATATTCGGGTGTCAATAGACCAGGTTCTGGGAAATCTTCCGCCAAAAGTGGTAAAAACGATAGGAACTGCGGCTCTCAGCTTGGCGGTACTGGTCGCGCTCGTTCTGGGCTGGTTCAGTTTCCAAAAGGGTTTGGCTATGGCGGGAGAAGAAGACCAGGCAAAAGAACTGGATCGTAAGGCATTATTTTTAGAAGATATAGAAAGAGAGTATAACCGAAAAAGAAAGGACGTTAGATGGAGCGATCCTTCCTATTCGGAGTCCGGAAGTTCCTCCTTGGATATTGAAAGATATTCTTTGGAAAAACCCAAGACGGAACCTTCTGCCCCTAAACCTGAGCTGGAAGAGTCGGACACAATCCGCAATTCTAAAATGAAAGACGGAGACTCCAGAGTTTTCTTTCCCACTGAAAATGAAAGGCCTCCTCGCGAGGATTTAGCTCCTAATAGTAAGGGATCCGATTCTCCTCGTTTGGAACCAAGCACAAAGCTGCCTAATAGAGAACTTCCTGCAGAAAAGGAAGAATCCCGCTTAAGTCGTCCACCTAGAAAAGAACAAAAACCTAGGGGAGAATAAGATGAAATATATTCTAATTTCTTTAAGTATTCTTCTTTTCGCAAATCAACTTTCGGCGGATTTTCCTCTGCCAATTCCGGAACCAGGAGAGGGTAATATTTCCTCCAGGGGAATATCTCCGGATGAACCTCTTCCTCCTATTGATGCGAGTTCCGTAATTGCAGAACAGAAGTCCGAACAAGAAGGATCCGAAACTGTTTCTGAAAACGCAGCAGTGACCGGCGAAGAAACAAAGGTCACCGAAACAAAACAAACCGTTTCAGAAACTGTAAAAGAGAAAAAAACAAAACTTCCGAATCTTGCGGATAGAAAGGATAAAAAAGGCGGAAAGAAGAAGGAAGCCGCCGATCCGAGCCGTGCTGCTTATGAAAGAGGACTTTTACGTTTGAGGAACGGTCAGAAAGACGCAGCCAAAGAAGAATTCGGCAAGGCTGCATCCACGGAAGGAACCGCGAGTTCTCAGGCAAAATTAGAATTATCTAAATTAGACAATTCTAAGGCTCCAGATCCGACTGCGGAGGTTCCGGCAGAAGACGATTCCAGATGGAAAACTTCTTTGGAAACTGCAAGATCGCTGCGGGCACAGGGCAAAAATTCGGAGGCAGAATCCATCCTTCTTAGGACCGCAACCGAGGGAGAAGGGGAATATAGATCCAGAGCTTTATTACAATTAGGTGATATGCTTTTCAGGTTGGGAAGATATTCGGATGCTCGAAGTTATTTAATGGATTTTTGGAATCGTTTCGGTAAAACTTTTCCGAATGCGGAAGATTTAACCTCCAGAGAATTCAAAAGACAAAGAGAAGAAAAGGAACTAGGTGCTTATTTACTTTTTAAATCCAGTTATAAGGCGGGAGAAGGGGAATGGGCGAAAAGGTTCTTGAAAAAATATTTGGATAAGTCTATTTCCGAATCTCAAGGAGTGTATTCCCCCTTGAGAATGGAAATGGAATCTTTCGCGAAAAGCGATCTTTAAGTTAAAGCTACGTTTACTTCTAATTTTCCGAATTTGGAAAATAGACTGATCCCTAAGGCTTGTTTTTTAGGGATCTTGATGGTTTCATTTTTTGCATCCACGATATTCGGAGCAGTGATCTCGATAGACTGACCCGCAGTTGCAAAAATATTCATCGCGTTACCTGTGGTCATGTTCGCGATCTCACCTAAGATATCTTTATATTCATTCTTGATATCGTCGTCGCTCATTCCAGGCATCAGCTTTTTGGAAATTTTATAAGCCGCGTCGTAGTTCAAACCGTAGATCACTTCTCCATTAAATGTTCCTAAAACTCCGATGATGATCGCAAGTTCCAGTGTGGTTTCCGGAGTGTCTTTGATACCGATCTTTCCACGGATCAGGTCGGTCTGTAATATATCCCGGAAGACGATCGTAGCTGCTTCCAGGAATGGGTTTACTAACTCGGCGCGGATTTGCATTATTCCTCCGAAACGGATCTAACGGATGCTCGTTCGACTTTGATACTTTCCTCTAGGGATTGTGGAATTTCCATGAGTATTGCAGTAAGTAAGGAACCGTTCTCTCTGGTTCTCAAGAAGGAAGGATCAGGAGTTCCTAATTTGACTCCGGAGAAGGAAACAATCGCGTATTTTTCTCCCTCTCTAAATGGTCCGATGTTTTTCTTTTGGGTCAAACCTGGAAGGCTTAGGTCCTGTAAGAACTTTTTATCGGAACTTAAAGAGAATACTTCTTTACCTAGACTGATCTTTTTCAGGTCGGAAAGAGATTTGTTTTTAAGAGATACTGTTTGTCTTCCTAAAAGTGCGGCGATCTTTTGCAGACCGTCAGGCTCGTTTTGTAGAGTGACTAACTTTGCTTTTAAGGATTCCAGGGAATTTTTACGTGCTTCTAATAAGAACTTACTTCTTAAAACGGTTTTTCTTTCCTCGAACGGCACAGGCTTACCGTCTTTACCTTTTAAGGTGTTCGGATCCAAAGACTCTTTATCATAAAGTTCTTTAAGCTGTACGTCTGTAGGCTCCAGATTTCTTTCGGAAGCTTTGGCTAGATCTTCTTCCGTATATAAAACTGCGTCTAGGTCCACTCTGGCTCCGGAAGCCTCGGACATGATATTCAATTCTCCATCCGTGCGTCGGATCTCAGTCGGAAGGAAATTTTGAAATAGAGACTGGGACACTTTATAATCGATCCTAAAGCGTAGAGGCGCCTGTTGGAGGAACTGACGATAAATTTCTTCCGGTTTTTTCAAATCTTCCTCGGAATATCCTGCTCCTTGGAGAGAATTTTTAGAAACTCTTTTGGCTTCTTCCCAAAGAGCTTGTCTTTCCGATTCCTCAGTGATTGTGAAACCTACCGAATTTCCGATCTTGCGGAAAATATATTGGCCTTTTAAAGATTGGAAGGCACAGTCCGCCCAAAGCGCCTCGGAGCCCTGTCCTTGGTACATCTGGATACAAAATCTTTTAGCTGCGTTGAATGAATCGATTGGGACACTTTGGTCGTCAATACTTCCCATGGTGATGCTTGCCTTTCCGGCAAGCATGTCTATACCTACTTGTTCCACATCCGGCTTTAAGAGCATGATGATCAGCATCAGGACAAGAATTCCTAAAAAAACTGCCGATCCGACTTTGAATAAAATATCTTTAATTGAAATTCCGTCTGGATTTGTCATAAAACTACGTTCACAAGGAAGGCTGGCCCGCGCCTGGAATCTGTAAAGGAGAAAAACCGCCCGAAAAATGCTTCAGAAACGGCGAAATTGGATAGATACATATAATGATGCTCTATATTGCCTTAGCACTCATTTTAGTAGGAATCCTCTGCTTTATTTATGTTTCCTTCCAGCCAAATTCTAAAAAAGAGTTTAGCACCGGCTCATTTCCGAAAGGAAATCTGCCTCCTGCAAGAGAGAAAAAAATTTCTCAAGAATCGTTAGCTTCTCTTAAAAAACAGGGTCGTCCAGAAACCTATTCTCAAATGGATATGGCCTTTGCGGAAGAGAGAAAAATACGCCCGCTCTCCGAAAGACAAAAAATAGGATCCAATAGGATTGAGCCTGAAGTTTCGCAAGAGGAAGAATTCGGAACTGAGATCTGGGACGAAACAAAAAGGGGAGAAATTTTGGAAATGGTAACTGAACCTGAACGCACCCAACCTAGGATCCCTAAAGAAGAAGAATGGTCTATGGAAGGAGTATTATTCTTAGATCTTTCCGGAAGATTACCTTACGAGGCGCTCCAAGAAAAGATCCGTCCTGAAACTCTAAAAGGTTTTAGAAGAATGGGAAAAGGAAGTATTAGAGAGATCCCAGGCGGATTCACTTTCCAGGCAAGAAACTCTGAATTTAGTTATAAGCTGAATGAAGTGGAGAAGATCGTTTTTTACGACCAAGGTTTCGCGCTGCTTCCTTTAAAAAGAGAATACCCGACCCCGATCTTTTTGACCAAGGACGGGGAGAAGTTCAAATCTTATCTGGAATATACTGCGAGCGCTTAAGAAAAGAAGAAGGCAGTAAATTATCTGCCTTCTACCGCCAACCACTTAGTGGTCTTTACGATCACCCTAACGATCGTATAGAATGCGGCTCCGATACCGAATGCCCAGATTTGCGGCTCAGTAATCACTGCCCAAGGTTCTTTCCAATCTCCGAATCCGATCTTAAAACTTGCCGCATAATCAAATAATACGAAGATCACTAAGATCCCGAATAAACTAGGGTATTCTCTTTTTAGGATATTTCGGAAGGAGAAACTAAGTTTAGGTTTTACATAACCTGAAAATTTAGGGATGAATGCAGGGATCTTGTCCGCCCAATTCAAATAATCCTGGCCGAACTTATCTCTTAAGAATTTTTCTTCCGCGAACATTATTCTTTCGTAATAGAATCCGAAAAATAAAGAGAATACCAGAAGTAAGGGAACATCTCTAAAATAAAGAACAGGTCCTAAATACATTAGGAAATTCCCTAAATAAAGAGGATGGCGAACAAGGGAATAAATTCCCTCTTGGTTGACCAGATCGGCCACTTGTTCTTTCGTATTTCTGCCGGAAGTGCGGGCAGGAGCGTAACCGATCACGAAACAACGGACCGCTAAACCGAGTAAGCTGACTACGAAACATGCGGCCGCATAGTATAAATTGATCTCGTAAGAATCTTCTAAAAATTCGAACTTGCTTAAGGAGTATAGACAAAGAAGAAGAATAAATCCCGGTATATAAGATCTCCAGCGAAATAGAAAATTCCCCTGCTGATCCAATTCTTCGATTAATGCCATACGAATTCCTTATAAGGTTATAGTATTAAGGAAGGAAACTTTTATCCCCTCGGAGTGTCAACCATTGATTCGGAGCTGTTCAGGGAGAAAGAAACCTGGTAGAAAAGTCCGCAAGATCCTTTTGTAGTATCCTTTCCAGATTCCAGGGATCCAAGACCAATCTGTAACTAAGGCCCTCTCTCTGAAAAACATAACTTCCTAACTTGGTCATTCCGATCGGAGAAACTAGATAACGATCCGTACTGGTAACGATCTCTATTTTAAAATTTCTATCTTTTGGGACCGGAGAATATTCTTCCGACTTCTCCAAAAGAACTTCGTCTGCGCTTAATTTTTTGATCTCTTCCAGATAGTTTTCCACTTCTTCGGAAGAGGCGAGGATCTGACTGCCGGAAGTTTCTAAGGTCCAATTCTCACCTTGTTTACTTAAGTTAAAATCGATGGAAGAAAGTCCTGAAATTGCGATCTTAGAAACTTTTTCTCTGGAAGGGAAGGGAGGGATCAAGGATCTACTCAAGAAAAAATCCAGTTTGCCTCCTCCCGTAACTGATTTTAGATTTTCTTTAACTAACCAGATCTGATTTTTTTCATCCAGGATGTAGGTGCCGGAACCTTTTCTGACAGGTGCTCCTATTAAAATTTTTCCAATAGAATTTCCGGAAACACTTTTTAGTTCTAATATTGGTTCATCTCCTCCTAGTCCGAATTCTTCTTTAGAGACTGAATTGGATTCTGAGAGTAGGGTGAATTTGCGTAAATGTAAACATGCTTGGATCAATTCTTCAATTCTGGCAGAATCACCCGGTAATACTAGGCCCGAAGGTAACTGAACTGTCCATCCGTCCAGATTTCTGTTCAGGATACTTTCTTGTCCTTTACGTCCGCTGATTATGGTTTGTATCTCTTCCGATTTGGTCTTATAGAAGCTTTCCGAATTCTGGTAGGTCTTTTTGAACCAGTCCCAGGGATCTTTTGCGATTAATAGTAGAATGGCTAATAGTATATTCCCAAAAAATAATATAATCCGAGGATATTCTTTGTAGATACGGTGAAGAAGGTCCTTAAGTTTTGAAAATTCCATTATCCGTTCCTTCTTTTTAGCCTGCGGAAGGCATAAAGAGCCAATAATCCAGGAACCAAAAATAAATGAAATAAGCTGATCGAAGTTTCCAAGAAGAATGGTAAAGGTTTTAGTTTTAAAACTGCCGATTGTTTGGAACGGACTTCTAAAAGATCTGTTTCTCCTTTGAGTATATCGATTGCATTTAATAAAAAAGGAATATTCGAGTTTTTTAGTATTTCCGAAAATTCAGGAAATGCCAGGAGATCTGAAACTAGATAAGGAGAACCGAATACTAAGATCCTTCCTGTTTTAGTAGGTTTGTTCCGGGATTGTGGATCCGACGCTCTTTGTTGGAAATCGGAAAAATAAGAAGTAAATTTACCTTCTGCATAAACTCCTAAAACAAAAGGCCCGCCATTTGCTTGGATCGGAGCGGAAAGGATCTGTTTTTCCCCCAGGGAAATCGGTTCTGTTCTGGACTCAGCATCTTGTCCGCTTTTTGCTAATATAGTAAATTGTACTTCTTTTTGTTTATCCGGAAGAATATTCAAACTAGAAGACCAAGGGATCAAAAGACTTTCTTGGTTTTTAGTAAATACGCTATTCGGATCCAAGGTTTTTGATTTTTGGTCCGGAACGATCCAAGGAGGATAAGGATATTTTCCTAAAACCCCAGGTTCTATTTCTATTACGGAGCCCATCGGGAGAGAATGATCCGGCTCTAAAACGATATCATAGTTGATTCGAATTCCATAATGTTCTAAAAATCGGACCATTTCTTCCGAGTCCGGATTTTTCTGGGCGAGTCCTGCTCCAAGATCTCCGGAAAGAAGTCCAAAACCCCCTCTTTCAGAGTTTGTTTTGAACTCCATTGTTTTGGCGAGAAGGATGAAACTTCCTCCTTCTAAAATGAACTTATCTAATTTACGTTCCGTATTTTTAGAAAGATGTCCTCCGCCTATCCAAAGTACTACTTCAGTTTCCGGGGGAAGTTCTTCCGTTTCCAGATCCAATTCTAGTATAGGACCATATTCACCTCTAAGAACTCTTCTTGCAAAAATTTCGATCCTGTCTTTGGGAGAGCCTTGTTCTTGGAAGGAAAGATTTCCCGGAGATTTTAAAAGAACGATCCCGGAGTCCTTGTCTTGTCTTTGCATTTTACGAATTGAATTTAAGATCTGGTATTCCAAATCTTCCGTGAAAAATGCAAAAGATAAAACTTCTGTTTTATGGCCTAAGGTAAGAACGATCCCCATAAATGCCTGCTTGACCGAGGCGGAATCCCTGGAAGTTTGTTGCAGTATCTGAGGTTCTAATCCGACTTCCATTGCTTTTCTTGCATCTTCTTCAGAAGTAGAAGGATCATAAAACCGCAAAGAAACATTTTCCTTTCCGATCTTAGAGATCTCTTTTAAGAGTTCTTTGCTGAGTTCCGCTCTTGCCTTATATTCTCCCGGGATCTCCGAAGAATAAAACGCGTCTATGTATAATGGATCATCTAGTTCTTTTAATACTTTTACGGTGCTTGTTGTGATCTGAAATCTTCCGGATCTGGATAGATCTGCCTTACAAGGAATTGAGGAGAATAGTCCGTTCAATAATACAAACAACAGTATTCCGTTTGCGAGTCCGAACCAAGTGGATTTAGAAAGATCTAATAGAGGACGGAACAATTCTCTCATGGATAATTTCTCCTGAGAAAGAAAACGTTCCCCGCTAGATTTGCGGATATAAAACTAAAAAAGTAAAGAGTGTCGGAAAGATCTAATATTCCCAACCGAAACGATTCAAAATGAGAAGATAAAGCGAATAAATACGCAAATGCAGAAGGTCCGTTTGCGAAAAATTTCAGGACCGGTTGAGTGCCCAATAGAAAAAAGAAAAGGCAAACAAGAACTGTTAGAATATAAGAACTGATCTGATCTTTTCCAAAAGAAGAAAGAAAAATCCCAATGCTAATATAGGCCCCTCCGAGCAGCAAACAGCCTAGATATCCTGCAAATACGATCCCAAGATCCAGATCACCGAATGCCCAGATAAAAAATGGGATACTAAGACTTAAACAAACAGTGGATCCTAAAAACGCCCAGGAAGCCAAAAATTTTGCGGCAACGATTTCCCATTTTGAGATTGGCAAGGTGAATAAGATCTCTAAACTTCCGGATCTTTTTTCTTCGGACCAAAGCCTCATTGTGATCGCAGGCACAAATACTACGAATAGAAGCGGAGTCCAAACGAAGTATTCTTCCATACCTGCCACTTTTCTGTCCCAGAAGGAACCTTCTCCCAAACCGTAAAAGAATAAGAAGGAAGATAAGAATAAGTAAAGTATAGAAAAAACATAGCCAATCGGTGTATTAAAATAGCTGGCCCATTCTTTTTTAAAAACGGCGATAAGTCCTGGAGGTAAGGTGAGAAATTTCATATCTTAACCGGAAACCAGATCCTGAAAGACCGATTCTAAAGACTTTTGGGAAATCTTATATTCTAAAATTGGAAATGACTCTTTTCGGATGATCTCGAAAATTTCCTCAGGCTTAAGAGAAGGGGATTCCAATCTGAATTTTGTATATTCACTTTCTATATCTGCAGAAATGATCTGCACATTTTTACCTTCTAAAACTTTTTCCAAGTTTTCTTGATTCGTTTTGGCGGTTAGAAGGACAGAGTCCGATCTTTTGAATTCGGAAACAGGGAGATCCGCCACTAGATTCCCTTTATGCAAAACCAAAGCATGATCGCAGGTTTCTTCTACCTCGGATAAGATATGAGTGGATAATAATACTATTTTATCTTTTCCTAAATTTCGGAGTACATCTCTAAAATGGGAGATTTGGATGGGATCCAAACCGGAACTAGGTTCATCTAAAACGATCCAATCCGGATCATGTAGTAACGCTCCGGCCAATGCTAATCTTTGTCTTGTTCCTTTGGATAGAATTCCTGCCAAAGAAAAAGTTTGGGATCTTAGATCACAAATATCTAATACTTCTTTTTTTCTTTTTTTGAAGAAGGAAGTTTCCATTCCTCTTGCGTTTCCTATAAAATCCAAATATTCTCCCACGGTCATATCAGGATAGATTGCGGAGGTTTCGGGGAGATAACCTAATCTTTGTTTTATTCTTTGGGGATCTTTTTCTAAAAAGACTCCGTCGAGTGATACGGAACCTTTATCAGGCTGCACAAAACCAGTAAGAATTCTGAGTGCAGTTGTTTTACCCGCGCCGTTGGGCCCAAGTAAACCTGTGATCCTATTTTTAGGAATGGAGAAGTTTAGATTAGAGATTGCGACCTTCCCGAAATAGGATTTAGAAAGATCGGATACCTGGAGAGAGGCCACGAAAGTTATTCTTTCGGGCCTTAAGGCCTATGCAACTTTTTTTCCCGGAATTAAGCTCTGATACGGAGCATAGTGTCCACTTTGAACTTACGAAGAACATCCATTAAAGCAGGTTGAAGATTTACCACTTCTAATTTCACCCCGAAATGATCCAAAAGGTTTCGGAGAGTCAGCAGTTTAGCAACTCCGCTGGAAGTGATTTTTTTGGTTGGGGTCATGTCCAGAGTTAGGTTTTGGATATGTGCCCTGGAAGCCTGTTCGGAAATCTCATCAAAGACTTTTTCATATCCGTCCAGAAGTTGATTTTCGAAACGAACGATTCCGTGTTTATTTTGTATCGTTAATTTGGCCATAGGTAACAGCTTGTTTACTGAAATAGACTCCTAAAACTAGAGCATCCCAACAATAAAACAGGGTAGGAACTCCGGTCCTATAATCCAAACAAACGGCTCAAATTTTTCGGCACATAAAATTCCAATAATTCGCCTTAGGATAAATTTCCCAGGCCTCATAATCGGAACCGATCCCTAGAATTTCTAGGCCTGAATTTTGTAGTATCTTCGACCAAGTTTCGAGCGGATAGGCCCTATGATAATGCTCCTCCAGTTCCGAAATCCCAGGCCCCGAAAATTCCAAACTGGTCTTTAAAACGGAAGTTTCCGGATCAAATTCATTCTTCCAGACGAGTTTTGTCTTCCCGTGGGTCTCTTTTAGGACCTTATCTTGAAAATTTTTTCGAAAATTTTCGGAGGTGCTTACATCGAAAAAGAAGACCCCATTCTTCTCCAAAACTCCCGAAACTTGGGCGAATACTTGGATGAGTTCTTCCTCTCTTTGAAAATAATTCAGAGTGTCGTGAACTGAAAAAACCAGATCAAATGACCGACCCAATTTAGGGAAGGATAGAAGGTCCCCTAATTTACGGACCCCTCTAATCTGCTGAGAATCGGCGATTTGAAGCATTTCAGGAGAATTGTCGATTCCCCAGAGTTCAGTCGAAGAAGGTAGGAATTTCCAAATTTTGCAGGTGCCGCAGCCTAGATCTAATGCGATTTTGGGATGGATTTTTTGGGTTCCGATCTGGTAAGATTCTAAAATCATCCTCGCCCAGTCGCGATAAGGTGCCCGTTTCATGACTCCGTCATAAATGCCCGCAAATGCCGTATACGGCCTTTTTTTGGGGATTGGAGAAATAATTCTTGATTTATTCCCCTGCTCGCGAGTATTCCTATCCATTTGATGCGACATAATTCTTTGAAGGGTCTTTCTTCATAGAATCTTCGTTGAAACTCTAAGTATGGGCCTAGAACTTCTTTTACCCTTTTTAGCCAGTGTAGGCATTACTATCCTCCTTCGCAGGATGGACAAGTCGAATTATAAGCTCAGCCAGATCAAAAGATATACCGGCAAACTCCAGGAAGAATTGCAAGAGATCGCACTGGAAAAAATCCAATCCGTAAAAGATTCAGGAATAGAACTGGAGATCAGTTTAAAACAGACCAGAAAACTTGCGGAAGAGGTAAGAGGCCTCAACGAAGAATCCAAACAGTTATTGGAAACCATCCGTTCCAACCGGGATTTCTTAAACGCAGTTACATTAGATCTAAAAGAAGTAGTTCACCTTTCTTCCGATATTCGCCAAGAATCCCAGTCCATCCAAGACGGATTACAAAGACTGGAGATTGGCAAAAAAGAAGTATACGGGATCGGAAATCGTATCCAAGAACTTCGTTCCGAGGCAGAGGTTCTACTCGAAGCATTCCAAGAAAAACTCAATTTCCGTTCTGATGATATCCTACAATCACTCGCTTCTAAAATAGTAGAGCTGGAAGGATTATTAGAAGTGAAAGCGGATCGTATCGAATCCGGTTTAGAAGAATTGGGAGAAGCTTTCCGCCAAAGGTTGGAAGCTCAGACTAAGTCATTATATCATGAAACCGTAGGCAAAGTAGATAACGCTAGAGAAGAAGTTCAGTCTCTTCTTGAATCCGTAAAAGTAAAAGAAGAAGATCTAGATGCCAGAACGGATCGTATGCAGACTGCATTCTTATCCGTATCCGAAAAAATCGATCGTTTAGAAACTAGAGTGGATGAGAAGGCGGAGCTTGCGGATCGTAAATTAGAAGAAACCTTCTCCCGTAATGAATCGGTCATTCGTCAAAAATACGATCAAGTATTAGAACAAGTAGTTCATTCTAAAGAAGCGTTCTTAAACGGAGTTCGGATAGAGATCGAGGCAATTCGTAAAGAAATAGAAGGAATGAGCCTCGAAACACTCACTAGACGCGACGAGATCTTAAACGAGACTAGACGCCAAGCGGAAGGGATCAACGACTCCATCAATATCTTCCAAGAAAAATATTTGGAAGCGGAGAACAAATTACTCAAGCAGGCAGATTCTCGTAAAGCGGATCTGATGCGCCAAATAGATTCTTTCGAAGACGAATTCAATCGTATTTCCAGCAGTTTAAGGATAGAAGCGGAAGATCTAAGAAAGGAAATCCTCTCCGGATTAAAAGAATTCCATTCCGCTTTAGAATCTTCCCGCTCGGAAGAAGAAAGAAAATCCAAACTCAAACTGGATCAAATCAGAGAATCTTTGGAAGAAGAACTAAAAGTCCTGCAACACTCTCAGGCGGAAAAATTCCGTGCGGACTGGGAAACTATTAAGGATAACGTTAAGGAATATTCTTCTCAAATTTCCACTCGAATGAAAGAGATAGAAGGTTCCGTGAAAGATCTGAAAGTTTCTTTAGAGGAAGAAGTAGGAGCATTACATGCTTCTCATTCGGATCGTTTCCGTTCCGAGTGGGATTCTATTCGAGAGAACGTAAAAATTTTCGACGTCCAGGTTTCTACCCGGATGAAAGAAATGGATTCTTATGTAAAAGATATCCGAGAAGCATTGGAAGGAACCGCAGGTGATATTCTTGCGGAAGCGGAATCCAAGGTAAGCGAGATCGGTCTTTCTATAGAAGACGAGTTCCGCAAGATGGACAGAAGATTCGAACACTTCTCCCGTTCTTGGGAAGAAGATGTACAATCCCAGAAAAACCATACCATGGATGCGATCCGTGGATTGGAAGAAAGACTGGGACAGATCCATTTTAAAGGCGCAGAATATCTGGAAGAATTCTCCAAATCTTATGCGGAACAAAAAGATAAGATCGAAGAATTCGTATCTAAATATAAGGCCAACTTCCAGAAAGAGGGAGAAGAGGTCAGGGAAGATCTTGTATCTCGTTTCAAAGATCTGAAAGCAGAAGCAATTACGAGTGTAGAGAACGTAAAAGTGGAATATTCTGCTGTGGGAGAAAGGTTCGAAAACCTTCTGCGCAAGAACGAAAAACTTTTAGAAATGCAAGCGGAGAAGATCCGCACTTCTACCGAATCCCAATTGGAAAAGGCGGGAGAGCAGGCAAGAGTCGTTCTGGACAAACTGAAAGAATCCGGCCAAGACTTCTTCGAAAGACAGGAAGAAAAAATAGATCGTTTGAACGATACTATAGATTCCAAGATCAACAGACAATTGTCTGCACTACTGGACAAAGGACAGATCCAATTAAGCCAATTGGAAGAAAGGATCGCAAAACATTTAGCGGATGTAAAACGACATCTGGAAGAAGCTTTAGATTCAGGGATCAAAGAAAGCGAAGACCAGATGAAGGAATTCCAAAATCAGGTAAAATATTTACTGAAAGAGACCGAAGAATCTTCGGAAGAATTCCTAAAAACTGGAAGAGAAGAATTCCAGAAGGCACAAAAAGAATATCGTGTTCTTCAGATCGATCTTCGCAAAGATCTGGAAGATATCCAAGATGCAAAACGTTCTCTATTCTCCGAATTGGAAGAAGAAGCTGAAAAATTACGTTCTTCCGTGGATGATATCTCTGAAAGGATATTGGATGCAGAAAAACGTTCTGCACTCTTCTTAGATGTAAAAGAAATTATAGAACGTTCCGAAGAGTTTGTCTCCGAGATGAAAGAAGCTCTGGAAGATGCAAACCATACCGAAAAAACCTATGAGGATCTGGACCAAAACTTAGTTCGGATCAAAAAAGTACAAGAAGATCTGGAAACTCGAATCTCTCAGGCAGAAGAAAGAAGTTCAGAAATTCTTTCTATAGAAGAAAAAGCGGAAGTCCTAAAAGAAGAATTCGAAAGGATCATGGAAGAATCTTCCCAATGGAACGATACTCATCGTAAATTGGTAGAGGCTGGAGAAAGGGCATTCGAAATGGAATCCCGCTTCTTGGATCTGGAAGATCGTCTAGGCAGAGTTGTATCCGTTAGAGAAGAGATCAAACAACTGGATCAAGACAGCCAAGGTCATAAAGAGAATTCATTCAAATTAGCTCAGAAAATACGCGAGATGGAAAAAGAGATCTCCGTAATAGAAGCTAGAGAAAGAGAAGTCGCAGAAACTCTTAGAAAAACTGACGATAGGCTAGAGACTCTCGCAGGAAGAAAAGAAGAAATACTCTCTGTAGAAGCTAAGTTCGATAAGATAGAAGACCTAATGTCAGAGTTAGGAGAGCGCCATAAACAGATCAGCACTCTCCAACAAAGATTAGATGATATGAAAGAAGGTGCTTTATCCGTTAAGGACGACCTAGAAGGTCTACTCTCCGAAGCGGAAGATACATTCGAAAAACTTTCTACATTCATGGACATTGTCCAGACCAATATGTCTAAGACTGGTGGGGGAAAATCCGGTAAGTCGGAGAAAGATCCCCTAGTAGCTAGAAAGAAAGCAACGGTGTTGAATTTATTTCATAATTTTCATTGGCAACCAGAGACGATCGCTGAAAAATTAGGGCTCGAAACTTCTTTGGTCCAAACTATCATTCAAAACGAGACGGTGAAAAAGGGATGATTTTTTTCTTGACCCCAATGTTTTTCCCCAATATGTCTCGTTCCCACTTGTATTATACGACATGCAAAAAATTTCATGGGGAGAACCTTTCGTTTTTAATAAAAAACTGAAATTGTAGGGTAGCATTCCGAAAATGATTCCTTTTTTCGAGGCGTCTGGAAACGTATCACAGTAAATCTGACACGTTCCGGAAAAGTCTCGGGATGAAATAAGGAGAAGCTCCCAAAGCTCGTTCGTATGGTACAAAAAAAGAAAACTACTGTTAAGAGGAAGAATTCCATGGCTCAAAGCGCTGAAAAGGATACCCTCATCGTCGCAAGCAAGGTAAAAGCTTATATCAAATCTAAAGGCTTTATGACTTCCGGAGACGCGGTCGATGGCTTGAATGAAAAGTTATACGGACTGATCGACGATGCTTTAAAACGTACCGAGGCGAACAAACGCACTACGGTTAGACCAACCGACTTCTAATCCATTCTTGATCTACATCAAGAACAAGACTGAAATCGAGAAAATGAGGGCGGCGGGCAAATTAGCCGCCGCGCTTCTGGACTATATATCCGGGTTCATTCAACCCGGTATAAGTACTCTTGCGATCAATGATCTCTGCGAAGAGTTCACTAAGAAGAATGGAGGCAAGTCGGCTCCATTAGGTTACAAGGGTTTTCCGAAATCGGTATGTACTTCTGTCAACGAAGTCGTTTGCCACGGCATTCCAAAGGCAATTGATGTTCTGAAGGAAGGAGATATAGTCAACGTTGACGTTACTCCTATCGTGGATGGATATCATGGAGACAGCTCTCGTACTTTTATCGTAGGCGGTAAAACTTCTCCGGAAGTGGAACGTCTTGTTAAAGATGCGGAACGTGCCATGTGGATCGGGATAGAACAGGTCAAACCTGGAAATCGTGTGAGCGATATCGCAAATGCGATCGATGACTATTTGACTCCGAAAGGATATGGGATCGTTAAAGATCTAATGGGCCACGGAATAGGCAGAGGTTTCCATGAAGAACCTCAAATTCCTCATTACCGATCCGGCCGTAAACTAGCCAAATTAGAACCTGGAATGACATTCACTATAGAACCGATGGTGAATTTAGGGACCTGGGAAGTGATCTTTTCTAAAAAGGATGGTTGGACTGTGACCACAAGGGACGGAAAATGGTCCGCTCAGTTCGAACATACCATTTTAGTCACTGAAAAAGGCTATGAAATTTTAACCCAAGCATAGTAATCTGTCGTGCATGGATTTCGTTTGGAAATATATTTCTTTACTAGGTAAGGATCTCGCCTTTTTCGTTTTAGGCTTTTTAGTCTTTTACATCGGCAAAAAACTCAAGGACTGGACGGAACCTCGCAAGCTGGACGAGGAATTAGTAAAATCAGATAATAGCGCTCTCGCACTGAGCTTATCCGGTTATTATATCGGGGTCATAATATTATTTATCACTATAGTTTCTCATCCGGGGGAGAAGGGGGACTTGTTGGGAGATCTTTTCCAAGTATCTTCTTTTTCGATATTGGGAGTTGTGCTACTTCTTCTTTCCCAAAAGATCAATGATGGATTGATTTTAGGCGGGATAGACGCGATCGAAGAGATCTACGAAAAAAGAAACCTAGCGGTAGCTTCCGTTTTATTTGGAGGAACCATTGCGAGTTCCTTTTTTATCGCGGCCGCATTGAATGGAGATATAGGAGAGAAGGTTTTCCCACAAGGTTTGGGGATCGCAGTTTCTCCACTTGTAGAAAAAACGATCATAGGATCCATCATCTCAGTGATTTTCTTTTCCGTGGGACAGATCGGAATGATCTTATTCTCAGTATATTATAAACTTTGGGTCCCTTATAAACTTAAGAGAGAGTTGGAAGAAAAACAAAATCTTGCAGCAGGCACTGCATTTGCCGGGGCATTACTTGCGATCGGGATCTTACTAACCAGAGCATTGTTTAGAGAATTTGAATCCTTATACCAAACTGGGATCTTATTACTTTTGGATCTTGGACTTGCATTTATAATCATTCCTATTTTACATTTTTTTGCGGACTGGGTAGTACTGCCCGGTTCCACATTGAAGGAAGAAATAGAAAGAGATCAAAATTTCGGGGCGGGGCTTTTGGAAGCAGTGGTGCTTGTATCCTTCTCCGCTATTATATTTTTTGCGGTTTGATCAGAATAGATCTTTAGAAGAGTATAATTTCCATTCAAGATGATATACTTTTTTGATCCCGAAGTCGCAAGCTGCTTGTAAAATCGTTTTTTCATCCGATTCTTGGGATAGGATAGAATAAGCATCAGTAAGATCCGAAACGATCTCTGCAAAGATATATTTATGAGTGGGTAAGAAGGGAGAAAGACCTCTCTCATCAAAACCTCGCAGCGCTCCTAAAAGTCCTGCGAGTAAAATCCTGCCCAAGGGCTTTGTTCTTTCTTTAGGAAGATCCAAGCCGGCTTCTTTTGCCGCGGTTAAAAGTTCCTGGAGAGGAATTCCTCCTGATAAAGAATATAAGGATGTTTCTTCTCCTTCCATAAAGAAAGAATAAGATATGCTTCTCGAAAGTAAAGAACTTCTGGATAGGCTAAAACATATCGCAGAGACGAATGGTTTCCAATTATTCGGAGTGGGACCTGCTTCCGTTCCTTCCGAAGATAAGGAGAATATTCTTCATTGGGTGGGAGAAGGCCGTCATGGAAATATGGAATGGTATCCTAAAAACATGAATCTTCGGCTGGAATTAGAAGGACTCGGATTCAAACCTGAATCCGTAATTGCGTTAGGTGCATTATATAACGACCCGGAATATGATAATTTGGATCTGCCTTACCGGTTTTCTAGGTACGCGATGGGAGAAGATTATCATTCCGTTCTTCGCAAAAAAGCTTCCGGCTTGCTAGAGTTTTTAAGGAAGAAGTTTCCGAATCAAAAATTCAGACAAGGAGTGGACTCTTTACCGGTTCCTGAAAAAATTTTAGCTAGGGAAGCGGGAATTGGTTGGATCGGAAAAAATACGAATTTGATCCATGAAGAATATGGGTCCTTCTTCTTTATCAGTTTAATTTTTACGGATCTTCCTCTTCGTTTTGTTTCCATAAAGGCAAAGGACAGATGTGGGACTTGTACAGCCTGTATAGATTCGTGTCCTACCGGTGCATTGGAACCTTACAAAATTGATGCTCGTAAATGTATCTCCTACAAAACAATCGAAGATAGATCCGAGAATGTGGACTCTCTGCATGGCTGGGTGTACGGCTGCGATATTTGCCAAGAGATCTGTCCTTGGAATCAGGTCAAAGCGCGTAAGAAGGGTTGGAAAACTGAGATAGGTGAATTTAAGATCCGAGATCTATTCAAAGAAGAAAATCTCTCGGATCTGGATGAGAAAAAATTCAAGGTTTACTTTCAGGATTCCGCAGTCAATCGGATATCTTATTTCCAGCTTAAACGAAACTTGAAAGCGGTAAGTAGAGAAAAATAGAAATTCTTTTCTCTACCGCCGTAATTTAAACCCTCGATCTAATTACTTTTTGGGAACATGCTTGGATAAGAAGTTTTTATTGGACTTATTCCATTGCTCGATCAATACGCCGCGCTGCTTATTTAAGGTTTGGTTTATCTTATTATAAGTAGGGACTAACGTGTTTACTTCTCCCAAAAGTTTATTATGGGTGTCCACATCCTCTTGGGTACGATCTTTCGGTTCTTTTTCGTTAAATTTCTTTTTGTAAGCGTCGAAGCGGGCTTCTTTCATATGGAATTCGATTAGAGTAGGGATTTGATCTTTTGCCTCCATCTTATAGAAGTTCAGGTTATTTTTACATGCTTGGATCAAGGATGAATCGCCCTCATAAGGGACTACCTTATCCAACAATTTAAGACCTTCTTCCGCATACTTTAAAAGTGTTTCTCTATTTTGTTCGATTGCCTTTACGTCCTGGTCTTTGAGAGCTTGTAATAGATAAAATTCCTGCTTATAAGGTTTGAAATCGATCAAATAGATTTCATCTTTATAGCTCATTACCTCTCCCGATTTTTTCAATAGTTGGCTCATTCTATCTTTACTTTCGTAAAGAGTGATATCATTGTCCTTTGCAAAGACTCTTTGTTCTTTGCCGAATTTTTCGGCTGCCTCGTGCAATTTTTCACCTGCTTTTTTCTCTGCGAGCATATAGGCTTCCATTGCATCGTAGGATTGTTCAGCGGCTTCTTTTAGGTCGACTAACTTTCCGTAGTCTTCTCTCAAAACGGTATAGTATACATTTAGATATTTGATGACTGCGTCTTTTAGGTCGGAGTTTCCATCATACTTCGTGGCTTGGTTCGCGTTCAATAGGGCCTTTTCCACGGAGGTAATGATCGCGGCTCTTTTGGCTTCCTTGTCTTGTTTACTATTACTATGTGCCAGAGCTTGGATGTATGATAAACGATCTGCCGATATTTTATCTATCGGATCGGTCAGTTCGTTTAAATATTTCAAAGCTTCCGCCGGGCTTTTTGCTGTTAGATTTGTCGCGAAGGAAAAAACCAGTAAGGTTACTAGGATTTTCCATACCATTCCTTTATATTTCATGCTACTTTCCTTCATTATAATTTATGAAATCGTTAATTATATTGTATGATTCTTCCACATACGGATCGGATTCGAGTCTATCCTTTTTGGATTTGAGTATTTGGTTCTCTATACTGCCGCTATGTATAGATTTTTTATCGAAAGAGGTTGCTTGGGAGCTGAAAACTGGACTTTTGAAAAACGAAATTTCGTTTATTTGGTTTATTAACTTCTCTCTTTCCTGATAGAATTCAAAAAAATCCTGGGGATCTAGGGGAATTTCCTTAGGCTTGGAAAGCCATTTTTTCGCTTTGTTTTGAATGGCTCCTATCTTTTGAAAAAACTGACTTTTTTCGATTCTATCTGATGATTTATTTTTCAGGCTGCGAACTGGGAGTTCCGGCAAAATTTCATAACGGATCTCTTTAGAAATGGAGTTAGGGGAAAGGCTGTTTTCCAGATCCGTTTCCCTAAGAGGAAAATTATTCCATTGAGGGAGTTCTATGTGAGGGGTTACTCCTTTTTGCTGGTGACTTGCATTATCTAGACCGTAATATAATCCGGTAGTAAATTTTATTTTATCGATCTTGTATTTTCCTTCTTTCATGGATAAAAATTTTTGTGAGCTTGCCTTTCCGAAAGAAGAAGAACCTACAATCAAGGCTCTATTATAATCTTTTAATACATGAGACAGAAATTCGGGACCGGACGCACTCTGGGAATTCTGTAGGATTAGCAACGGACCTGAATAAATTCTTCCTCTATTCGGATCTTTCAAAATATTCAATTCCCGATTGCCGTTCTCACTTAAAAAAAGAGGACCTTCGTCTATAAATAACCCGGCCAGATCCATAGCTTCCTGAAGAGAGCCGCCATAGTTGTCCCTTACATCTAGGATTAAACCTTCTATCGATTCCCGTTTCAGTTTTAAAATCGCTCTTGCTATATCCTCGGAACATCCGAGTAGATCCGTTTCCGAGTCCGTATAGAAAGAAGGAAGATAGATATAGCCTATCTTTTTTTCCCCTTCCAATACCTGAGTAAGGATGAAATCCTCTTCTTTAGCCTTTTTAGTCTTTTGCAGCTCGATCCAAGCCGTTTTGCCTGAAAGTTTTCTTATCTTAAAGAACGCTTTTTGAGGAATTTCGCGATTTATAAAAATGTAAAGTTCTTCCGCGGAAATATCGGCGACATTCGTCCCCGCATCTGAATTTAACGAATTACGTATCTCTACTATTTTATCTCCTTTATGGATCTCTCCGGAATTCCAAGCGGCTCCGCCTGGATAGATTTCCGAAATACGTGTGTCTCCGAATTGGGAATGTTCGAATTCCAATCCGAAACTTAAACCTTTATCAAGATCCGGAGATTTGAATTTTTTTCGAAAGGAGTCCGAGTAAAAACTACTATGAGGATCCAATTCTTTTAGCATTGAATCCAAAAACTGAGAACCTAATGAATCGATCATCTCATCGGAGGAAGTCAAACTGTTCCGTAATCTATAGATCTCGAAGTTTAGAATAGATCTTCTGATCTTTTTTCTCTCTTTCTGAAAAGCTTTTGAAAAATCATCGGATGATCTATATTTTCCGATCTCGAAAAATTGTTGTAAGGTCCTACTCTCTATATAACTGGCCCATCTCTTTTTTAAGGAAGATAGATCCTTTTGGTATTCGGTCTTGCCTTTTATGTATATCTTAAATTCGTCGGAGATATTTTCCGAGTCCTGATCTAACATTTCCATAAATAAAGCTAGTCTATTTCGAAAATGGAAGGCGAATCTAAGGGCTATTTCCCAAAGCGCGGAATTGAGTTCCGAAAAGTTTTGGTGTTCTCGAAACATCGTGGAAAATTTTTCTATATCCTCTTTGAGGTAGATCAAACCTTGAGGATCTAATTCAGAAAGAAAACGCTCCGAGGAATTGATGTAATATTTTCGGTTAAGTAATTTGGCCTTTCCATAGTGTTGTTCTTCTAAAATTTTTACAAGATGCGCAGCTTTGTCCGCAGGCGTAATTTCCGAGTCTGAAAATTGTGCTGCGGGTAAAATTATGAGGATAAAATAGAGAATGAGTCTCTTATAAGCAAAACGCATAACTTACCCGATGCTGTAATAGTTTAACAAGACTGCAAATCTTTTTAGAGGATACTTCCGGCAAGGATCTGCGAAATTGTATCTTATTATTATTTCGATTTTTTATAATAAAGTACGGCTCTCTATTGAGACGGATCCATTATTTGGAGAAAGAGATCCTTCCATATCTTGAAGATAGAAGTCTATCTACCAAAGCTAAAAATGCTGCGATCAACAAAAACAGAACAAAGATCCCCACAATATTTACCGCTACTCCAGAATAGCCAAGACGAGGGACATCCATAATATTATAAGGATACCATTCCATAATGGCACCTCTGATCAGGGTAAATATTGCATAAGCGATAGGAAGAATTGCCGCTATAAGAATTCTACGCAACGTAACCATTCCTGCGGGGCCGAAGATAATCCAGCCGATTATTGCAATTATAGGAGCGATATCATGCTCTAATCTGCTCGCAGTATCCGCAATGATATCGTTCTTAGGAACGGTTTGAAGAACAAAGTTAAAAACGATTCCAGTGATCGTGATATCAATGACCCCTATCAAACGCCAAATATGAAATGAAGATGAAGTCCGATCCAAATTTAATGCAAGAATTAGAGTAGTGATCCCTAAGATCAGATTGGATTGAGTGGTAAAGAAGGAAAATTGATTCAATAAACTGTCTATTCCAGGACCGAATGTACGGGTGAAACCTGCGTTTGGCGGAAGAGAAGATTGATGATGATAGGCATACCAAAGTTCTAATAGAACGCCGACGAAACATATCAAAGCGGTAGAAGCGAATGTTAAGCGGGCGAGAGTGAGAGTGAGTTTAGAGTTTTCCATCTGATTATTTCTCCGTTTAGAAAAACCGATCGCTGGATTTTTATGAGCTTTAGAAGTTCGTCAATGCTATTTTTTCTCTAACATTGGAAGCATCTCTTATTGGAGAATCTCCGAAAAATCGGGAATATTCTCTATTAAATTGAGTTACACTTTCATATCCAACTTCAAAGGCAGCACGTGATGCGGAATAAGCACTATGGACTAAAAGTTTTCTAGCTTCTAAAAGTCTAAGTTGTTTTTGGAATTGGATAGGGCTTAAGCCCGTGATCTGTTTGAATTGTCTATGAAAAGTTGTAACGCCCAATCTCGATTTTGCTGCTAACCGTTTTATCTCCATGGAAGCCGTGTAATTTTCTCTGATCCATCGAATTGCAGGATAGATACTTGGTCCCTTACCTTGGGTTTGGCAAAATTTTCTCAGACGCCATCCTTGCGGCCCGAGAAGAGTTCTATATAATATTTCTCTTTCGTAGATTGGTGCGAGTGCGGGTATATGTTCAGGGGTTTTTAGAAGTCGAAGCATTCTCACCCAAGCTTCTAAAAATTCAGGTGAAGCTTCACATGCCTCGAACTCGTTATTCGTATTTTCTTCGGAAGGATCTTTAGGAAGATCATTCAATAGATCCAGAATGGAGTCCTGGTCTAATTCAAGACCCAAGGATATATAAGGTCCATTTTTGCCTTGCTGCACTTTTCCAGTGGCAGGGATATCCGCGGAGATTACAAAGTAAGAAGCCGCCTTTAATTGAATAGTTTGCTCTCCTATGGAGATTGTCTTACCCCCTTGGACAACTAATCCGATCATAGGCTCATAAATAGCTGCCAGCTGGTATTCGGATACTTCTCCCTTTATGAGTAATACTTTGGGGAGTTCCGTCTTAGTCGGTTTTGTGGTTGCCTGAGTTGTCAGTTCGGCAATCTCTTTCAGGATTTCCTTCATTCTATAACAGAATAAAATAGAACCATATTTTCTAAAGCGAAATCCTGAGAATATTTCAATTTAATAATAGTGCGGTAGGATTAGGCAATCAATCGGCATGATCCGATCTTTACGATAACTGTAAAATGCTCTACGATCAAGATTATTGGAGGACGTTATGAAAGTAGCAATCGTCACAGGAGCAAGTAACGGGATCGGAAAAAATATCGCGATCGAATTAGGAAAAAGAGGGATCGGCGTAATCCTTACTTATCATTCGGATAAAAAAGGTGCCGAAGATGTTGTGAGAGAAGTGGAGAAGAATGGATCCAAGGCTGTTAGTCTTAAATTGGATCTAAGCCAAAAGTCTTCTTTCGAAAGTTTTACCGAGTTAGTAAAAAAGAACCTGGAAGAAATTTGGAAAAGAAAAACTTTCGATTACTTGGTAAATAACGGAGGAGTCGGAGGAGGAATGCCTTTTACAGAGATCACTGAAGAATATTTCGATCAGATATTGAACACGAATTTTAAAGGACCATTTTTCATAACACAAAGCCTTGTTAGTTCTATAGAAGACAATGGAAGGATAGTGAATACATCAAGTTCCGCTAGTCACGGATCCTTTGTAGGATATTCGGCCTATGGCGCATCGAAAGCCGCATTAACTTCTTGGACAAAGTATCTTGCAAAAGAACTTTCTCCCAGAAAGATCAGAGTGAATTCAGTCTCTCCAGGTCCAGTTCACACGAATCTTGGAGGAGGAGCTTTCGATAAACATCCGGAATATATCCAACCAATAGCAGACCAGACTGCTTTGGGAAGAATTGGAAGTCCGGATGATATTGCAAAGGTAATCGTAAATCTTTTATCAGATGAGTTTTCTTGGGTAACTGCTCAGGACTTGGAGGTCTCTGGAGGATATTTACTATAAGTTTCAAGTATATTTCTACAATCGTATTGTAGGAACTCCTACATGGCTTGTGGCTGGGAATATGCTTGCTGGTCTGAATCTTTTGTGATATGACGAGTCGGAGGCCGACAGAATGGAGGTCAAGCGAGTATAAAGATTGGATCAACACAATGCAATCGGATCGAAATTTTGCAATCGTGTACCACCGACCGGCCCCCTTCGCAGCGACCGCAGGAGCGAGAAGACGACCGTCTATGACGAGTCGGTGGCCGACAGAATGGAGGTCAAACGAGTATAAAGATTGGATCAACACGATGCAATCGGATCGAAATTTTGCAATCGTGTACCACCGACCGGCCCCCACCCAGTACGGGTGGGGCACCAATTTTGTAGGAATTCCAACAAATTCACTTCGAAAACTCCTTTTCTCCCTGGAGTAAAAGGCTTGGATAGTCAGATACATGCCCGCAGGTCTGAAACAAAAAGAAACCGATCTTCCGACCTACGAATTCGATCCTAAAACGAATTTAAAACTTAGAAATTGGTTCTTAAAAGAAAAAAGAGACCTGGCATTCCGAAAGAACAGAACTCCTTATTCAACTTGGGTGAGCGAGATCATGCTGCAGCAGACAAGAGTTGCAGCAATGCTTCCTCTTTACGAAAAGTTTATACATAGATTTCCAAAACCGGAAGATCTTGCAGTCGCGGAAGAAGAAGAAGTATTTCGTTATTGGCAAGGTCTGGGTTATTATTCCAGGGCTAAAAATCTTTTGGCGGGAGTCCAAAAATTAGTCAATGAGTTCGGCGGAAAATTTCCAAAAACTTTAGAAGAGGCTCTTTCTCTTCCGGGAGTGGGACCTTATACCGCCCGTGCTATTCTTTCTATTTCTTACAATCTACCTTTTGCCGTTTTGGATGGAAACGCAAAAAGAGTTCTCTCTCGTTTGGTCTTATTCAAGGAGTCCGGATCTAAAGCGGATCCTGCGTTACAAAGGATTGCGGATTCATTTTTGAATTTGGAATTTCCCGGGGATCATAATGAAGCAGTAATGGAACTAGGTGCCCGCATCTGTATTCCAAAACCTTTATGTAAAGAATGTCCTCTTCAAAATGATTGTTTAGCCTATCAAAATGGGGTCCAAGAAAGTATCCCGGAGATAGAAAAGAAAAAAAAGGAAATCCCTTTAAATATACGTTTTTATATTCTAAAGACAAAACAAGGAATACTTCTTGTTCGTTATCCGGAGAGAAGATTTTTCAAAACAATCTATTCTCTGCCTTTTTCCTTCGAAGGAAAAAATCCGTATGAAGCGGATCCTGTTTTGGATTGGAACTTAAAACCTTTCGATCTTGGGATTAAATTTAAACATACGATCACTCACCATAAGATCCAAGGTTTTGTTTCCGAAACGGAATTGGATCCAAAATTAGAGAAGAAGATCCTGGAAAATTTCCGTAAGATCCGTCCTTCTATAGAGATTAAATATTGCAATTGGAAAAATTTGGAGACTGAATTCCCTTCTTCTATTGCAAAAAAGATCAAACAAACCCTGGCTAAAGACGGAGCAGTCCTGCCGGGGTTAGAAAATTAAACTATTATTTAAAAGGAAAACTATGAGCATTCGATCTACTTCCGAATTCGTAAAAGAACTTTCTAAAAAAGGAGAACTTTTGGAGATCAAAGAAGAAGTGGATCCTATCCTCGAGATCGCAGAGATCCAGAGAAGGGTAGTCTCTAAAAGAGGTCCTGCACTTCTATTCTCGAATGTAAAAGGTTCCAAATTTTCCGTAGCCACGAATTTATACGGCTCTGAAAACCGGATCAAGATCGCATTTGGAGAAGATCCGGAAAAGTTTATTCAAAAAATTGCATATACTGCTAAACATCTGATGCCTCCCACTCCTAAAAAAGTATGGGAAGCAAGATCTCTTGCCTGGACTGCACTAAGAGTAGGTCTTAGGAAAGTAAGTAAGGCTCCAATCCTGGATTCAGAATTGCAGAGTACTGAAGAATTGCCTGCATTAAAATCTTGGCCCAAGGATGCAGGAAGATTTATCACATTACCCTTGGTATATACGGAAAGTCCCAAAACCGGAAAAGGAAATTTGGGAATGTATCGTATCCAATTCCATGAACCCAAACTCACTGGGATGCATATACAGATCCATAGGGGTGGTGGTTTTCATTATTCTGAGGCGGAAGCAGAAGGTAATGCTTTGCCCGCGCATATCTATGTAGGAGGTCCACCGGCACTTACAATTTCCGCAGTGGCACCTTTGCCGGAAGAGATCAGTGAATTCCTTCTCGCTTCACTTTTACTTGGTGAAAGATTAAAAGTAATAAAAAACAAAAAGATCAGTCCACTTCCAATCGTTGCAGATGCAGATTTCGCTTTGATCGGAAAAATTCCACCTAAGATCAGAAAACCGGAAGGACCTTTCGGGGACCATTACGGGTATTATGCTTTGAAACATGATTATCCGGTATTCGAGATAGATAAAATTTACGCTCGAAAAGATGCGATCTGGCCGGCAACAGTTGTAGGACGTCCTCCCCAAGAAGATCATTGGATCGCAGAATATTTACAACATCTATTATCTCCCATGTTCCCAATCGTAATGCCTCAGGTAAAAGGAATTTGGGCTTACGAAGAATCCGGTGTACATTCTTTGGCTGCAGCAATCGTAAAAGAAAGATACAAAAAAGAAGCATTCATGGGTGCTCTTAGGATTTTGGGAGAAGGACAATTATCTCTCACTAAATTCCTGATCGTAACTGACCAAGATGTTCCTTTGATGGATTTCAAAACAACTTTTCTCGCGGCACTTGAAAGATTCCAACCGGAGACCGACTTACATATTTTCTCCAATATTTCTCAAGACACTTTGGATTATACGGGACCTAAAGTAAATGAAGGAAGTAAGGCGGTTCTACTTGGAGTCGGACCTAAAACCCAAAAACTAAAACCTAAGATCACTTCTAATCTCAAAAATCCTAAATTCAAAGATCCGAAAGTATATTGTCCGGGAGTCCTCGTAGTTTCCGGACCAAAATATAAAAAGGGAGACGGGGCTTTAGAAACACTTCGTAAAGAAGCAATTACCCAAGGATTTTTATTCGTATTCTTAGTAGATAATTCGGAAGAAGCAACCAAGTCGGATCATGATTTTATCTGGAACGTATTCACTCGATTCGAACCTGCTGCGGATATATACGGAGATTCTAAAGTGATCCGAAATCATATTTCTTTCCAAGGCCCGATCTTAGTAGATGCAAGATTAAAAACTTGGTATCCTCCTGTTCTGGAAGAAGATCCTAAAATCTCCAAACAAGTAGAAAATAGATTTGGTAGACTTTTGGATTCGATTTAGGTAAATGGAAGAATGGGAATGAAACGAGTAATCGTTACCGGCGGAGCCGGACTGATCGGAAGTAATATAGTAAGACTTCTGAATGAGCAGGGGATTTCAGATATCCTAGTCGTGGACCATTTGGGGACTTCTTCCAAATGGAAAAACCTAAGAGGTTTGGAATATACGGATTATACTGAAAAGGAAGAATTCCTCCAAAAAGTACAAACCACGGATATATTAAAAGATTATTCTCATATCTTTCATTTGGGAGCTTGTTCTTCCACAACGGAGACGGATGCCTCTTATCTGATCCGGAACAATTACGAGTACACTAAGATCTTAGCGGAAGAGTCTCTTCGAAGAAAGATACAATTTTTATACGCTTCTTCTGCAGCCACCTATGGAGAAGGGCAATTCGGTTACGACGATAAGACTCCGATCCACCCGCTCAAACCTTTGAATATGTACGGATATTCCAAACATATGTTCGATCTATATGCCTTAAAAAAAGGATTTTTGGACCAAATCACCGGAGTGAAATACTTCAATATATTCGGATTCGGAGAGGCACATAAGGGAGACATGAGATCCGTAGTATTAAAAGGATACGAACAGATCTCTTCCGAAGGAAAGTTGAAATTATTCAAGTCCTACCGCCCGGACTATAAGGACGGAGAACAAAAAAGGGATTTCCTCTACGTAAAAGACGCAGCCAAGATCAGCCTATTCCTTTTAGAAAACCGTAAATTCGGTTTATATAATGTGGGAAGAGGTCAGGCAGAAACCTGGAATTCGCTCGCTTCCGCATTATTTGCAGCGTTAGGAAAACCTCAAAATATAGAATATATGGAAATGCCTGAGAGTTTAAAGGCAAAATACCAATATTATACGAAGGCAGAGACCCAAAAGCTGATCTCGAGCGGTTACAAGGAAGGATTTACCGATTTGGAAACTGCGATTGCGGATTACGTGGATCTGTTGAAAAAAGAAGAGGAATAAAAGGGGTCCCGAAGAAACCCCCCACAGCTATTAATTACTTAGAAAAGATCTGAAGTAAAGATTTTGCGAATGCTTTGAATTTTGCGTCTTTGATAGAGTAGAATACTTGGTTAGAAACTTTTTTGCTTCCTAAGTATCCTGCTTCTTTCATTTTGCTTAAGTGTTGAGATGCAGCTGATTGGCTGATACCAAGTGCGTCTACAAGTTCTCCCACGCTGTGTTCTTTTTTAGAAAGATGGAGAAGGATTTTTAATCTGTCAGGATGAGCTACTGCTTTAAGTCCGCGGATGGTAGAATCCAGATGAGTTTTTTTAATTTCTAACTTTTGGGCTGCCATAATCTGCCTTCTGTTGTATTTGAATCCACTCTAACATAACCTTTGAAATTTACAAGGATTTCCGAAAAGTATCTCTATTTTTTGTAAAATTATAAATCATGTAAATTATGATATAATTATGTAAATAAAATGGAAAATAATTTATTACCAATTGTAGATATTATAACCTCAAAACTTAGATATATTGAATATTATAACTTTCAATCCTTCGAATATTAGAACCCTCTTACGTTTAGAAGATCCCAAAAACTCAATATTCTAATTTAGCAATAAACGAAATATATACTATTATAAAGTTCGAATTTGCCGGATTTCTAATTCAAGAAAACGTTTATAAGAATGAACAAGCTTTCAGCCTAACCAAGATAGGCGAAACGAAATTATTAAAGGCAAAAGTGTGGAAGAATTAAGGAAAACTAATGGACTGAAAAAGGGAATAAAAGAAACAAAGGGGTCAAATTTTGACCCCTCCCGAAATTTCCAAAACGACTCCATCTACCAGATCGTTTTGAGCGATGAATACCGCGGTGCTTGCAATCTCATCCGGTCTACCCAACCTGCCGATCGGGATCAAAGACTCCCATTTTTTGAGAGCTTCCGGATTCATATCTTTCATTACCATTTCTGTAGCGATGAATCCAGGTGCGATCCCGGCAACCCTGATACCGTAGCGGCTGAGTTCCTTCGCCCATAACTTAGTCATGGCAGCTACACCCGCTTTTGCAGCGGAATAATTGGTTTGGCCCGGGTTACCATGCATAGAGACGGAAGCGATAGGGATGATCACCCCTTTAGTACCGTTATTTACCATTTGAACCGCCGCTTCTCTGCCTGTTAAGAATACTCCGGTCAGGTTCACATCGATCACTGCCTGCCATTCTGCCAAAGACATCTTAGAAGCAACCTTACCAGTTTGTTTATCCGCTTTTATTAAGAGACCATCTCTCAAGATCCCTGCGTTCAAAACTGCGATATCTACGGAACCGAACGCGGAAACTGCTTGTTCCATGAGTTCAACAGCGTCTTTTTCCTTAGAAACGTCTGTCGGAACTGCGATTACCTTAGCACCGAGCGCTTCGATCTCTTTTTTGGCACCTGCGAGTTTTTCTGCGGAGATATCCGATAGAACGATATTGGCTCCCAATTTCGCAAAATGAAGGGCCATCTCTTTGCCTAAACCTCCGGCAGAACCGGTGATTACGGCAGTTTTATTTGTGATTTCCAACTTGGTTGATTTCCTTACTTCTAATGGTTACGTAATTGTCGGTGAAAGGGATTTCTACCCTGGCGACGGTTTCTGCGGCGCTTGTCTGGATCCTAAAAAGATTTGGATCAATATTCTCACTTTTGAGAAGGATCATGATGAGAGCGATCCCAAGACCGGCTCCCTCAGTATTGTCCATATTATCCATATAGAACTCGGCGATATCATTGTATTCCATCGCCTTTCTCATTTTCTCCCTCATACGAGATTCTTCGATCTCGATTACAGGAGTATTATTAACTACTTCGACTACCAAACCTTCTGGAGCGTAAGTTACCGAAATTTTGACAAAAACGCCTCTGGCAAGACAACGCTTCCCGTATTCGTCGGCCATTTTTTCGGAAAAGTTCTGTTTGAACTGGGCCAGACCCTGGTCGTAATGTTCATGATTTCGGATATCCAAACCCAGATCTTCGAAGAACACCCTCTTTTGGTTGGCCTTCACTCCGTTGATCGCCATTTCCTTGGTGATCGTATACAACATCTCTATGTATCTTGTTTGGCCTAATTTTTCCAGAACTTCCGTAAGAATACGCAGGACGTATTTTTCCAATTTGGAATTCATTCTGGAAGATTGAACGGAGATGCGGGAGCGGTTGAGGATATAATCTGAGAGCTGGGCGTCTAAATCTTTGAAACTTTTTGCCATGCTCGTTAAGTCCTCTGTGGGAGAAAAGTCGATACCCAGTGTTTCCCCTAGGACGATTCATGCAATCAAAAATCAGCGGATTCCAGATCTCAAAAAGAATACAAACTCCAAGGGCTGGCCGCGTCCGATCCGGACTAAAGTCCGTCTCGGACCAAGCTCTCGCCTCCGGTCAAAAAATCGCGGCCACTATTTTTTGACCCCGGCTCGATCTTTCGCGGGGCAGTAAATCAATGTCCCTTTGCGCTTCCGTGAAATTTGTGCGAGAGTGTCTCACGCAGAGGCGCAAAGACGCGAAGATATAGATTGTTAAATCTGTAGAGTTGATTGAATAAGGGTAACAGTTTGTCACCTTAGGCAAGGCTGCAATATCGGTTTCACAATAGTCTCCTGATGCCGAATCAATATTCCATTCAAAATAATGTTTATTTGAACTGATTACGTTACAGGAAGAAGTCTGCTTATAATCATATTCCGTTATAACCGTATCGTCAAAAATATAGGTAATCTTGGTTTGATTGCACGAGTCTGCGGAATTTTCATTCTTCCAGGTACCAACAAATTCAGGTAATCCTGATTTTTGCCAATCTGCGGCGCAGATAGCAAGTCCGCCACACTCAATAAGAGGAGTGAGATTTTCCTCCGGTTTATGATCACATGCGGAAAAATTGAAAAAGATAATCGCTTGAAGGGCTAATATTTTATTTTTTAACATTTTTAATCCGTATTATAATTCCGACCCTGTTGAACACATGAATAATGCACTTGAGCAAGCTCCTTCCGGTCCGTTTGCGTAGTATGGATCAGAGGAATTGCAGCGACCTGAATCTATACATTCCCTATAATAACTCACGCAACCAAAATAATCGGTTACGCAATTTTCTTTCTTTTTCTTTCCTTGAATTTCATCTAAGTCTACTTGAGAACATTGAAAGAAAGTTATAAACAGAAGTCCAAGAATTAGTGAAGAATTTTTAAGCATAATGTTTTGCCTGAAATTTGAATCTGACAACGTTATTTTAGCTTATCTTTGCATCTCGAAATACGGACTCAAAAAAAAACGAGCTAACTTAAGGCTTTTTCTTTAAAATTTCCTGTTTTTTTATATTTTTCAGAATACTATACAAAAAAATAGTTTACAAAAGTATATAATCATGCGAATAGTATTCTGTAGCTAAGAGGAAAAACCATGCTTCAGACAATTAGTATCCGAGATTTTGCATTAATTGAATCAGCCCAGATCGACTTAAGAGGGGGGTTAACTGCGATTACGGGAGAGACCGGTTCCGGAAAATCTCTCTTACTGGATGCTCTTTCTTCCTTACTCGGAGGAAAAAGTAGTACCATGGATATTCGAACTGGTTCGGATAAGTATTGTTTAGAAGCTGAGTTCGATGTTTCCCAAAATCCAGGCGCCATAACCTGGATGAGGGAACATGGATTTCCTTTAAACGGCTCCGCAATTGTGATCCGAAAAGAATTCACTCGGGATGGAAAAACAAAGATCCAGATCAATCATTCATTATCTTCTGCTCAAGTGCTTCGTGGTTTAGGAGAGATCCTTTCCGAAGTACATAATCAAAATGATCAAATTCTACTTTTGGACAAGGCCCAACAATTGGATATTCTGGACGGTTTTGCAGGTTTGCACACACTCAGAGGAGAAGTGAAGGAAGGATTTTTAACTTATAAAAGCCTGAAAAAACGATTGGAAGAATTAGAATTATCTCATGCGGACAGAAACCGCAAAAAAGAGATACTCCAATACCAGATAGAGGAGATCCACACTGCCAATTTAAAATTGGGAGAAGAGGAGGAACTCAGCAAAGAAGAAAACCTACTCGTTCACGGAGAAAAATTGGCAGAGAACCTAGATATAATCACCGGTTATTTGCATGAAAGTGAATCTTCCGTTTTGGGGATTTTCCCCAAGGTGCTTGCCGCTTCCGATAAGATCAAAATTTTGAACGAATCATTAAACGAAATGGATTCCGCTCTTAGGGAAGTGTATGTTACGATCCGTGAGATCAATACGAGTGCCCAGGACCAAAAAGAAGAGGTGTTCTTTTCTCCGGAGAGGTTATCTCATGTTCAGTCCAGGCTAGATCTGATCCAAAAACTTAAGAAAAAATACGGAAATTCAATTTCTGAAATTTTAGAAACAAAGAAGAAGGCGGAGGACGAGCTAGCCGCTCTAGAACAAAATTTAGATTCTAAAACTTCTCTGGAAAAGGAAAAGAAAAAGGCAGCAGATAAGCTTACCCAATCTTGTTTGCAGCTTTCCAAGTCTAGGCGAGAGGTCCTGAACAAGTTCGAATCCAAACTTAAATCAGAGTTGGAAGTTCTGGGAATGAAGGGAGCCGGACTGCAGGTAGTACTTCGTTGGGAAACAAGCCCGGAGGGAGAAGTAGAAGCCCAAGGAAAATCCTATTTGGTAAACGAATTCGGATTGGACCAGGCAGAATTCTATTTTAGCCCGAACCCTGGAGAAAAACCAAGACCTCTTCGTAAAATTGCTTCTGGAGGAGAAATTTCCAGAGTAATGTTGGCCATCAAAAGTGTGCTTGGTTCCAATTTTGACGGAAAAGTTTTGGTTTTTGATGAGATTGACTCCGGTCTGGGTGGAGAGATTGCTTCTGACGTAGCAAAAAAACTCAGAACACTTTCCAAAACTCACCAGATTATTTTGGTCACACATTTACAGCAGATCGCTGCCGCTGCAGACCATCATCTTCTAGTAAGCAAACGACTCAAAGAAGGAAGAACCGTCTCCGAAACTGAATTCTTGGGAATGGAGGAGAGAACCATGGAACTTGCGAGAATGATCGCGGGTCAAAATATCTCCAAAGGCGCTCTCCATCACGCAAAGGAATTGCTCAAAAAGAAGGCGGTATAATTCGCCTTCTAAACTTCTCTTTTTACCGGGGCAGAATTTGCTTCCGGTAAAAAGGAAAACTTCCTTTTAAAAATCGTTTGGCAGGGACAGCCGAGTTGGAAACCCTACTCCTTGGAGAACCTCAAGCCGATATGATTCTTGCCAAAACAGATTCTTTGGTTTCCATTATTCCACCGGAAACCGTACCTATTCTGATCCTTCTAGTTTCTATAGTAGGATTTACAATCATCATAGAAAGGCTGATCTTCTTCTCTCGTTGGAAAGCAATTACTCCTGACGATTGGAGAAGGGTAAAAGATCTACTCAGAGAAAAAAACTATGATTCCGCTTCCGATCTAATGAGAAGTCTGAGCCAAGGACCGGTCTCCCAGGTTTTACAAGCAGGTATTACCCAGTTTAAGAAAAATGCATCTTCCGTAGATGATGAGATCGTGACCCAAGGATTAAATCAGATCCAGAGAATGGAAAAATTCCTTTCTCCGTTAGCTACAATCGCTACCATCTCCCCACTTTTAGGAGTATTGGGAACAGTTCTTGGGATTATTCGTTCCTTCGCGGAAGGTTCCGGAACAAGAGGAGCGGAAGTGGGGATCAGCGAAGCGTTGATCACCACAGCTATGGGACTTGCGGTTGCGATCCCTGCGTATATTTTTCATAACTTCTTCCAAAAGAAAAAAGAAGACACGATTTCCGAAATGGAAAGTCTTTCAGAGCAGGCGCTTAGGTTTTTAAAATAAAATGAAATTTAAAAAGTGGAATCGGGGAGAAAGCGGAAGTTTTAGGGCGGGCCAGATCGAGCTTGCGCCTATGATCGACGTTATTTGTTTCATCGTAATTTATTTTTTGATGAACGCGACTTTGGAAAAATCCACTGTCGTAAAAATAGAACTCCCTAGATCTTCCAGCACTGCTCAGGAAAAGAAAAAGGACGAACTGGTGATCACTGTCAATAAGGACGGAAAAATTTTCCTAGATAAAGACACTGAGCCTGTTCCTTTGGAAAAACTGACTGAAAAAATAAAATTGTTCAATGGCCAAAACCAAGGCGACGACAAAGACAAAAAAGAACAGAGTAAAAATCGGGTGATTATCAGAGGCGATGGCGGAGCGAATTACCAAACCATCGTCAAAGTGATCGATAAAGTGAACGAAGCCGGAGTAACAAGATTCAATCTTGCGATGGTTCGTCAACCGGGAGGTCAGTGATCCGCTCAGGTGGATCTAAAGACTTATTTCGAGCAGGGAAGAACCCTCTCGATTTTAAATAAAGCCTTAAGGCGATTTCAAAAGACTCTTGAAACGAAAAGTATCTATATATAAATCCTTTGCCGTTATTTTTGTAAGCGGATTCTTTTTTTACTCCGGCGAGATCTCTCAACTTTTCTCCAAAAAAAGCGATTATTTCGGAAAGATCGTAAGAGAAATAAAATTTAACGGAAATAAGAACACATCTGACTCGGATATCAGTGGTCTTTTGGAACTCCGAACAGGTAAACTTCTCACCAAAGGGATCATCGATCGAGACTTAAAAGCATTATTCGCTTCCGGGTTCTTCTACTTTATAGATATTAAAGCGGAAGAAATGGAAGGAGGCGTTCGGGTCATTTTCGATCTGAGAGAAAGACCTAGAGTTAAGGAAATTGAATTTATCGGAGCGGACGAAGTTTTTCCTGCGGATCTCCGGGATAAAATGCCTCTCAAAGATAACGAGGTAATCACTCCACAAAAGGTCACCAAGTCCAGAGATATTATATTACAAAAATATAAAGACGAAGGATTTTTCCTGGCCTATGTAAAAGTTGAACTTGGAAAACCTGATCCGAAGACAAACTTAGTAAAGGTCCGTTTCATCATTGACGAGGGAGAAGAGATCCCTGTCGCAAAGATCAATATCTACGGGAATGAGACCATAGAAACTTCTGAGATCCTCGGACTCATGGAGTTAAAGGAAGAAGGCCTATTCGAAGGCGGTAACTTCAAAGAAAGTTCCTTCGAAAAAGATAAAGAAGTCATCCAAGCCTATTTAAGAAGTAAGGGATACTTGGATTCAGAGTTGATCCGAGAAGGTACCAACTGGGAAATCCATTGGGAAAACGCCGAAAAGAAAAATAGAAGGGTAATCATAGTCAATATCAAACTCTACGAGGGGCAGGTGTATTATTTTAACGGATATACGGTTGCTCATGATATGACTACTGACGGAGACGGCAGGCCGATCTTCTTGAACAAAGAAAATAACCCTCCTGATACTCCTAAGGACAAATTAAAACCTTTATTCACTGTTCAAGAGGTCGAAAAGTCTTTGGATTATAGCTCTAAAGATGCGGGAGAAATTTTCGACGAAACGGTATTCTCCAGAGACAGGGCCACAGTAAACGAACTCTACGGTTCTAAGGGCCATATCTTCGCTCAGGTAATTCCAAGAAGAAAGATCGTTTCATTGGATTCTGAAAGTTTAGAATATTATGAAAATTGTACCTCCAGAAGAACAGAGGTGGAAAAAAAGTCCTGCGAAGAGGAATATAAACAATTAAATATCCGTAAATTAAGAGAAATTTATAGAGATACTCCTGAGTTGAGGGGTCGTAAATTCGTTCACGTAGATTTTACCATCCGTGAGAACAACCTGGCTCAGATCGAGAACGTAATCATCAAAGGAAATAAGAAAACCCAGGACAAGGTAATCCGAAGAGAGTTACTCTTTAAATCGGGAGACTTATTCGATTCTACTTTGGTAAACCGTTCCAGGGAAAGGATCTTCAACTTAGGCTATTTCAAAGAAGTAAACTTTAATATGAGACCCGGTTCGGATGATACTAAGATGAACCTTGTTATCGAAGTATTAGAGCAGCCGACCGGAACGGTTTCCATGGGTGGTGGTTACGGAACAATCACCGGATTTACGATCTTCACCGAGATAGGTGAAAACAATTTGAACGGAACCGGACAAAAAGTCTCGGGACGTCTGGAGTTCGGACCTTATCGTAGATCCTTCCAGATCTCTTGGACAGAACCTTGGATGTACGATACTCCTTGGTCTCTTTCACTTTCCATGTTCTATTTCTCACGAACCATATTCTTAGGTTCTACTTCTACGATCTCTATTTCGGATAGTACAACTTCTCCAACTGTTGAGAATGCTACTTACGATAATAACGGTTTAGGGATCACTATGGGAGTGGCCCACAGGCTCGGGACCAACTGGACCCATTTCCATAGATATACGCCTGCGTTTTATTCTTATTCCAACCCGACTGCACTCGTATCGGACGCAGTTTTGGCTAACGTAAGAAGAGGATGGCAATTCCGTTCTCAGGTCACAAACGGTCTTGCTTATGATATTCGGGATAACGTATTCGCTCCTACTAGAGGTTATGATCTGCTCTTCCAGGTGGATAACGTGGGACAGTATTTGGGTGGATCTTCTCACTTCGACCAATATAGGATCTTAGCGGAATATTATCATACTTGGTTCGATTTCACATTCGGCGGTCTGATCCGGAACAACGCTCTTCGTAGATGGAGAGTTGTACAAGAATTCAGGACTTCCGATACTTTTATTTTCCAAAGAGCTCCTATGGGAGGTTCTCATAACCAAGACCCTGTGCAGGATCCATATATTCGTCCTCAGGATTTACTCATCATAGGTGGTTATGAATCCTTAAGGGGCTGGTATTATAACGACCAAAAGTATCCTGTGGAATGGAGAGACGGTGCCCAGCATCGTATTCTTTTCGATACCGAGATACGTATTCCGATAGAGCCAAGCTTACTCTGGCTTGTGGTCTTCTTGGACGGAGGAGCACTTTACGAGCAGGTGAACCGAGCCACAGGGACTAAAAAAGATTATTTTGAATCTTATGATAAGAATAAGGCGGATCAGATTGCCGCAAACCCGATCGGCTGGTACATCCAGAACAATTTCAATTTGCAGAATGGACGTAAGGCGGACGTAACCTACGACGAATTGAATAACCCGGGAAGATTGATCCTATCATCGGATAACGTTGCAATGGATAGAATGAGATATTCCTGGGGGGTGGGTCTGAGGGTGCAGATCCCTGTTCTTCCACTTCGTATTTATTTTGCACAAAAGTTAAAACCTACCGGAAATTTCTGGGCACCTTTCGAAAGATATGAATCTGACAACGCATTCCAGTTCGTATTCGGTATCGGTGATTACAGATTCTAAGGAGTTTTTGCTTTGTCAGTTGATCTAGTACAAGGCTTGAACGATCCACAGAAGGCCGCAGTCGAAAGATTGGAGGGCCCTGTTCTGATTTTAGCAGGTGCAGGTTCCGGGAAAACCAGGGTGATCACTCATAGGATCGCAAACCTGATCCTGAACAAAAGAACGGATTCAATCTGCGCTCTCACTTTTACGAATAAGGCCGCCGCAGAGATGTTGGAAAGAGTGGGAAAACTTGTGCCTTCCATCCCATGGAATGTGCAGATCAAAACATTTCACTCTTTATGTTTATATATTTTGAGAAGGGAAACTTCTTATCTTGGAATGCCTTCCGGATTTACGGTTTATGATTCGGCATTACAGGAATCCTTGATCAAGCAGGTGATCAAGGATCTACATGAGGATCCTAAGCAGTATAAACCTTCTTCTTTGACAGGGATCTTTTCCTCTTGGAAGGACGGGCTTTCCGATTCCGATCTTTATATCCGAAAAGAGAATTTTTCACACAGATCTCAGATGATCTCTAACATCTACGAAGAATACGAAAAACGTAAGAAAAAAAACCAAGCATTAGATTTCGGCGACTTGATCCAAAAAACCGTAGAATTATTCAGGGAGAACCCGTCCGTCCTAAAATCCTACCAAGATAGATGGAATTATATCATGGTGGACGAGTATCAGGATACAAACAAGGCTCAATACACGTTGGTCCGCCTGCTTTCGGGAGACAGGGCGAATCTTTGCGTGGTAGGAGACGACGACCAGTCCATCTATTCCTGGAGAGGAGCAGATATTTCGAATATTCTAAATTTCGAAAGTGATTTCCCGAATGCATACGTCGTTAAGCTGGAGGAAAATTACCGTTCTACTTCCAGGATCATTCGTGCCGCTTCTAAGGTGATTTCGAATAATAGCGGAAGAAAAGAAAAAGAATTATTCACGAATAATGAATTGGGAGAACCGATCGGAGTTTCCCAATTCGAGAATGAAACGGAAGAAGCTTACGATATAGTCAAAAAGATCAGGGCAGGCTCCGCAAGAGGCGCCGATTACAAGGATTTTGCGATCTTCTACAGAACAAACGCTCAGTCCAGATATTTTGAAGAAGGACTTAGGGCTTCCGGTATCCCATATAAAATTTTCGGCGGTTTCAGATTTTTCGATAGAGCCGAGATCAAGGATATGATCGCATATCTGAACGTGGTGGCTAACCCTATGGATTCCAATTCTTTATTAAGAATTGTGAATACACCTCCCCGCGGTATCGGTGAGGCGAGTATAGAGAAGATCCGTAAATTTTCCCTGGACCAGGGGATTTCTTTTTTGGAAGCGATCGGGCATCCTGATCTTCCTTTAAAAAAAGCAAGTTTAGGAAAAGCGAAAGAATTATATCATCTATTCGATGATCTGATCGATCGGAAAGAAAAAGGAGAACTTCCTTCTAAGATTGCCTTAGAGATCGTGACTAGATCCGGTTGGATCGATTATATGGAAAGAGATGTACATGATGAGGAAGCGATCTCCAAAGTAGAGAACGTCAGAGAGTTCGTGAACTCTATCGAAGAATACGAATCCAGGGAAGAAGCTCCTAACCTAGAAGAATATCTGAACCAGATCAGTCTTCTAACCTCTGAAGAGGATTCCGCCCAGCTCACGGACTATGTTCATCTTATGACTGTCCATAACGCAAAGGGACTGGAATTCCCTACGGTATTTCTGACAGGTTTGGAAGAGGGGACCTTCCCCCATTCCATGAGCTTGGAAGAACCGAACGGAGAGGAAGAAGAGAGAAGACTTTTTTACGTGGCATTGACCCGAGCTAGAGTGAAATTATACCTAAGTTATTCCAGGACCTCCCGTAAATTCGGAAAAGTGGAAGACAGAATTCCTTCTCGCTTCCTTCCTGAAATCCCCTCCGAATGTTTCGGGGAAGAAGGTATTGTCGCCCAAAAAGGAGTTCGTAGACCTTCTGGACCTCCGGCTGCTGCTTCCGGTGCTTATAAAATCCCCGAAAGTCCGAGAGAGACCAGGGAAAATGCGGATTCTTCCAAACCTTTGGGAGAAGAGGCGGATATTCGAGAAGGCGATAGGGTCAAACATGCCCAATTCGGCATGGGACAGGTGGTTTCCGTCCAGGGAACCGGCAAAAACCGTAAGGTAAAAATCAAGTTCGGAGGCCTGGAGAAGAACTTTTTCCTTGCCTATACCCCCTTAGAGAAATTATAACAAGGGGGAAAGTTCGCCCCCTAAAATACCGATATTATTCACAGGAACATAGGAGAAACAATGAAACGGATCGTAATACTAGCCTTGGCTATCTGCCTAGGGACCCCATTGTTTGCTGGAAAAGTCAGCGGTTTAGTAGAAGAATTTAATAAAGTAGAAGAATTTAATAAGAATCGTAAAGTTTCAGACGCCGCTAAAAAAGCGATGCTGGAAAAAAATCTTCTCTCCGCTTTAAAATACAGCCTTCATCGTAAATACCTGGATTATAAGGAATATACCAAGGATCTAAAAGCGGATTCTATTTCGTACGAACCTCAAAAGGGGACTTTTGGAGTGTATGTAAAATACAAAACTTATATCGTATTTTACAGTTATCTAATGGATCCCGAAATTTATCTCCAAACTCCTATCAATGAAGTGTTCTATGTTCGTCCTGATAATTTGGACGAAGAGCCTCATAAGGAAGATAAACAACCGGCTCAGCCAACTTCCGGAAAATAATCCCTTTTCATGCGATTTCCGGAAGAAGCGGAATTAGTTTCTAAACTTGTTCTGGAAGCAGCAGATCGGATCTTTTCCATCTATGGAACAAATTTCCATGTGATGGAAAAATCCAAAGGTGATCCTCTCACCGAAGCCGACCTGCAGGCAAACGAGATCATTGCAGGCGGCATCCGCAAAATCCTAAAAGACAAAGTTTACTCCGAGGAAGATTCGGATTTTTCCCATTCTTCTTTAGGAAAAGAAAGGGTCTGGATCTTGGATCCAATCGACGGCACCAGAGAATTTGTTTCTAAAAATCCGGAGTTTGCGATCAGCCTTGGACTTTTAGAAGAAGGCAGACCTGTTTTTGGGATCGTAATGAACCCCGCGACCGGGGAATTTTTTTGGGGACTAGAAGGTAAGGGAGCATATTATACAATTTTAAAGCCTCCTTTTATTGAAAATAAGATCGATTGGGAAAATACTTTCTATCTACCGAAAATCGGATCTTCCGAAATTCCTAAAATCCTAGTCTCCATTTCCGAAACAAAAGCCGGGCTTTTCAAAAAATTAGATTACGGAAATGATTTTGTATTAGAGCCGAAAGGTTCCATCGCTTATAAACTTGCACTCGTAGCAGTCGGAAAATATCCTTTGACACTTTCTCTCCGGCCTAAAAACGATTGGGATGTGGCAGGCGGGATCGCGATTCTGAGAGCTTCTCTTGGAAAAGATCTGGAAATCCGTTCCGGGAAGGATTATCCGTTCCTAACTTCTAAACTAGGGATCGGATTACTCGCCGGAGAATCGGAACTAGTCACTCGGTTTTGGGAAAAGTTTAAAACTTCCCTCCAAGGTTCCGTCAGAGATCGTTGGTAAATCAATCTTAGAAAAGGCCATTCTTAGTTTGTCCAATATACACAGAAAAAAATACAAGATCGCCTTGGATGCAAGACCATTATCCACTCCAGTTTCAGGTGTGGGTAGACTCATCGAATCAGTATTAAAAGGTTTTGATAAAGATCCGGATTTTGAATTTTATCTTTTTTCGCATAGGCCAATTCACGAAGGTTATTCGGATCTATTCAAAAATCCAAATATAAAGCCGGTGATAGGGCAGGGATTATTCTCTAAAAAAGGGGGGATCTACTTTGTATTCTACCTTCCTTTCCAACTTAGAAAATATGAGATCGATCTTTTTTGGGGAACACAGCAGGTATTTCCTTTATTCTTGTCCAAAAATATTCCAGGAGTTTTGACCTACCACGATTTTGTGGCATATCGTTTTCCGGAAACAATGAGGCCTATCGCCAGATTCCAGCAGCTTTTTTATTTAAGAAGAAGTATCCAAAGAGCTGATTTTATTCTAGCAAACTCTGAATTTACTTCTTCAGAGATCTTAAAGTATACTTCCTTTCCTAAAGAAAAGATAGATATAATCTATCCCGGTTACGATCCGAAAGAGATCCAAAAGATCAAAACTCCTCCTACAAAACGGATCTCAAAATTACCTAAAAAATTCTTCTTAACTGTTTCTACATTAGAACCTCGTAAAAATTTCGGAACACTTCTGAAAGCTTACCAAAAGGCCAAAAAAGAAAGATTCGATCTTGTTTGGGTGCATGCAGGAAAAGAAGGATGGGAATCTCCCGAGTTTTTAGCGGAATTTCGAAAAGTTTCAGGCTCCGGAGAATTATGCTGGTTCGATTTTGTAAATGAAGAAGAGCTGAAATACCTGTATTCTAAAGCGAGCCTTTTCGTTTTTCCTTCCATTTATGAAGGATTTGGTATACCACTTTTGGAGGCGCTTGCTTATTCCTTACCTTGTATCGTTTCGGACCTGGAAGTATTTAGAGAGATAGGTAAAAAATCCTGTGTATATGTTTCTCCGGAGTCGGAAGAAGATTGGAAGAATTCGATTTTGGATTTCCAAAAGAAGAAGTTTAAATTTCCAAAAGCGGATCTGAAAAGATTCGAAAGAAAGAAGTCTGCCGCGCTAGTTAAAAAAATTTTTAGGGATCTAGTTTCTTCTAAAAAGTCCTAAAATTTTTTGGAAGAATGATTTTGCCCTTACTTCTATCGTTCCCGAAAAAATAATATCAGTGGAAGATTTCCAATGGATATGGATGCGATTTTTATCCAGTGCTTGGAAATAAATTTGTTCCGTAGGACTTACGTTCCAAACGAATAGATCTTCCTTTCTTTCCCAAGAATAATCCGTCCAATCGGTGCAGACTTTTTCAATAGTTTTACCGGATCTTAATTGAAGAATTAATCCTTTTTTAGGATCTAAAAATGCGAAGAGAGTCGGAGGTTTAGTGCTTACTTGGGGAGACCCGGAATCGAAATGGATCCCTTCTCCTTGGAATCTTCTTCCTTCCAAATAGGATTGGAATTCTGAAAATTGGAAATAGTAATTATAGATCCTGGTTTCTTCCAAGGTTGAAAACCTTGTACAAGTTTTTGATCTAGTCTCTTTAAAGCAAGGTAGAATTGGAAGTAAATGACTTGTAGCTTTGATTCTTATTTGTAATCTGGAAGTATGGTTTTTAGAAAAGCCTGGCCTGTTTACCTTCTTCTTTTTTCCATTTTATTCTTAAACGATTGCAGATCTGACGAGCAACCTTTGCTCTACCAGGTGACACTTCAGGATTGGGATGGGAATTCCCACAAATTTTCAGAGGACAAGGGCAAGTTAGTGGTCTTGGACTTCTGGGCGAGCTGGTGTGAACCTTGTAAAAAAGCGGTGCCTGTGGTCGAAAAATTGAGAGGAAAATTGAAAGATTCTCCTGCAGTCGTGTTAGGCGTGAATACGGAAGACGATCTAAGTTTGGAAGAGATCCGAAAAGCCGCTTCCGAATTCGGAATGTTATACCCAAGCCTTTTGGACCCGAAATGGGAACTTGTAACCCCTCTCAAAATAGAAGGGCAGCCTGCATTATTCGTGTTTAGCAAATCCGGAAAGAAACTTCATTCCCAATACGGAATTTCAGAGAAAGATCTACCAATATTGACCGGAAGACTAAAAAACTGGCTCGAATCTCCTTAGAATTGAGCTTTATACATAACGATCGTGTAATAAAAAACCAAACTCAAACCGGTTTTTAAAAAAAGGATTTATCTTTAAGCATTTAGTTTGAATCTGGAATCAGATTCCCGGTAGGTGCTGCCGGACACATCCATCATTCCATTTCATTTCAGGAGAATTTCCATACATGGCTGAGAATCTCGCCCAATTATTTCGTGAGTCGGCAGAAAAATTTAAAAATAAACCTGCTTTCTTATACAAAGACGCGCAAAAGAATTATTTGCCGATCAACTATTCGGAGTTATACGAAGCAGGTGTGAATCTTGCCGAGGCTTTGATCGAACTTGGTATTCAATCCAGAGACCATGTCGCGTTACTCGCTGATAACCGCGTAGAATGGATCATTGCAGATTACGGTATCATCATGACCGGTGCGGCCGACGTTCCAAGAGGAACAGATATCACAGACTCTGAGATCGTATATATCGTTAGTCACTCCGAGTCCGAAGTAGTATTTATAGAAAACGATAAAATGTTGGAGAAATTCAACAGGAACAAGTCTCAGCTCGGAAAAGTTAAAACCGTTATCGTAATGGATAAGGAATCCGAAGCTCCTGGCGTTCTGAAAATGTACGACCTGATCGAAAAAGGAAAAAGTCTTAGAGCTTCCGGTTCTCGTAAGGTAGAAGATAGGGTTGCCGCTATCAAACCTGAGGATCTTTTCACTTTGATCTATACTTCCGGAACAACAGGTCTTCCTAAAGGTGTTCAATTAAGACATTCTAATATGATGCACCAAGTATTGAACGTAACTCCTATGTTAAAGATCAATGCGGAAGCAAAACTACTTTCTATTCTTCCTGTATGGCACGTATTCGAAAGGGTTGTGGAATATGTTTGTATCAGCATAGGTGCCGCTACTTATTACACTAACGTTAGGGATCTTCGCCAAGACTTAGCGACCGTGAAACCTACTTTCATGGGATCCGCTCCTCGTCTTTGGGAAAATATCTATAACGGTATTTATACAAGAATTAACGATCCAAGCCAAACTCCCGCTCTTCGCCGCGGTTTATTCAAACTGGCTTATTTTTTCTCCGATAAGAAAAACGCAGCTATTCGTTTTATCACCGGCAAAGAAGTGGATTATCACGGAAGAAACCCGATCGTTTCCCTATTTTACGGGATCTTAATGTTGATCCAATTGATACTGACTGGGCCGTTCACTTTGACAGTAGCGTCTTCGATTGCCGCTTATCTGCTTGCTCCTACTGAATTTTCTTTTTTAAGCCTGCCTCTATACATTTTAGCAGGACTTGGAGTATTCTTCAATAGCGCAACTTTAGACAAGATCGTTCTTTCCAAGATCAGAACAGCTACCGGTGGAAGATTGAAAGCTTCTATCTCCGGAGGAGGAGCGCTTCCTCGTCACGTAGACGAGTTCTTCAACAATATCGGGATCAATGTATTGGAAGGTTACGGTATGACTGAAACTTCTCCTGTACTTTCCGTGAGAACTTTCCAAAAGCTGATCATCGGTTCCGTAGGTTCTATCGTTCCTAAAACACATCTTCAGATCAGAAATGATAATAACGAAGTTCTAACTGAGATCGATGCAAACGGAAAAGTGATCAAAGGTAAATTAGGCCGCAAAGGTGTTGTATTCGTAAACGGTCCTCAAGTTATGAAAGGTTACTTCAAAAACGAAGAAGCAACCTCTAAGGCTCTTGTAGACGGATGGATGAACACAGGTGATATGGGGATGATCAACTTCAAACATACCCTGACACTTACCGGAAGAGCGAAAGACACCGTGGTTCTGTTAGGCGGAGAAAACGTGGAGCCGGTTCCTATCGAGAACAAACTCCAAGAGTCCGTTTATATCAGCCAGTGTATGATCATAGGCCAAGACCAGAAAAATCTGGGAGCGATCATTATTCCTGACTTCGATAAATTACAAGAATGGGCAAAAGAGAACGGAGTGGATATTTCCAATAAAGACGCGTTAAACGAAAACGCAAAAGTAGTGGATCTATTCAGAAAAGAGATTAAAGCTCTTAACAATGCTAAGAACGGATTCAAGTCCTTCGAGCAAGTGACTCCATTCTTTATCGTTTCCAAACCTTTCGAGGTAGGGGACGAGTTAAACAATATGTTGAAGATGAAACGCCACGTAATCGCTGAAAAATACGCGGATAAGATTAAAAAAGTCTATTCAACAGATAAATAATCCTTTTAAGCCGGGTTTTACGCCCTCAAAAAGGAAAGAAGAAGCCTCGGTATTAATACCGGGGCTTTTTTTTACCCTGGGGAGAATATTGCAAGTCGCCGATATTTATACTATATGGCGAAAACGACTCTCTCCAAACCTAGTATTTTCGAACCCTATGGTCATTCGGACCTATATGCTTTGGATAATCTTTACTTTTCCACGTTAAGAGAAAGAGAAGTCTGGGACTTTTCCAGAGTAAGAGAATTTTCCGCCTTAAATTTAGGATTTATATTCGCGAGAGCAGAACTCACATGGAAGAAGTTCCAATCAGAACTGGAAATTAAAAATTTAAACCCAAGTTTTAAAAAAGGGATCTGCTTAAGTGCAGGCTGGGAAGAAGCTCCCGGACTTAAAATTGATTCTTTCTTACCTAAGGTGCTCGGCACGGAAGAAGTTTTTCAATATTCCAGATTGGAAGATGTTTCGGAAGAGATCCCTTTTAGGGAATTTTTCTCCTCGGAAGGATTCGCTTTTAAAGGAATATGGAAAGAAAAAAATTATCTGATCTTATTTTCAAACATTGATCCGGAAGATAGAAACCTTCCTTCGATAATCAAAAAGATCTCTCATTTCCATTCTGAGAAAAAGTCGGAAGGGAATTTTTTTCTAAGAACTGAAAAACAGTCTTATTTGAATTTTCTAAAACCGAAAGAATCTTTGGGTCCTTTATTCCTGCAGGAAAAGAAGATAGACCAGGACGAATTCTTGTTTTTAAGTTTGGAATATTCGGATAGTATTAAGTAGATCTGGTATTTAGAGCGATGTTGGAATTCCTACATCGGGTTTAAAATTAGATCTAAGTCTTGTTGGAATTCCTACATATACTTTCGGAATAAAATCCCAGCTGTGTAGGAACTCCAACAGGCGATTCCAATTTCTTACTCCAAGTGTTTGCTGAATAAGAAAGCCTCGATCGCTTCGTAATCCTCATTTTCGGAAAGTTCTAAGATCTTTTTCAAAAGAAAGTTCGCTTGTTTCAAACTGACTGATCCTAAAATTTTACGGATCGGTCCTACGAACGGAATGGAAATAGAAAGTTCTCTGAATCCTATCCCCAAGAGTAGGATCGTAAAATTCGTATCGGAAGCAAGTTCGCCGCAGATACTTAATGGCCTTTCGTATTTCCAAGCCGTTTCTACTATTTGGACCAAAGCTCTTAAAAAAGAGATATGGAATGGATTGTATAAGGAGGAAACATTCACATTATTCCGATCCACTGCCATTAGATATTGTAATAGATCATTTGTTCCTACTGAGAAAAAATCCACTTCTCTTGCGAGAACATCCATAGAGGATACAGCGGAAGGAGTTTCTACCATCACTCCTAGTTTGATCTTTTTATTGAACTTTTCCTTTTGGGCAGTAAGTTCTCTTTTACATTCTTCTAATATTACTTTCGTTTTTTTGATCTCTCCTAGGTTTGTAACCATCGGGAGTAGAATGCTTAAATTTCCGTAGGCGGAAGCTCTCAGGATTGCGATCAATTGTTCCTTGAACCATTCCGGGTTCTGGAGGCTGTATCTAATTCCTCGATTTCCTAAGAATGGATTCTCCTCAAATTCTCCGGTGGAAAATTTATCGGCACCTATATCAAAGGTGCGTATATATACAGGATTCGGATCCATTCCTTCAGCGATCCTTTTATAGGCTAAAAATTGTTCTTCTCCGGAAACGTTTTTGTCCTGGTATTTTAAGAATAATGACTCAGATCTAAAAAGACCGACTCCGTCCACATCCGCTTTTTTAGCAAGATCGCAGTCAGTATCGGATTCCAAATTACATTTTAACCTGATCTTAACTCCGTCTTTTGTGACTGCCTTCTTGGGTTTTATTACCTTGGTCTCAAAACTTAATGGAGAAGAAGCACCGTAATATTTCACTTCTTCTATCGTCGGGTTCCTTACGATCTGGCCTGTGTCCGCATCCAAGAAAACATATTCAAAATCGTTAATATTTCTATAAAATTCTTTTAGACCTACTATAGTGGGGATCCCATAATTCCTGGCAAGGATTGCCATATGGCCCGTTTTTCCCCCCAGGTCTGTTGCGATCCCTCGAATTCTACTCTTGTCCATGAGTATCATCTGAGAAGGAGTCAATTGCCTTGCGACTAGGATCACGTCCTCGGATTGATCCGCTAAAAAGGAGACTTCTTCCTTTTTATCCAATAGGTTTTCTAGGATACGATTGGAGATGTCTTGGAAATGGTCCGATCTTTCTCGGAAGAATGGATTGTCCATACGAGTGAACTTGTCAGTGAGTTCATTGATCGTGTTCTGGACGGCTAAAAATGCGTTTTCGTTATATTCTTTGATCCGATTCCTGAATGAATCTTGCAGTCCTGGGTCTTCTGTGATTGTGACCTGGGTCTCTAAAATTTCTTTTAGCTCTCTGTCTTGTTCTCTTGTTTTGAGACTGGAGATGATCGATTTTAATTCTATTTTGGAAGACTCGAGAGCATTGACTAGTTTTTTAAGCTCTTCCGATTTTTGGCTTTCGTGGATATAAGCGCCGTGAGCGAGATGCCTTCTTTTTGTCCCGACTTTTACGCAACGACCGTAAAATCTGCCGGGAAAAGCGACTATCCCCATATATGTACTTCTTTTCCCGCCGCCATTCATAGAATGAATATCCGCTGGTAGAAATACAGTAGTTTAGTGAATCGACAAGTCTTTTATAAACTCTGGGACTCCCGCCCCAGTCGAGGCGGGAAAATCGAACAAATTAGACCATCGCCGCTTTTCTGTTGAAAAGTGGGATACGACGGCTTTTGTATTTGCCCAGTTCGTTTCCTGTTACGGAACTCATGACTAACTTTGCCATAGAAACATCCAGAGCATGTCCCGCCTTAGAAGCCAAATAATGTCCGATGATCGGTCTTCCCGCGATGGAAAGATCGCCCACCAGGTCCAAAATTTTATGTCGGACACATTCGTTTTCGTATCGGAGGGACTCGTTTAGGTATCCGTCCTGGGTCAGAACGATTGCATTGTCCAAGGAACCACCCATAGCAAGTCCTCTTGCTTGGAGTGCTTCTACATCTTTTAGGAATCCGAAGGTTCTGGCTGGTAAGATCTCGTTTTTGAGGATGTCGCGGTCCAGATCGATTGTGATATTCTGGCCTTTTAGGAGGGGATGAGGGAAGTCGATTGTGTAGGTCACTTTCCAGGTTTCGCTTGGAAGGATCACAAGGTATTTGTCCCCATCAACTACCCACATTGGATTTTTTACATAAATGGGTTCTATTCTTTCTTCGAATTCGGTATAACCCGTACTTTCGAATGCTTCTAGGAAAGGAAGGGAAGATCCGTCCATAATAGGAACTTCGACAGAGTCGATTTCCAAGATCATGTCCGTAATTCCTACGGAGAATACCGCCGCCATAAGGTGCTCAACGGTCTGGACTCTGTGGAGTCCGTCTCCCAGGGTGGTAGCATTACTCGTATCTACCACGTTACTTAGTTCTACAGGGATGGATGCCTTATCTTCTCCCTTTCTGTATTCAAAGACTACGCCTGTTCCCGCAGGAGCAGGGTGCCCGATCAGATTTACTTCCTTACCGGAATGTAATCCGATCCCCTTAATTCTAACTGTTTCTTTAAGAGTTTTTCTATGTTCTGTGAAATTCATCATTTCCTACCCCGGAAACTTTCGGTTCCGGAATCCATTCGCTTTGCACCGGGCTCTTTAACATTGGACGTTTGTAAAATCCAATACAAATTAACCCTTTAGGACTATATCAGCAATATCCATGCCAGGTGCAGCGCAAAAAGATGATTTTAGACGGGTAGTATAGCCCGGTACAGAGATAACTAGACATAATTTGAAAGAAATTTCTGTACTTCTGTCTCTTTTTTACAACAGTGTTGTTTTAGGGAGACAGAATCCATTTACCATGGTAACTCTTCCCCGTTTTGATGAAAGAATCTTCCGGACCTTTCCGGGCTCAGTTTTTCCACTAAATGGGCGAGTCCCTCGGCGGCTTCTCTAGGTGGAATTCCTTGTCTGCCTGTCATTTCGGTAGCTACCATTCCAGGGTGGAATATTCCTACAGAGATCTTTTTAGGTGCAAGGTCACGAGCAAGACTAACTGCACCCGCATTTAATGCTGCTTTGGACATTCTATATCCGTAATAGGCTCCGGATGTATTGTCCGCGATGGATCCCATTCTGCTAGTGATAAATATCAGTTTGGAATGAGGGCCGAGTTTCGAAAGAAGAAGACGACTGAGTCGTATAGGCCCGATTGCATTGACTAGGATCTGTGTTTCTAGTTCCGTAAAGTCCACACTTTCCAAATTATCAGGGATCAAAATACCTGCGTTATTGATGAGTATGTCCAGCTTGACTCCTGTCAAAAAGTTGGAAAGAGTTTCGAAACTCTGGCTTTGGGTCAGATCCAGACCTTCAAAAATTTTTACATTTAGCCTGCGTAGAGGTTCTGAACTTTTTCTACAAGCAGCGTAAACAGTGTACCCTTTTTCGGAATATAAATTTGCGAGCTCTAAACCGATTCCCCGATTGGCTCCTGTGATTAAAACTTGTTTCATTCGGATTAAATTTTAAAAAGAAGAAGTCTAGAAAGAAATACGGAAAGCAGGGAATCGATTGACGCCTTGGAAAATACTTTCCAAACTTTCCCGCGTATGCAATTCCAGATCTCTCATAAACCTTCCTTCTCCTTATTGAAACTTAGATTGGACCCTGGTCAATCGATTAAATCGGAAGCCGGAGCCATGGTGTACATGAGTTCCCGAATGGGCGTGGAAACCAAAATGGGAAGCGGCTTTCTTTCCGCACTTTCCAGAAAAATTTTCGGGGGAGAATCATTCTTCTTCAATACTTACACTGCTCCTGATTCAGGGGGAGAGATCGGACTCGCTCCCGATCTTCCCGGAGATATTATAGATTTGGATCTGAATGGAAAAAGTATTTTTGTACAATCAGGATCTTATCTTGCTTCTGATCCTGGCATCCAAGTAGTTTCTAAATTTGGAGGTTTTCGTACTTTTTTCGGAGGAGAGGGGCTCTTCTTGTTAGAAGTTTCAGGTACAGGAAAAGTATTCTTAAGTTCTTATGGAGCTATCGTTCCAATCCAGGTGCAGGGAAATTATACTGTGGACACAGGTCATATAGTCGCCTTCGAAAATTCTCTACAATTCAAAGTAGGAAAGGCAGGAGGAAATTGGAAATCCACTTTACTTGGCGGAGAAGGTCTGGTCGCAAACTTTTCGGGTAACGGAACTCTTTGGATACAGTCCAGAGTGCCTTCCGGTTTTATCAGCTGGCTTACCAAACTTCTTCCAGTGTAATAAATATCAGGAATCAAAATGAATATCCAAGTTTTATACAAACCATCTTATTCCGTAGCGAAGGTTAATCTAAGTTCCGGAGAATCTATCAAGGCGGAAGCGGGAGCGCTCATGAGTATGAGTTCTCATATCCAGATGCAAACAAGTAAGGCACAACAAGGAGGATTATTCAAATCCTTGAAGGCTGCTTTTTTAGGAGGAGAATCTTTCTGGATGAACACCTTCTCCGCATCACAACCAGGAGAAGTTTTACTTGCTCCCACACTTCCCGGTGATATAGAAAAATTAGAATTAAACGGAACTATCTTCATCCAATCCAGTTCCTTCTTGGCTTCAAAACCCGAGATAGATATAGATACAAAGTTCCAAGGACTGAAAGGTTTTTTCAGCGGAGAGTCCTTATTCTTCTTAAAACTTTCAGGTAATGGTCCAGTTTTGATCTCCAGTTATGGTGGGATAGAAGTCCTGGATGTAGAAGGTGAATTTATAGTAGATACGGGCCATATAGTTGCATTTGAAGAAGGCCTACAATACGAGATCACTAAGTTCGGAGGTTGGAAATCCTTCTTTTTAGGCGGAGAAGGTTTAGTCGCGAGATTCAAAGGAAGAGGAAGACTTTGGCTCCAATCCAGAAATGTGCCTACACTCGGCGCTTGGTTCAGATCCGAATTACCGCCTAGAAAGGAATAGTATATGAAATTTGAAATATTAGCAAAACCTGATTTTCCCATCTTAAAATTGAATATGAATTCCGGAGAATCCATTCGTGCTGAATCCGGGGCAATGGTTGCCATGTCCCCGCAGGTCAAAATGGAAACCAAGGCACAAGGTGGAATCTTTGCATCCGCGAAAAGAGCTTTGTTCAGCGGTGAGTCATTCTTCCAAAACACATTTACTGCAGAAGGCGGGAATGGTGAGCTATTTTTGACCTCTTCTACCCTAGGAGACCTGGAACATAGATCTCTCAAAAATGAAGAATTGATCTTAAGCAGAGGAGCCTATGTTGCAGGTGGAACAGAACTTGTAATAGACAGCAAATGGGGAGGTTTCAAAGGATTTTTTGCGGGAGAAGGTCTATTCTTCCTGAAAGTTTCCGGAACAGGGGACCTTTTCTTTTCTAGTTTTGGGGCCATTCACACAGTAGATGTGGACGGAATGTACATCGTGGACACAGGTCATATTGTAGGTTTTGAACCTAGCTTAGATTATCATATAGATAAGGTAGGAGGATTAAAATCTCTATTCTTATCAGGTGAAGGACTGGTAGCTAAGTTTTCCGGTAAAGGTAAACTGTACCTACAAACTAGAAACCAAAACTCATTTGCTTCTTGGGCAAATACCTGGAGAAGAGTGCAGCGTTCTACAAGTGGAGGGGACTAAGCCCTTCCAGGGTACCCGATCACATCCATAAAGGCGGAAACAGAGAATACCGCCTTTCCTGGTCCCGGTTCTCCATAACCCGGAGGCACTGGAAGATTATATTTTTCGAATGTAGACTTCCATACTGTGAGTAATTCGCAGAAATATTCCAGAGGAGGACCGGCCTGTGTTCCTAAAGTTGTGTAAGGTTCGGGACACCAAGCAGTGAACCTAGGCATGATCCCTTTGGACATGAAGAAGTCCAAACCTTCTCCGGTGGATTTGATCGCTTCTGCGACTGTTGCAAATCCCCAAGGTTGGGAAAGTTCTACTCCCCCTACAAAGTTCGGGATCACATAAGAAGGCCCGAAAATTTCGGCCGAATCAACGATCCTTCTGATCCAAGTATCTCTACCGATATATGCTTCTTTTCCCGGACAGATTTTTCTGAATAGTTCCGGTTCCCATACTTCGTAGTTTGGATGATAGACTTGGATCCCTGCGTCCTTGAATTTTTTGCAGTCCTCATTCTCCCAGGCTTGGGAAACGATCTTACCCATCCATCTTCCTGGGAATTTTTGCTCGATCGCTTGCGCGTATTCTAGATAAAAATCTATTTCATTTTTCTTTTTGAGAGAAGTGATTACGGAACCGCCGGTGATGGTATATACTTTTGCGATATCGTCTTCTGCATCTATCCAAGACAGAACTTCTAAAATATCTTCTATATCTTTAACACCAGTATAAGGTCTGCCTGCATTCTTCTGTTGTCTATAGTTATGATTGATATCGCAGTAGGCACATTCTTCGTCTTTACCGAAGTATTGGCAGTTACGGAATACGGTTAGATAGATGAGATACCCCCATTCAATCACGGGTGCGATCTCTCCAGGAATTTTTCCGGACTTTGTTTTGTGTCTGTACCAAGCAGGCTTAGGCGGGTATTCCAGCTTTCCTAAAAATGTTTCGTTTAAATAAAGACCGGGTCTGCCTTCGTCTTTTTCTCCGGCAGGGATACGTTTCACTTTATAAGGCGAGTCCGGATTATTACGAGTAGAAACTACAGTAGGTAATAAATTGAAATGACCACCTGTGATCTTGATCTCTTCCGGTGCCTTGGAGTCGGTGCCTTCTTTCATATCCGCAAGTGGAATATGGTCGAAGGAGAAGATGAAATAATCCTTGGTCTTATAATCTCCCTCTATCTGAAAAGATTCAGGAAGAAAATGGATCCCTTGCCTCAGAATATCCTGCTTCAGAATTGCTTCGAATGGGATCTGTTTATATTTTTTTTCCATTTCCTCCAATAAGGCAATGGAAGATTCGGGGCGAAGGGTGCTCGTGCTCATCTTAACTCCAGACTGGTTTACATGGGAGTTTTGGCATCTAGTTTTTGGCTTTTTCATCCTTGACTGAGAGATTTCAAACTGTATTTTTTTCTGCCAGAATGAGACGATTTTGCAATAAGATCTTAGTATTCTCGCTATTCCTGGGACTCTTACTTTTTACAAGAGATAACCTTCTACTTGCCAAAACCAAAAAACAAAAACCTAAAAAAGAGATCGGCTCCGAATACGTATTTGGCTGGACCCAAGTCGCTTCCGGATTCAAAGAAATCACAGATATACAATTTCATCCCAGTTTACCGGATGAAATGGTCGTACTAGAGAAGAAGGGAAAAATCCTTCTCTGGAATTTTACAAAGAAAGAATCCAAACTTATCGCTGATTTTACCGGGAGTGTAGAGACCAGATCGGAAGAAGGTTTACTGGGCCTGGCATTTCACCCTAAGTTTTCCGAAAATAAACTCTTTTATATCAATGCAGTTTCTAAAGAAGCAGGCAAAGACCAAACATTCATTTTAGAATTTAGATGGGATGATTCTAAGGTGGTCCGCTGGCAGGATCGTAAAAGGATCTTACTCAGAGTGGATCAACCTTATTCCAATCATAATGCGGGTCAGTTAAGTTTTGGCCCTGATGGAAAATTATATATCGGTTTCGGAGATGGGGGCGCGGGAGGAGATCCATACAAACATGGACAAAATACTTCTACGTATCTAGGGACTCTCATTCGTATAACGCCTAACCTGGATTCCAATGCTCCTCCTTATAAGATCCCGGAGGATAATCCTTTTAAAAATACTCCTGGGTTTTTGCCTGAGATCTGGGCCTATGGGCTTAGAAATCCCTGGAAGTTTTCCTTCGATACCAAAACGGGAGATCTCTATCTGGCAGATGTAGGACAGGACGATTGGGAAGAAGTAGATCTGGTTCTAAAAGGCAAAAACTACGGCTGGAATATCAAAGAAGGGTTTCACTGCTTTTTACCCAAGACAGACTGCGAAAAACCCGGGTTAACCGATCCAATCCTGGAATATGATCATGATTTGGGCCGTTCTATTACAGGCGGGTACGTATACAGAGGGAAAAATCTTTCCAAATACTATGGATGGTACATTTTTGCTGACTTTGTTTCCGGAAAGATCCTGGGCTTCTCCACCGAAACTCAGGGTAAAAGGAAACTAACTGTATTAGGGGATACTCACTTCCTAATCAGCACATTTGGCCAAGATTCCACAGGTGAGCTGTATTTTGGCGATTTTAGTTCAGGAAATATCTTCCAAATTGGAAAAAAAAATTGAAATAAATTGAAAATCCCAAATCCATAGGTGTTAACCCAATATAGATCGGACTGCCTCCACCGCGGTTTCTGATTAATCTCGATCAAAGAAGGATAGGGGTATGAATAAGATCATTTCCGTTGCATCAGCCGTCCTAATGGTCGGTCTGTTGACATCCGGAGCTTGTAAAAAGCCTGCGGAGAACGCGGATTCCGCGAACGCAAAACAGAGCCAACCATCGGCAATCGTAGTATTTAGCGTAGGAGAAGCAAAAATCCAACACGCTGATTTAACTGAAGACAAAGCTAGTCTTGGAACTGTCCTGAAAGAAGGGGACAAGATCGAAACCAAGGCGAAAGCGAAAGTCGATATCCAATTCTCAGACGGATCAGCTGTTCGTTTAGCTGAAAAGTCCAGCTTGGAATTCTCCGCTCTCGCTTTGAATACCCAAGGAAATACTGACACTAGATTGTCCTTAGTTTCCGGAAAAGTTTTCGCTAAAGTAAATAAAGCAAGCAAAGACGACCAGTTCTCTGTAGTAACTCCGACCGCAATCGCGGGAGTTAGAGGAACTTCTTTCGTTGTAGATCGTACTAAAAACGACAGATCCGTCGTAAAAGTATTAGAAGGATCCGTTGCAGTATCTCCAAGAGTTCGCGCTCTGGAAGGTGCAACTGCTGAAGAGATCTCCGCTAACGCAGAACTTCAAAAGATCAAAGAATCTTTGGATAAATCTGAAGTTATCTTAGAAAAAGACGAGTCTTCCATAGTAAAAGCTCCTGATAAAAAATTCGGTGAGAAAGAACTTACTAAGTTAGACGCTAGTTTGGAGAAAGACATTCCTAAAGCGGTTACTAAACTAAGTGGCGCTGGAGTTTCCAAAACCGAAGAAGAAGAGATCAGAACTATCGTTACTCTGGACAAAGACACTGCAGATAAGTTAGTAAAACTGAATGTAGATCCTAAATCCGGCAAAGTAGACGAAGCTACAAACGCTGCTAATGAAGCTGAGAGAAAGAAAATCGAAGAAGAATTAGCTAAGCGTCAGGCGGACGAGCTGAAAAGATTCAAGAACGTTCTTGTTTCCGCTCCTAAAAACCTGAAAACCAATAAGGATCTTGTAAACTACTACGAAAAACTGGAAAAAATCGTATTGGCTGACGGTAAAACTACCATCATCGGAGCAATCGTAGACCAGCAAGGTAGCACAATGATCGTCCATACCGAAGACGGTATTAAGAAGATCAACCAGGATGATGTAAAAGAAGTTATCTACGACTTCCAAACTAAATCCGAAAACTAATCCACAGGCCACAAGCTTAAAGGTGGAAAAATCCCGGGCCAGCCGAAAGGCGGCTCGGGTTTTTCTATTTAGAGGCACAGAGTTTGAAGAGAGACACGGAGTTTTTTCACACAGAGTTCACAGAGTATTTTTCTCACACAGAGGCACGGAGAGTTTTCGCACGCAGAGACGCGGAGCCGCAGAGAAATATTTTGAATTAATGGTTCTAAAAAACCTCTGCGTCTTGGCGTCTCTGCGTGCCAATAAATCACTGCGCCTCGGGCAACTCCGCGTCCCCTTACCTAGGTTTATGATGCGGATGGGTATCTATGTAGCGATCCCAAAGTTTTAGGATCATGTTCGAAATTTCTTCTAGATCTAAAACGAGAACCTTATCTTTATAATTCACTAATAGTTTAGTTCTGCCGAATTTTTGGATCTCTCCCCATTCTACTCTGAAACCGGGAATTAAACCGATCGCATCGAATAGAAGATCTTTGATCTCCATTTTAGAAACATGACCGTCTTGTTTGGAAAGATAAGATAGAATAGAATGAAAGATGATCTTTTTCATCTCTCCAGGATCCGGGACATCCGGAAATTTATCTTTGGCTCTTTTTAATTTTCGAACCACGGCACTTGCTCGTCCGCGTGATAAGAACTTCTGACCAAAGGTCCTGAGAATACTGTTCTGAATCCTAAGGCTTTTCCGAATTCTTTCAGGTCCTTAAATACTTCCGGACGAATGTACTCGCTCACGGGAAGATGTGTTGGAGTAGGTTGTAGATATTGTCCTAAAGTTATCATCTGCACTCCAACGGATCTGAGATCCTTTAGAGTTTGGTGGACTTCTTCTAATGTTTCACCTAGGCCGAGTATCAATCCACTTTTGGTTAAAAGTCCTCTCTTAGATGCATGTTCTAGAACGTCCAAAGATCTTTCGTATTTTTTGGCGGGAGCTACTGTAGGAAATAATCTTTCCACGGTTTCTAGGTTATGATTGAAAATGTCCGGTTTGGAAGAATATACGATCTCTAAGTTTTCTTCCTTCATTTTGAAATCCGGAACTAGGATCTCAATTTTGCATTCAGGTAATCTTTCTCGGATCAGCTCTACCGTTTTTTTATAATGAGCCGCTCCTCCATCGGATAGATCGTCTCTATTGACTGATGTGATCACTACATGATTGAGTCCGAGTGCCTTTGCGGATTCTGCCACTCTTAAAGGTTCTTCCGGGTTTAGGGCCAATGGTTTTCCAAAGGCGACATCACAATAAGAACAACGTCTTGTACAAATATCACCTGCAAGCATATAAGTTGCGGTTTTTCTGGACCAACAATGGTTCAGGTTGGGGCAAGAAGCGCTTTCGCAGACTGTATTTAGTTTTCCTCCCTCTACTGAACTTCGGACGAAATCGACGGGATTTTTCTTTTCGCGAAATGGAAGCCTCACCTTTAACCAATCCGGTTTTTCGGGAGCGGGTTGGTAAGCATTGGATCTGGGCTTCTTTTTGAGAGGATTCACCTTTAAAGCCTCCGTCCGAGTCCTAAAAGAGTCAAGTGTTTTGGGTAGCCGGAAATAGGTGGGTGTCCGAATCTGGAGGGATCGGCTTAGGCCGGGGGCAAGTTTGGGCGAAAAAATCGCGAAAGAAAAATCGGGGGAAGATTCCTCCAAAGAGATCCGGATCAACCGATTCCTGGCAGACTGCGGCCTAGGTTCTCGCAGGAAGGTGGAAGAATTGATCCTTTCCGGCAAAGTGAAAGTTAACGGTGTCGTCGAAAAGAATTTAAGCACCAAGATCCGGGTCGGTTCCGATATAGTTCAGGTCGGAAATAAAAAATTAGTTCCTCCTACAGAGTCTGTATTTCTCGCATTAAACAAACCTAAGGGTTTTCTTTGCTCCCATAGCGATCGTTTTCATTCCAATACGGTTTTTGAATTACTCCCTAAAAAGTACGGAAAACTTTTTATAGCAGGAAGATTGGACCTGGATTCCAGGGGACTTCTTCTTTTATCCGACCAAGGGAATTTAGTCCAAGAGATCACACATCCATCCGAAGGTTCCGAAAAAGAATACGAAGTAATCTTAGAAGAAGAATTGGATGCAAAAGAAGTGAAGGACAGATTCACTAGGGGGTTTATGGACGAGGGAGAATTTTTAAAAGCGGAGAAGGTTACATCCTTAGTAAAAGGAGAAGTGTCTTCTAAGTTTAGAGTGATCTTAAAACAAGGAAGAAAGAGACAGATCCGTAGAATGTTCTCAATACTCGGTGGAAGAGTGATCGATCTACAGAGGATACGTATCGGAAAACTTTCTTTGGAAAAATTGAAAATCGGAGAAGGTAAGTTTATCTTACTGGATCCTAAAGTTTGGAGACCATGAATTTTACCAGTTTAGAATTTTTATTTTTTTTCTGCCTAGTATTTCTGGTGTATTGGAATCTTCCTGACGCTTTAAAGAGATATTTTCTGATCTTAAGCTCTGCGTTATTTTACGCATTTTCTTCTTGGAAGTTCCTATTCCACCTCATTCTTGTGGTGGCAGTCAACTGGGCATTCATTCGGTTTTTCCTGACGCGAAATTGGTTCTTACCGGTTTCGATCGGATTCAATGTTCTTAATTTAGCTTTTTTTAAATATTTCTATTTTTTCGCGGATCTGTTCGGAATATTTTTAGGAATTCCTGATTTTCAAAATAAGGTCAGCTTGGACGGAATACTTTCCAAGTCTTTGGACTGGGCCGGGTTCGAAGTGGTTCTTCCTTTGACCATCAGCTATTATACATTCCAATTCATTTCTCTTTTGGTGGATAAGAAAAAAGGGACGATCACTGAAGAGATCGGATTTCTTAAACTTGCGTCTTATATTTTTCTTTTTCCTGTGATGATTGCAGGACCTATTTTAAGATTTAACGATGTAGCGGCTCAATTCGATTCGCCTAAAATGGAAAAAGAAGATATGGTGGACGGGTTATGGCTCGTTGTCATAGGCCTTTTTAAAAAATCAGTAGTTTCCGTTTTAATGTCCGGCTCTATATTCCAGGTGTTTGCGGAGACGTCCGCTTTTTCCGGAGCGGCACTTTTAAGTACGGTATATTTCTTTGCGATCTATCTATATTTAGACTTTTCAGGACTAACGGATATCGCAAGAGGAATGGGAAAACTTTTAGGATTTACTCTTCCTCAAAACTTCAGGGCGCCGTTCTTCTTTACCGGGTTTGGTGATTTTTGGAGAAGATGGCATTTGACCTTCTCTTTTTGGATCCGCGATTATTTATACATCCCGCTTGGCGGTTCTAGAAGTGGAACGATACGCACTTGTTTTAATTATCTAGTGGCATTCGGTTTGGGCGGACTTTGGCATGGAGCTAATTTGAATTATCTTCTTTGGGGAGTCCTCACAGGATTATATCTTTCTATAGAAAGAGTATTAACCGATTGGAAGGTTACGATCCTGCCTGAGATACCTTACGTAAAAAGAACCGTTATGTATTTATTTGTTCTGAATATTTACAGTATCTCCTGGATATTATTCTTCACTCCTGACTTCGGTTCTGCTCTGGCAGCGGTACAAAGAATATTTGTTTGGTCGAATGGAGTTGCCTTTCCGAATATGGAACCTTGCATTTTCGCATTTTTAGTCGCGGTCTTATTCCATTCCGCGGAAGAATGGCCTGATAAATTTAAGGTCAGATTCCAATGGAAAGCCGCACTTCTTCCTATCGTATGGATCTTGGTCTTACTCGCTCTACCTAGCGGAAACGCCGATTTCTTTTACGGACAATTCTGAGGAATATAATGAAAAAGAAATATATCTATCTTCCTTTACTCTTTCTGATCTTTTTGTTCATCGCGGATAAAATTTTCCTTTTGGACTTCTTCCAAACTTCTTTTTACCAAGAAGGAAATCCAGTCTATTACACCCATAGAAAACATCTATTCGAGAAACTCAAAAAAGACGATTCCCTCAAAAACAAAAATTTACTTTTGGCATTCGGGGACTCTAGAGCTTATCCATATTCTATAAAAACACTTCCACAATCCGCTGCGAATGATTGGACTGTGTATAATTTTTCCGGCCCTCAAGCGGTCCCTGCTTACGGTTTTTACTGGTTCCGAAAAATTATAGAAGCAGGCATTAAGCCCAAGGCGGTCTTTTATGTGATCAGTCCGGAAGGTTTTGATGATTCAAAGGGTTTATTCTATGAACCTTTTTTAAGATTAGGCGCCGACGAAGAATTTAAGAATACTTATTGGGAAAACTTTTCCTTCTCCGATAAATTGGAGATCTGGAAAGAAAAGTTTTTCAGTATCCGAAAGATCAAACCGGGTTTTAAACTTTTATGGTCCAGACTGACCGGCGGAAAGCTAAAACAGTATAGAGCGGATCAAAACCATGAAAATCTGATCTTGGAACTAGGAAATGGGGAACAGCTCGCATACGCAAGTGTAAGTAATAATCCTAAAAAATTAGAAAAGGATGCGCTTCGGCTCAAAAGTATTTATCTTTCCGGATTCACTTTGGGTGAGACTGAGTTTTTTATCGTGGAAGAATTCTTAAAACTCGCGGAGAAGGAAGGGATCAAAACCTATTTGATCTGGCCTAAAGTATATCCGGGTTATAGAGAAGGTTATTACGAACTAGGACTCGAAAAATCCTGGTGGCCTCGTATCAGAGAACTTGCTTTCAAATATGGGGCTTCTGCCGCGGATATGAACACTCTAAGTTCTTGTGATCTGTATTACGACGGTTCTCACCAGAGCGTATTTTGTATTTCAGAACAATCTGAAATTCTAATGAATGATTTTACAGGGAAGAAGAAACTTCCTTAGGGATTTCCACGCAGAGACGCGAAGTAGAAAAGAGGCGCAGAGTTTATTCTCACGCAGAGTCACAGAGCCGCAAAGGATTAAATTAAATGAAGCGGATGTAGGAATTCCAACATCGCAAAACTTATGAAAGCTCTCCGCGCCTTGGCGTCTCTGCGTGAGAAAATGAGCTAAATAATTACCATTTAAGCTTCTTAGCGTCTTCTAAGAATTTTTCCAACCCGATATCGGTGAGTGGGTGTTTGAATAACTGCTGGTAAGCAGAGATCGGCATAGTAGCACAATCGGCTCCTCTAAGAGCGGACTCTTTCAAGTGGATCGGTCCTCTGATAGAAGCGGCTAAGATCTTAGTTTCGTAACCGTAATTATCATAGATCTCTCTGATCTCGGAGATCAATTCCATTCCGTCCCAAGAAGTATCATCTACACGACCGATAAATGGAGAAATATAAGTAGCTCCCGCTTTTGCTGCAAGAAGCGCCTGAGGTGCGGAAAAACAAAGAGTTACGTTTGTAGGAATTCCTTTCTCAGTCAATTTTACTACGGTTTTTAATCCTTCCGGAATTAAAGGAACCTTGATGACTACGTTCGGAGCGATCTTTACTAGTTCGTCGGCTTCCTTTAGCATGTCCTCGTGTTTGGTTGCGAGCACTTCTGCGCTTACTGGACCGGGTACGATCGCACAGATCTCTTTGATCACTTCTTTAAAGCTGCGACCCGACTTTGCGATGAGAGACGGGTTTGTAGTAACTCCGTCCAAAAGACCGTAGGACGCGATCTCTTTGATCTCGTCCACATTGGCTGTATCTAAATATAATTCCACGTAATGCTCCGAAAGATTTTGAATCTCTCTGGATAGTGGCGGCCTTAGGGGCCCTCGGTCAAGGATTTCTTACGGGATCAGATCTCTTAAAGTTTTGATTTCTTCCGCAGAGAAGAACTCTTTGTATTCTTTTTCGATCTGGGCCTTTACCTTGGAGCTGAAATAATCCACTCTTCTGGTAAAAGGTTGTTTTTTATAAGCTTCCTTCCATTGGACAATGAATCCACCTGCTGGAGGCGCCTGTCTTTCGTCGGTCAATTCCCAAATCACAGCCCCGCCGATCTTCTTATCATCCAGGGTCTCTTTTTTAGGTTTTCCGTATTTATTCTCGAGCTTGGACTGAACCTCTTTACCCGGAAGATAACGGAAAGAAACTCCGACAGAGAATAATTTACCCGGCTCCAGATGTTCGTCTTCCTCCGGAGAAGTTTCTTTTTCCGGGCGAGGTTGGTTCTTATCTTTAGGACGGGAATCCAGAACCAATTTAGGAGTGGAATAAAAACGGTATAGGTAGAAGATCCCATTTCTTCTTACAAGAAGGGACTTCTCCTTATCTTCATGTACTACTTCTATTTTTTCATCACTTTGAGGATTAGAAGCTAAGGATAAAAATTTGTCTCTGACTTGGGCATAAGATGCTTCCCAGGAGACTTCTGCAAATCCGTCTAAGGTAGGTTTGGATCCGTTATTTCTGGAATTATCTCCCGGAAATTGAGAAAATACGGAACTCCAAGGGAGGAGTAGGGAGAATAAGAACAGGAAGATGGATTGCCCTTTCATACTTCTTAAACTATCGGCAGAAAACCGAACAAGAATTAGGGATCTTCCCCCAAATCCTCTACATCTTCTTCCTCTCTGTCCACACGAATTCCCCCGAATCTGACTTTTCCGTTCCATCTTAAGATAAGAAGAACCATTAGGATCAGTACATTCGGCAGAACGAATAAAAAGGAAATCTCATGGTAGAGGCCGTAAACCGCCAGATTGGAGGCGATCACTGAGATAAATATCCCGGAAAGTAACGGGATCTCTTGGTTGAGTAGTCTTGCTAAAAAGGATCCGCTATTGCGGGAGATCCTGGCTGCTCTTAAAACTTCGGAAGAGATAAAAGAGTAAAATGCGAGCATAAGCACAGGCATTAAAAAGGATAGAAAGAAATAATTTCCAAAAGAATCAGTATAATGAGGAGAACCGATCAGTCCTCCGGTCAAAGTCCAGACATACGCGAAGAATGCGGAGAGTCCGAATGCGAGAAGTCCGTATTGAAGACTTCCCGCGGATTCAAAAATAGAAACGATCTTAGAAGGAATAATTCTCGCCCAATCGGTCAGTTCCTGTTTTTCGAAAGTATCTTTTCCGCTCAGGTAGATAAGTCCGAAATAATAGTCCCCTAAAGAAACAACCACTAACGTGATAACTAAATAGATCAGGTAGAGAAAGAATTCCATCTTAATGCCTAAAATGCCTCATGCCGGTGAACACCATGATCAGTCCATGCTCGTCAGCCGCCTTGATCACTTCTTCGTCCCGGATGGAACCTCCGGGTTGGATGATCGCTTTTGCTCCTACTTTTGCGATCGCATCAATCCCGTCTCTGAATGGGAAGAATGCATCACTCGCTACATAAGAACCTACAACAGAAAGTCCAACGTTTAGAGCCTTGGTCGCACCTAGTTGAACCGAATCCACTCTGGACATTTGTCCTGCACCTATCCCTAAGGTTGCGTTCTCTTCCGTATAAACGATCGCGTTTGACTTGATAAATTTAACGGTAGACCAAGCGAACATCAATCCTCTGATATCTTCCTCGGTAGGTTGTTTTTTAGAAACGATCTTCAGATCTTTTTCTGTGATGGTTGCATAGTCTCTGTCTTGCAGAAGAATTCCATGATGGATCGGTCTCAAATCCATTTCATCCAATGCTTCTTGGAAATCCGCGATCTCAATCAGACGAACATTCGGTTTTTTAGAGAAATATTCTAGAGCTGCAGGTTCGAATTTCTGGGCGATCACACCTTCCACGAAAGTTTCTCCGATTAGAACAGCGAGTTCTCCAGTGACTGTGCCCTTGATACCTATGATCCCACCGAATGCGGAAATAGGATCCGTTCTTTTTGCCAAACGGAAAGCTTCTAATGTATCATCCGCATAAGCGATCCCGCAAGGGTTCAAATGTTTGATGATACATACTGTATTATCGGGAAGAAGTGCGGAGATATGGAATGCCGCATCAAAATCCAACATATTATTAAAAGATAATTCTTTTCCTTGTAGAGGAGAGAACTCGCTCTTGGTAAACAAAGGCTCGTAGAAAGCGGCGCCCTGGTGAGGGTTTTCTCCGTATCTGAGCTTTTGTTTTTTGGTAAAGGAAAGATTTAGAATGTCCGGGAACTTCTCCCCGGCGAGCTTATTGAACCAAGAAGAGATCGCGGTATCATACATTGCAGTATGAGAGAATGCTTTTCTCATTAAAAGGAAAGAAGTGTCCGCGTCCACGGAACCATCGTTTACTTTCATGGATTCTTCTACAGTTTTATAATCGTTCGGATCAGTAACCACTACCGTATGTCTGTAGTTCTTACTAGCGGAGCGGATCATAGAAGGTCCGCCAATATCGATATTTTCGATTGCTTCGTCCAGATGAACCCCAGGTTTGGAAACAGTCTGAACGAATGGATATAAGTTCACAACAACCAGATCGATCTTTGGAATTTTTAATTCTTCCATCTTCTGTTTGTGTTCCGGTTTGGAAATCACTCCCAAAAGTCCTCCGTGGACCTTAGGGTGGAGAGTTTTTACTCTTCCGTCTAAAATTTCCGGAAACCCGGTATAATCGTCTATTGCGATCGCTTTGATTCCGTTTTCGGTAAGTGTTTTGAGGGTTCCGCCGGTGGAAATGATTTCCACTCCTTTAGATTCCAGATACTTAGCGAATCCGATAAGTCCTGTTTTGTCGCTGACTGAAATAAGGGCACGAGTGATTTTGATCATGCTAGAGGATTGAGACCTTCCTGTCTTTAATGAGGAGCCGATCTTCGCAGAAATGTTTAACCGCGAGGGGCAGGATTTTATGTTCCTCTTTGAGAATGGCAAGAGTCAATTCTCTTTCGGTCATTCCTTCCTCGATTTTAACAACTCCCTGCAAAATGATAGGACCGGAATCCACACCTTCGTCCACAAAATGAGCGGTGCAGCCCGCAATTTTCACTCCATAATCGAATGCTTGCTTCTGAGCATGTAGACCGGTAAAGGAGGGAAGAAGAGAAGGATGTATATTGATGATCCTATTTCGGTAGAGCCGAATGATATCCGGTTTTAAAATTCTCATGTACCCGCAGGCCACGATCAGATCCGGAGAAATTTCTTCCAAGGTGCGGAGAAGATCCAGATGATATTCTTCCTTTTTGGAATAAGATTTGAAGTCTAAGATCTTGGCCGGGACATTATGGCGGGCAGCGATCTGGATAGAAGGTGCTTCCGGGTTGTCAGTGACTAAAAATGCAGGATTTCCGGGAATTTTTCCCTTTTGGATCACCTGAAGGACAGCTTCTAGGTTGCTCCCCCGCCCGGAGGCCAAAAATACAAGCTTTTTTCTGGGTTTGGGAATCAGACTTGCCAAGAATTTTCGCATCCGATACGCTAAGAATTACCAGTCCACGTTAAGGCGGTCCGGAATTTTGTCGAAAAGTATTTCAGGAGAGACACATGTCACTTGCTAGAAAATCGACGGCGTCCGTCGAACAGTATAAATCCAATGAAATTTCTACTGTGAGTCAGGGCCGGCTTATCGTGATGTTATATGAAGGGGCAATTCGCTTCCTGAACGTTGCCATCGAGAATAATACACCCCGCAAGTACGACGTGGTGAATAATAATATCCTAAAAGCCCAAGAGATTGTGACTGAACTGATGCTCGCTCTGAACATGGAGAACGGTGGAGAGGTCGCAAATAATCTTCTTGGTATTTATGTTTATATTAAAAAGCGCTTATTAGAAGCGAACATGAAGAAAGACAGCGAGATCCTTTCCGAAATCATCAAATATCTGGAAGATCTAAAACTTGCTTGGGAAGAAATTGAGAAGAAGGAAAAAACTTCTTCCGTGGTCCCTATGCCTTCCGCCGGTTCTCAAAGAACCGGACTCTCTCTCCAAGGTTAAGATCACCAATGGCGGGTAGGGGAACTAAAAATCTAAATTCCAGGGAAGAAAAACTTTCCTCTTACTATGAGGAGAAAATTTCCTTTTTGGACAAACTGATCCAACTCCAAAAACGCCAATTGGAAATTTTGGGTTTTGGGGACGGAGAAGGTACTGCCAAGCTAGAACTCCAAAATGCAGACCTAGTCGAAAAGATGAAACGACTGGACCGCAAGATCGAACAATTAGAAGAATCTTCTCCTCAAACCTTAGAAATTATTCGACTCTCCGATACGATCTTCCAAAAATTGGAGGAGTCCAGGGATTTGAATTCCCAAGTAGGGGAAAAGATGGAGATCATTCTGCAGGAATATCGCAAAGAGTTGAATATGGTTCAATCCAAGATCCAACTCAAAAAATTCCTAGCTCATAGGAAATTAGGTTGGAAGACGGGGACCTGCTGAGCCGTGCCCTGGACTTTTACGGACTCCCCAAAAAATTCGACGCAAATCTAGTACGGAGCAGATTCCGGGAACTCTCTCGTAAGTATCATCCTGACTCTGGAGAATATGAGACGGATATTCTATTTAAGGAATTAGTCCAGCTTAGGGATGTTCTTCTTTCTTCTCTCCAAAACGATCCTTTTGCAATTTTAGAAAATTCTAAAGAAGATCCGGAAGGATTCCAATTTTATAAATCGGCAAAACAGAAAGCTGCCCAAGCGATCGAAAAATATTTTCAGTTCACAGACGGAAATCCTGTATATTTGAAGAAGGAAGATAATCCTGCGCTTCTACGTTTAAGGCAAGAATTAGAAACCGCTAAAAATGGATTAGAGGAGTTTTTAGAAAAATTCCCGAAGAGTATCTGGAAAGAAGATACTGAAACTACTCTTAAGAAGATAAGCGTATGGTTTAAAGATTAAGGAACTTGTAATGTATTCGAAGGCATAGAGAATACATAAATATCTTTTGTTCCACTATTCAGATCGAAAGAGATCACGGAAGATCTAAGAGTTACGTAATCTCCCGAATTCAAAGTAGCGACGATCTTACATACTCTGTTCGTATTTTCTCCAGCACCTGGAACTGCAAGCGGGCCGGCTGTTGGATTTACTTCTATAGAATATTCTTTCGGTTGGTTCGGAAGCATATTTAAAGGTAGTTCGCATGCTTTTCCGGAAGAAAAATCGGCGGGGTTCCTGGATGCGTCCGCAGTACTTCCTGTATATAAAGTGTACCCGCTGAAAAATGCTTCCGGATTTCCGGCCCTCAGTCTGAGTTCATATACTCCTGTGCCGATTAAAGTGATCCCTACTAAAGTAGGTGGAGTAGTTACGATCCGATTCGTGGAATAATTATAACAAGAGGATAAGGAAAGAATTAGGAATAAGATGGAGAAGAATGTGTACATTCTTCTGGATAAAAAAAGATTCATTTAGCTGCGTATATAGTCCGCCCAGCCGAATTTTTCGACCAATTGGGTGGATACTGAAAATTGTGGAAAACGTCTCTTGTTTGTCGACCGATTTTCAGGGATCTCCCACTTGAGTTCTTGAAGAAGTTTGTTTCCTTTTTTGGTATTACAGTCCCTGCAGGCAGTGACTAAATTTTCCCAGGTATGATAGTCCTTCGGTTTTTTTTCCCGAGGGATCTCTTCCCAACGACTTTTAGGGATCACATGATCCAAGGTAAGTTTGGAAGAAGGTAGTTTGCGTTTGCAGTACACACATTCATGATCGTCTCTTAGGAATATGTTTTCTCTAGAGAGTTTATGCTTACGTTTGGGGACCTTATAATAGTCTGTGAGTAGTATGATCCTGGGAGTGGAAAGTTTCAGTTTTTCAGACCTGATAAATAGGCCTTTTTCGTCTTTAATGAGTTCTGCTTTTCTGAGGATGAGAAGGATAACGGCGTCTTTAACGGTTCGGATCGCAACCGGGACATAGGTCGCGTTCAGCACCAACACAGGTTGGGTTAGAACATCCATATCTAACCAAACTGTATAGATTCACAAAATTATGTCGAGTAAAAGTATTATTTCCCGGAACGTTTCTTTTTGATCGTAAAATATAGAACTAGGCCTAATACAAGAATTCCTAATAATGCAAAGATTGTAATTTGCCCTTGGCGGACCAAGGTGCTTAATAGGTCCAAATTTTTTGCACCATAATGGCCTAGGTAAACCCAGATCGGAACAGAGATCGCGGCAGCAAACATATCCAAGAACAAAAATCTAAAGAATGAGATCCGATCGGAAGTCCCAGCCGTTAGATAAATAGGCATCCTTAGGCCAGGCATAAACCTCGCCATGAATACTACCCAGTTCCCGTACTTAGAAAACTTTTCCTGCACTTTGGAAAATCTTTCCGGGGTCAAAAACTTGGCGATGAAAGGAATTTGTAATACCTTCTCCCCGAAAACTCTTCCTAGTAAAAATACGGAACCGTCTCCTACAAGAACTCCGGCCATTCCTACTCCAAACATTACATGTTCGTTTGCGTATCCTAAACCTGCCAAAACTCCGCCGGAAACCAGCGAGATATCTTCAGGAATTGGAAGACCGAAACCGCAGAGAATAAGAGTGGAGAAAACTGCTAGGTAAGAGAACTCATTTCCAAAGCGGGAAAAAAAATTGACTAAATCCGGGATATTAACTAGATCCATGAATGTTTCTATCTGTTCCGACTAGAATTCCACCAGTGAAACTTTTCCCGGGTAAATGGGAATCGAAAAACTAGATTTGTTTGGCTTGCTTTCGATCTTTTTAAGTCTCAAATTGGTTTCAGGTGCAAAAAGACAGAAACCAAATCATCCAAGCCGAAAATTCTCTTTTAGCGGGCTATGCAGTTTTGCAGGACGAAACCGGAGGAAGAGAATATAAGGAAGAAGAACACCCGTACCGTATCCCATTCCAAAGAGATAGAGATAGGGTAGTTCACTCTAGCGCATTCAAAAGATTACAATATAAAACCCAAGTGTTCGTTTATTCGGTTGGTGAGAATTATCGCAATCGTCTCACTCATACTCTGGAAGTTGCAGGAATTTCTAGGACGATCGCTTCTGCATTAGGACTCAACTCATTACTTGCGGAAACGATCGCACTAGCTCATGATCTAGGGCATACACCTTTCGGACATGCAGGCCAGGATATGCTTTCCGATTTGATGGGAGAATTCGGCGGATTCGAACATAATAAACAATCGGTTCGGATCGTTACGATACTTGAAACACGTTATCCGGAATTTCCTGGACTGAATCTTTCCAAAGAAACCTTAAAAGGAATGATGAAACATGGGGGAGAATATGACGGCTCCCTATTAGGAAGGGAAAGAAAGAACGAGGGCCCAAGTTTAGAAGCACAATGTGCGGATGTAGCGGACGAGATCGCTTATACGAGCCATGATATAGATGACGGTCTGGAGATGGGTTATCTAAAAGCGGAAGATCTGAACTCACTTTCTCTTTGGGCAGAAACTTCTGAAACGGTAAAAGGTAAGTTCCCAAAGCTGGATGGAAAAGTTTTTGTAAGAACTGTGATCCGAGAGCTTACAAACAGTATGGTCTCTAATATGATCCGCACAATCGAATCCAGGATTTCCGAATGGAAAATTTCAAATCGCTCCGATCTGAATCTTGCCTTCCAAGAAGGAAAAAGGATCGCAACCTATGATCCTGGGTATGGGGAGAAGGTGCGAGAATTAAAATCATTTCTGTACAAAACATTGTACAGGCATCCCTCCGTTGTAGTTACAAGCGACAGAGGAAGAGATATTATAGAAACATTATTTTTCCATTTCAGAAAACAGCCTGATTCTATTCCGGAAACTTACAAGAGAAGGATCCAAAAAGAAGGTTTAGAAAGATGTGTATGCGATTATGTGGCCGGGATGACTGACAGATATGCGGAAGAGATGGCATCTACGATAGGAAAATAAATCCTTTGACGCGACCTTTGGTCTTTAAGACGGATTATTATCTAATGGAAAGAATTGTTTCTTCCAGTGCAACTAAGAGTGAATCCACCTCTTCTTCCGTTGTATACAAGCCTGTGGAGATGCGGATCGCCCTGAGCGCTTCTTCATTTGTATAACCCATCGCAAGTAGAGAAGGTGCTGCTTCTCTGGATCTGGATTTGCAAGAAGATCCGGTAGAGACCGCAAATCCTTTCTCCTCCATTCCCATCATAAAAAAGTCAAGATCATCCAAAGGAAGTAGAGCAAACGTAGTGGAAAATAGTCTAGGCGAATTTTCGGCTACAATCTCTGCACCTAAACTTTTGAGCTTGGATTCTATCTTGTTTCTATAATATTCCAGTTTTTTGTTCTTATTCTCCATTTCTGCAAACTGGATCTTGGAAGCTTCCGCCAAGGCTAGAATAGAAGGAGAATTTTCCGTACCCGCTCTATGTCCATTCTCCTGGTTTCCTCCTTGGAAAACTCCGCCTTCCGGCAGATGTTTTGGATCGAACCATAAAACGGAAGAGCCTAATCCTCCTCCAATTTTATGCCCTGAGAATGTAAATCCGTTCAGAACGGAGAATGGCACCGGAATTTTGGAGAATGATTGGATCAGATCCGAATAAAAAGGCATTCCGTATTTCGTGGAAATTTCCGCTAATTCTTGGATGGGTTGGATCACACCTGTTTCATTTCCCGCGTGTAATACAAACACAGGACCCGGCTCATTCTTCAGATAAGATCCTAATTCGGAAACCGAAACGAGTCCTGATTTATCGGTGTTTAAAACTTTATAAGGAATTCCTAAACTTCTAAAAGAGGAATACATTGCGGCGTGTTCAAAGGGAGATAGATAGGCCGTCGTTTTGATAAATTGTTTTGCAAAGTATATGAGAGAATAATCCGCTTCCGTTCCGGAAGATACGAATACGAATCCTTTAGGATCTTTTCCTGTGAGTTTTGCTAAAACTTTTCTAGATTCTTCGATCTTGCCTTGTCTTGCTAATGAAAATCGAGTAGGACCGGATGGATTAAAAAAGTCTTCCTCATATTCTTCTAAGATCTTAGTCAATAAACCTGGAATAGGAGGATGGGTTGCATTATAATCGAAGTATTTAATTCTTTTCATCGAAAATATCGTCTGCTTCTTCGTATCTTCCTTTTCGACGAAGTGTGTACTGCAATAGTTTCTTTTTATCTTCGATCAGGTCTTCGTAACCGGACTTATCATTTCTATAATCCGGATCTACGGTGTAAACTTCCGTATCCAATGCGTCCAATTCTTTCAGTGCCTGGTCAAAATTGGCTTCATACAATAGGCATCTGACTCTCATCAGTTTTGCCTGGAATCTGGTCCCTAGATCAGTTGCAGAGGACTGATAAACCGCCTCGAACATATCCTTTGCTTTTTTTCTATAATTGGGATCTCTATCTCCCAATTTATAGAATAGTTGAGCATTTCGATTCAAATTGGAATAAAATATTTTGGCGCCTTCCGTATCTGAAGCTTCACAAGGGATCGCGGCGATTGCACTTGCTCCCCAGTATTTCGCCTCCGCAGGAATAGATCTTTTGGAACAGGAAAAATAAAGAACTCTTGTGAATAAGGAAACGGATTCTTCCGGAGAAAGAGAAGGATGGGATTCATCCGTTCTAAGTCTGAGCAGCTCCAATGTTTTTAAAAGAAGTGTTTTATACTTATTCGCGGTTAATGTAGTAGTATCCGGATAATCTTCTGAGAATACGATAGGAGAAGATTGGGATTCTGTGATCTTTTTCCAGATCCGGATCTCTTTTGGAAGATCTTCCGTTACATTCTCTTCTTCTTGTTTATTGCAGCTAAAACTGAAAAAATTTAAGGCACGTTTCCACCAAGGAATGGATGGAGGTTTTACTTCTTTCAGTTTTTCGAATACTAGTTCTTCTATCCTTTGGATTGCTTGGAAATGAGCGAGTATCGCTTCTTCCGGGCGGCAAGAGGCGAAGGAAGAGATCCTGATCTTCTCCAAAAGACTTTTGCCTGAGATCTCCGGTTTGTCTTTTCCAAGAGATGCCTGGACCGGCGGAGAATTATATCCGTCAAAAGGATTATAGTTTAAGGCTCTTTTATAATAATCTAAAGCTTCTAGAGGGATTTGGTAGAATTCTTTCCAGTATTCGAACGGATCCACAGGTTTTTCTCCCGTGGAAAATTTGGTCTCGCTTGGGTTTGCAAGTCTTTCTATGGTCCAGCCTTGGTGTTTTGCTTCCATCCAGCTTGGGACCCTGAAAATATCTCCAGTACCTTCCTTTCCTATTCTGTAGGCACGAACACAGGCTCTGGACAATTGATCTGTTCTTAAATAATGTTCGATCTGTCTGTATTCTACTTTTTCGGATAATAGATCGTCTCCCTTGGACTGTAATTTTGCGGAAAGGGAAGGATTTAAGACGGGAGGTTCCAACCAAAGTGCGAAGGAACGTAAAATCTGGAATCTCCTGGGATAGATATAGATCGCTGCCAGGGTCCAAATCAACAAAAGTGTTAAGAATAACTTTTTCTTTTCTTTTAGAATGCTGAACAATTTCTTTCCTTAAGTTCCGGAAAATTCGTTAGACGAATAGAGTCCCTCGCTTGAGAGTAGAGAGAGTGAAGATTTCGCTTTTTTCGATTCCAAACCCTATACAAGTCCGGGGATTATGAAACACGCAAGCATTATTCCGATCCTTCTGGTATCCGTTTTGGATGTAGGTACCTTATTTGCTTCTCCCCAAAATACTGACTCCGTTTTTGTATGTAGGGACATTGATTCTTCCGGAAGGGCCAAATCCGTTTGGCCTGCTTATTATTATTCTCTAGGTTTAGAGAGTTTGAATAAGGCCAGAAATTCCGAAGGAAGAGAAAGAACGGAAGAGATCATTGAAGCGGTCCGAAATTTCCAAGATTATATTCGATGTTCCGAATCTGTAGGAGTTCCTGTTTCCGCAGTATTTCGTTGGAACAAGGCACTCGCACATTATTACTTGGGCCAATGGAAGGATGCGGTTTCCGAACTGGACTTGGCCGAAAAATCGGATCCAAATTTTAGAGAATCCTATATTTTAAAAGGAACCATTCTTTTAAACAGCGGAGAATATGAAAAGGCTGCGACTTATTTGGAATCTCATCTGAGTAAGTTTTCGGAAGATCCTGATTTTTACTATTTATTAAGCTCCGCAGAGCTTGCTTTAAAGAATGATGCAAAATCAGTTTTGTATTTAAGCTCTCTTAGAGATCTGATCAAACAAAAAGACTCCAATCCTAAATATCCTGAATTCGTATATTTATCTTTAGGAAAAACATATTTTGCATTAGGCCAAAATACGAAGGCTCTCTTCTATATCTCGGGTTATTTGGAGATGAGGCCTGAAAACTGGGAGATCCGATTCCTTCTCGCAAAAATTTTAGATCAATTAGGCAAATTTTCCCAGGCCAAAAAGCAACTGCAAAGAATTCTACAAGAGATCCAGGGAAATTCTTCCGTGGAGTTGATGCTGGGAGAGATGTACTTTATAGAAAGTAGATCCATGGCAGCAGGTTATTTCGAGGACCTAAGGAAGAAGGGTAAGTTAAATAAGGACGGGGTTCTGTTTGGATTGTATTCCGTACTAAATTCAAAATATTCAGATGCAAGACGTATTCTTTTCCCGCTGAAAGAAAGATTTCCTAAAAGACTTTCTATTCGACTTGGAGTTTTAGAGATCCAAAAAAGAGACGCAAATATTAATAAAAAAGAATATATAAGAGAATTGGTAGAAGTAGCATCCATTGCGCTCCAATCCCAATTGACCACGCTTGCAGAAACATTATTACTCGAATCCATTAAGATCACGGAAGAAGAAAAGTTAGATCCAAGAATTCTTGCGGAACAATACGACTTTTTAGCCGGAGTGTACGAACAATCCGGTTCCGTATTTAGATCCATTATTTCAGTTCGTAAAGCGATCCAATACACTTCTTCTACAGAAGATTCTAAAAAGTATGAATTACATTTAGCGTTCTTGCTCAGAGGAAATCCTCCGGGAAAGGTACAAGAATCGGAAGAGATCATCCAAAATATCCTAAAAAATGATCCGAATAATCATTACGCGTATTATCTTTTAGGAATTGTTCTATTCCAATCCGAAAAGCTGGAACAAAGCAGGGGAGCATTCGAACAGGCAATACGATTGGAACCGAAATCTTCCGTATATCATTTTTACAGGGCTTCTACTTTAGAAAAACTAGGAAGGATTCCTGAGATGGAAGAGGATCTTCGCAAGTCTATGGAATTGGATCCGGAAAATCCGATCGCATATAATTACTTAGGTTATCATTATTCTGAAAAAGGAATTCGTTTGGATGAGGCGCTCGATCTTATCCGAAAAGCGGTGGAACTTGCTCCTGATAATGAAGCATACCAAGATAGTTTGGGTTGGATCTATTATAAGAAGGGAAGAGTGGATGAGGCTTTATTACATCTAAATCTTGCATTCCAAATTTTACAGGATAAAAACGAATACGATCCTACTATCTGCGAACATTTAGGAGATGTTCATCATGAAAGAAGAGAATTTGCGGATGCCAGAAGATTCTGGGAAAAATCGGAAACTCTTTTTCAAAAGAAGGAAGACAAAGTTCGAATTCGGGAAAAATTGGAGAGGTTAAGAATGAATCCGGTCTCAAATAAATCCTAGACCGGGAGGACTTGTTTTGAGAACAAACCATTTCACTCGAATTTCCATATTCGGGTCCCTATTTTGTTTTATTCTATTCTTTCAATCCTGCGTGACCACGGATATTGAAGAGATTAATTTCCGTCAAAAAGGAAAGATCAAATTTTGGAGCGCTAAATCCAAGGAAGGTTCCAAATACTTGGATGGCCTTCGTAAATTAGAAGAATCGAATACTTCTTATTCGGGAGAATTCGATATACGTATCCAAAATTTTTTCCCTAAAAAAGACGTATTCTCTTTATCTGGAAAAATTTTCTACGATAAGCCGACCGGTAAAATGCAGATCGAGCTCATGGATAAACTCTTTGGGATCAGTGTTTCTAAAGTGTTTAGCGATGGGCAGACTATCCGGATCAAAACTGTTTCCGTGGACAAGATCCATGAACAAACCATGGATGATATAGTGTTATCCGATCCAAGCACGGGAAAACAGACAGTAGTTCCTTTTCCTGTAATTTATTATCTTCTTTCCAATCGAAACGCTGAATTATTCAAACCACAATGGACGCTCGTTCAGCCGAACGATGGAATTGTACTCGTCAGAAAACCGGGAGAAGAATGGACTTACTACACCGCAGAAAACGGGATCCGTTCCGTGGAATGGGATTCCAGCGGTAAAAACGTAAAGGCAGTCACAAACGTTCAGGGAGAAGTTGAATTTCCTCCTAAAATAACGATCACTCGTATCGTTTCCAGAACGGATGGGGCTGACCAGAATCGTATCGAAATTAAAATGAAAAAAGTATCCCGCACTGATAAATTGAATCAAGTAGTGTTCGGATTCTAATATTAAGGAAAGTGAATATGTTAGACGTAGAAAAAAACGGCCATATTTTAGAACTTTATATCAAAACAAACGAGACCAATTCCTTAGGAAGAGAGTTTTTCCGCAAATTTAGAGAAGTGCTCGAACAGGCAGAAAACGACAGATCCGTAAAATCAATTCTTCTGTCCGGAAGGAATGATAAGTTTTTTTCCAACGGATTCGATCCTGAGATCTTCGTAGGTAAAAACCTGGAAGAGATCAAAGAAGTTCTTAGAGAGGCGCTCGGTGCATGCGGAAGAGTTCTATTTTCTCCAAAACCTGTTGTTTGTGCGATGAACGGCCACTCCATGGGAGTAGGTGCAGTTATTGCTATATTCTCTGATTATAGGATCTTAGTGGAGAAAAAAGGAAGATTAGGTTTTCCAGAGTCGCTAATCGGTATCAATTTCCCATCCACTGCGGGAACAGTTTTGAAAGATCTAGTCGGAATGAAAACAGCAAGAGACCTATTGTACAGCGGAAGAGGTTTAAAGGCAGACGAAGCTGTCCAAGTAGGGCTAGTAGAGGAATCTGCAACTCCGGAAGAAGTGATCCCTAAAGCCAGAAAATGGTGCTCTCAATTCCAAGACATGGCAATGGAGTCCGTAGTAGGAGTAAAAATTGCCCTTAGAGATTCTCAACGTTTACTTGCGGATACTCTGGAAAAGAGAGATGTGGATCTTCTTGCACAAGCGATCGCTAGTTCAAATGGGCAGGAAGGAATGAAGTCCATCCAAGAAAGAAGACGCCCGGTCTTTACCTGAAATTAATGCCTGGGAAAAAATCCCAGGCTGTCTCTGCCGCGGCCTTGGTGAATTTTTAAGAATGGAATAATTTTCCAGGATTCAAAATTTCTTTTTGATCCAGCACTTTTTTCAGTCCGTTTAAAGCTTCTATTCCAGGTTTACCTAAGCTGGATTCATACCATTTTTTATGATCGAAACCTACACCGTGGTGGTGGCTGATTGGAGCTTTAAAAGAAGTGAATGTATCCGAAACGGATCTTTTCATCTTAAACCATTGTTCTTCCGGCTTTTTAGCATCCATGGGGAATAAGATCGTATAATACAAACAAGCTCCCTCATGATAACTATGAGATAAATGGCACATAGCGATGGAACCTGGGATAGAATTTTGTAAGGACTCAATTCCGGCTTTATGAAGATCTTCCAGCTTATCATAAGTGCTGGAAGTTTCCATCGTATCCACTCCCATTCCGTACTGCATTACATGATTTCTTAGGAATGGCATATTGTATCTGCTATGGATCCAATTTTGTCCTAACTTTTCTCCGGCAAAGATCGCTCCCGACTTTTTCCAGAGTTTCTTGAGGTCATTGAAAGAATGATCTACTTCTTGTCTAGATCCGTCCAGTCCCACTAAAACCACACATTTATTCTCTCCGATCCCCACTGATTTCAGATAAGAATTTTGCAGGAATTTTTTGAATTTGCGGATCGGTGTATTCTTCTTTCCTAATTCTCCGAGATACTCATAAAGCCTTGTCTCGTTTGCATCTGAAAGTCTCATCATAGAAGTTTTGATCTCTTCTTGATTCGCTTTGCGGATAAAATTGATAGAAGAAAGTAGATCCGGAAATACCAGGCCGAAATATTTTCTAGTCTCAGGGATCTTGTGGATCTTGATCGTAACTTCTGAAATAATCCCTAAAAGACCTTCGCTGCCCGCAATGATCTGGTTCCAATCCGGTCCGATAGAAGCAGCAGGCGCTCTGAGAGTTTCCACTGTTCCGTTAGGGCTGATCAGTTTTACGGAACTTAGTATCTCTTCTATCTTTCCGTATCGATTGGATTGTTGTCCCGCACTTCTTGCAGCGACCCATCCGCCCAAAGTAGAATATTCGAAAGATTGAGGAAAATGCCCAAGAGTGTACCCTTTTAAGTTGAGTCCGTATTCCAGTTTAGGCCCATAGATCCCTGCTTGGAAAGTTGCGGTCATGCTGATCGGATCGAAAGATACGAGTTCAGTCATCCCGGTCATATCCAAGGAAAGAACAGCTTTTTGTCCTTTACCTTTAATCACTTCCACACCGCCTACAACGGAAGATCCTCCTCCGAACGGAATGATCGTGATCTTGTTTTTAGAACAATATTCTAAAATTTTAATGATCTCGGAATCTTTTTTAGGATAAACCACTCCGTCTACGAATGATTTGAGAGTATTGAAGTGGAGTCGGAGAACGTCGTAATAACTTCTGCCTGCAGAATGAAAGATCCTCTCGTATCTATCGTTTTTGAAATTGTTTTTACCTACGATTGCGCTTAGGTTTTTGATATCATTAGTACCTAGTTTGCTGTTAGGAAGTTTTATATCTTCCAAGGAAACGGGAGGAGTTTCTCGGATAGAATCCAATTTGAATTCTCTTTGGAGAAGTTTGAGTATCTCAGGCATCTGAGACTTTCTACCGAAGTCCTGATCGTTTGCACCCCAGGCATTCCATCTAAGATTGGATCTAGAATAGTCGATTTTGGAATTGAGTTCGTGGTAGAACATTTGGTCTTATCTCCGATTAATGTAAAACGTTTCCAATAAATACGAATCTTTCCAGAGAGCAAGGTAAAAAGGATTTTCGGTGTCTGTCAATTATCAGCGCAGGGGTTCCTACATCCGGATTAATGGAAAGACTTATAGGCGTTTTTTTAGCTCTGCGATCTTAGGATCATCCGGTGAAAGAATAGATGCTTCCTCGAGTAACTTTTTGGCCCGGAAAGAATTGCCAAGTAGCCTATAAATATCCGACAAATTGATCAGGTTTTTTAAATGATTTGGAGAACGTACTCTTAACTTCTCTCCGAGCTCTGCCGCTGATCTTAAATATTCGGTATCTTTTTTCTGGGTATAAGCCTTCTTCCAAAGTATAGAAGAATAAAATAAAAGTTCGGTTTCGGAAGGATCCCAGGTTATGGACTTCTCCGCCCATTCTGCCGCTTTTTTGAATTCGGATATCTTATCATACCATCTGGAAAGAAGTTTGGCAACTTGGGGAAAATAACGTTCTCCGACGGTTCCGGATCTATTTAAACCTTCTTCCAGGATCCGTATTGCGTCTTTTGTGTTCCCTTTTTGGAATACGGACTCGGCTTCTGAAATTGATTTTTTATCCTCCATATAGGGATTTCTGGAAGGATTATAAGAAATAGATAATATACTTAGATCGTCCGAAAGTTTTCCTCTGCTGATCAGGGATCTGCGGATCGTTTTTAATTCTCCGCCGCTTTCCTCCACAGAGGCAAGGAAGATTGTCTCATCCTCGTTCATGACCCGTTTGCCTGAAAAATCCTCTTCTAATACTAGATCATCCCTGCCGTCAGATCCGCAGAAGATCGTATCACCTGGAAGCATACGGAAAGTTTGGACCTGGATCTTGGAACCGAACATTTCAGAAATCCCTAATTTACGAATATTGGATTCTGCCCCCAAAAACATCGCCTTTCCGTCCCTGTATAGAACGGGCCAAGGATGTTCCGCATTTATATAATACATCGCTCCGGTAGAATGTTCCACTATTCCTAAAACAGCGGAGATCAACATAAATCCGTCGAATGTTTCGAATACGTTTTGCAGGTCTATAAATGCTTCTTTTAACCAGCGTTCAGGAGACTTAGATTGTATCTCCGGAGAAAGTCTAGTCCGGCTGATAATAGAATTGAATACGGAACCTAAAACCAGGGCGCCGCCCGCACCCTGGATGGATTTTCCCATCGCGTCCCCGTTGATGAATGCAGTGTATTCCCTGTCTTGGATCTTTACTATATAGGCACTTAAGAAGTCTCCACCCAATTCGTAATCTTTATCTTTGAAGGAGAATTTTTTGTACTGATCCAGTAGGAATTCCACTTTGACTGCTGAATTTTCGGAATTGTCCAATTTGATCAAAGGGGAAAGAAGAAGCGCGGTAAGGAAATAATCTCCGTCCTGCTTTTCTTTTAAGGCTTGGATCTGCTGCATTTTCTCCGAAATTTCTCTATTACTTTCCTGGATCTTAAATCTGCTTACAAAACTTACGAAACGATATCTTTCCAAAATGATAGAGAAGACTAAGGTGAGAAGGAATGCGATCCCCAGGTTCTGCATAGAATACGCCGCCTGAGGAGTGCTCAAGTTCGGAGAATAAATAAGAACGGAACCTACAAAAGAGATCAGTGATAATAATAAGAATACAAAATATGAATTTTTAGGAAGGGGAACAAATACGATTGTGATAAGAGCGATCTGCAGTCCTGATACGTAATTCGGATCGTCCGCAATTCTACCCGTAAAAAAGGAAGTGCAAAGTAGAAGATATGCGATGAATACATACGCCATTTCCAAACTATATTTGCGAGTAGGGATCTTGAACAAAGTATCCAATAGAAGGAAAATTAAACTAAGAACTCCGACTATAGAGAATCCGATCCGGAAATAGAAAAGTTCAGGAAATTCAGGATGTAATTTTTGGTCCGTTCCAAAAGCGAAACCCAACCAAACAAACATCGCAAGTACTGCACCCGGATACTGGATGGCTCGGTTCTGTCTTTTTAGATCATCGACGTATTCTTTTTCATATACTTCTCTATCCTGGTCCTTCTTAAAAAAACCTAAAATAGAATTCCATTTGTTTTGAAAACTACCTGCCCGGGAGGAAGTGTATGACATCTATTGAATCGAACTCCGTTCGGTTCAGGTCCCTAAAATAAGTGGGAAATAAGAACCGGGTCTAAGCAAAAATTATCATCTACTGATTTGGAGTAAAGAACTTGTGTAATTTCTAATGTCTTGACCGACCGAGTTCTTGAATCCAAACTGTGAATCTATGGCTAAACCGAAAGATCCTAAAACGCAATCTTTTCAGATTTCTTCTCAAGTTTTCGATACCTTAGTGATAGGGGGAGGGATCACAGGTGCTACTACTTTGTGGGATGCCACCTTACGCGGGTTAAAGGCAGTTTTGGTTGAGAAAAATGATTTTGCTTCCGGTACAACTCAAGCTACCTCCAAGTTAATTCACGGAGGTTTAAGATATTTAAAAAATGCAGAGTTTGGACTCGTGAGAGAATCATTAAGAGAAAGGAGGATCCTCGCAAAGATCAGCCCTCACGCACTCAAAACATTAGGCTTTATTATTCCGGTATATTCTAATCCTGAAAAGTGGATCACGAATATCGGTCTTAGAATGTACGATTATTTTTCGTACGATAGAAATAGAAATATCAGTTCTGATTCCTGGATCCCTAAATACAGATTTTTATCTCCGGAAGAAGTAGTGATGGAAGCGCCTAGTCTTCCACGTAACGGACTCAAAGGTGGATTTTTATATTACGATTACCAGAACACGAATCCGGAAAGACATACATGTGAGTTCATCTTCTCCGCTGAAAAGAAAGGAGGGACGGCTCTCAATTATACCGAGCTTGTTGCGATCTCTCAGCAGGGAAAAGTGTATCAGGCTATCTTAAAAGATAAAAGAAGCGGCAAAACGTATCCAATATTTGCGAAAACTGTAGTGAACGCCGCGGGTCCTTGGGCTGATTTTGTGGAATCTTTGGCGGGAGTCGGAATGGACAAAGTGCTAGTCCGTTCCAAAGGAATCCATATCGTAACCAGGGCATTGACTGTTTCCAAGGCAATCGTCTTAAAAAAAAGGGACAAGACCCATATGTTCGTTCTACCTTGGAGAGGCAAAACGATCATAGGAACTACGGATACCGTATTCTCCGATTCTCCGGATAAATTTAAGGTTACCAAATCCGATATCCAAGGTCTATTAGAAGAAATTAATTATACATTCGGATATTCCGATCTAACAGAATCGGATGTGGATTTTTATTATGGCGGAATGAGACCTCTTGTAGAAGATCCGGGTGAAAAATCGGACACTTACAATGCTTCCCGTAAAACTGAAATTTTAGATCATAAGGAAAAAGGGCTTCCAGGATTTTATACTGCTCTAGGTGGAAAATATACGACCAGTAGACATTTAGCGGAGAAGATCACGGACAAACTCTGCGAATATCTTCCTGGAAAATTTTTGCCCTGCGAAACGGATCAGATCCCGCTTTCTTCCGGAGAATTTTCGGATCATTCTTCTTTAGTCAAAGGGCTTACCAAAAAATATCCAAAACTTTCCGGAGAATATCTAGAAAGTTTGGGTGCTCGATACGGAAGTTTAGCCTATGAAGTGCTCAAATACCAAAAATCAAACGACGAATCGGTGACTTTGAATAATGGGGAAGAATTCAATACCGCAGAGATCCGTTATATTGCTTCCGAAGAGAAAATTGAAAAGGGAACGGACTTCTTCTTCCGTAGATCCGGAGTAGGAGTGCCTGGCGCACCTTCTTCAGAATCTCTACATAGAATTGTAGAGGAGTTGGGAAAAACCCTAGGCTGGAACCCTGCTCGCAAAAAAACGGAAACCTCGGAGATACTATCTCGTTATCATTTTTGACTTTTAATCTAGTTTCTATCTGGTATCTCTTTAGTAGGTTACATGGATTTAGAAACTGCTTATTTGGTTTTTGGGATCGCGTTCGGCTGGATCTGGTCATTGGGGATCTTACTTTCTCCCGCTTCTTTGGGAGAAAGGACCAGAGCCTCCCTAATCATGTTTTGTTCCTCTTTCTGGCTTGTGGGAGCTGCAACATTCCTTTCCGGACTAGTCAAAACATATCCTATCTTATATGCGATCCATATTCCTTTTGCACTCGGAATTGCTCCTCTTCTTTATATCCACTTTCAGATCACCTTACTCGGTCTAGAACTTTCTAAAAAAGAGATACTTCTTCATTTTCTGCCAATTCTATTCTCCGTAATTTTACTCTTACCTTTTTGGTTGGGCGGAGAAGAATTTAGACTTCGCACATTACAAGAGATCGCCCAGGCAAGATCGTATTCCAGTATACTCGCTTTCTTACAGATCACTCCCAAAATTTCGATCCTTTCTTATTTTCTACCTTTGCTTTGGATGTACAAAAGTTACTTATTTCGTTCAGAACAAGATGAGAATGAAGAAAGAGCCAGAAAAATGTTCCTGATCTTCATATGCTTAGTTTGTTTTGTGATCTTCTGGGGACTCACAGGTTCCATTTTAAGAAGAATAGAATTCGTAAAAGAAAGTATATTCAGTCTTCCGGTTTTGTTAGTGATCGGATTTTTACTTTCTCAAAGAGAACCGAATTGGCTTGGTTTCGTAGGAAAAAGTTTAAGAGAAGTCCGTTATAAAAAATCCAGACTGAAAGGAATGGATGAATCCAAGATCAAAGATCGTTTAGAAGCACTAATGAAAAGGGAGAAGGCTTACGCAGACGAAGATCTCACACTTTCTCAGCTTGCAGAAGAGTTGGAGCTGACCAACCACCAACTTTCCGAATTTTTAAACCAACGTCTGTCCATGAAGTTTTCGGATTATATCAATTCATGGCGGATAGAAGAAGCTAAGGTTCTTCTATTGGAAGATCCGGATCGTTCCATTTTAGCGATCTCGGAATCGGTCGGATTCAATTCTAAATCCGCATTCAATGAAGCATTTAAAAAATTTGCGGATTCTACACCCAGTGAATTCAGAAAAACCGCGGTTTTATATAAGGCTTCGTTAAAATTTTAAAATCCGCACGTCCTGAGTTATACGCCAGGACGACAAACATTCCTAAGGGCCCTATACTTTCCTCCATCCTAGGAGGTGGCATGAAAACTCTTGCCGATTTATATCAATCGTCCAAAAATAAATATGGGGAAAGACCTGCGTTTTTAACTAAAAATTCTTCGGGAGAATTCGATTCGGTGAGCTATTCCGAATTGTACGAGTTAGGATCACAGCTAGGGACCGCACTTATAGAATTGGAATTTCCTTATAAGGGACATGCAGCAGTTCTTGCAGATAACCGTTTAGAATGGATCGTCACCGACTACGCGATCATAATGGCGGGCGGGGCCGATGTTCCAAGAGGAACGGATGTGACCGATTCTGATCTAAACCATATTCTTCCTCATAGCGGAGCTACGATCGTATTTGCGGAGAATGATTCAGTATTAAAGAAACTCTACCAAAACCAAAGCTCTCTCCAGAATATACATACAATTATTCTAATAGATAAGAATGCCAAAGGAACCGGAAAAGAGTTACGATTCTGGGACCTGGTCCAAAGAGGAAAAGAACTGAGAGAAAAGGGCAACCGTGAGATAGAGAAAAGAATTTCCCAAATCCAAGAGGAGGATCTTTTCACTCTGATCTATACCGCTGGAACAACCGGTCGTCCTAAAGGTGTTCCTTTAACTCATAAGAATATAATGTCACAGATCAACCGTATCCCGATCAAACTTGAGGCGGGAGAAAGGATACTTTCCATTCTTCCAGTATGGCATAGTTTCGAGAGAATGTTCGAGATGGTATGTATCCATTTCGGAGCGGGTACGTATTATTCTTCCGTTAGAACTTTGAAAGAAGATCTAAAAAAAGTGAAACCTACATTCATGGCTTCTGCACCTAGGCTTTGGGAAAGCGTATACCAAGGGATTTATGCGACTGTTGCCAAGTCTTCCGGTGTAAAACAAAGTTTATTTCATGCGGCGCTTTTCTTCTCTTCGAATATTCAGTCTGCAAAACGTTGGTTGGGTTTTAGGGAATTGGATCTGAATGGAAGAAGTTCTATCGTTTCCTTATTCGTAGGAATTTTCAAAGTAATTCAATATATTTTGAATATTCTTCCAGCCAGTCTTTTGGATCTGATCGTTCTGAAAAAGATCCGTCAGGCTACCGGCGGGAAATTGAAGGGAACCGTTTCCGGAGGAGGGGCTCTTCCTATTCATGTGGATAAATTTTTTAATGCGATAGGCATCCAAGTTTTGGAAGGATACGGTCTGACGGAAACTTCTCCAGTGATCTCCGTTCGTATTTTAGATGAAGCAGTGATGGGAACTGTAGGTCCTTTGTATAAGGGAACTTCTCTTAGAGTTGTGGATCCGAATACTTCTAAAATTCTTTGGACTACTGAAGAAGGCGGGCCGAAAGGTTACGCAATCAAAGGTGAGATCCATGTAAAAGGGGATCAGGTCATGTCCGGATATTATCATGACGAGGAGAATACTCGTAAAGTGATGAACGGTGGATGGTTCAATACCGGAGACCTAGGAATGATGACTTACAATAATTGTCTGAAAATTGTAGGTAGAACAAAAGAAACAATCGTTCTATTAGGCGGGGAGAATGTGGAGCCTGTCCCGATAGAAAATATTTTAAGCCAATCGGAATTCATACTACAATGTATGGTGATCGGCCAGGACCAAAAATACCTTTCTGCTCTGATCGTTCCAAATCCTGAATTTTTCCCGGACTACAAAGCGGGAGTCGGTTTCATTTCCGCGGAAGAAGAAGCGAAATGTGCGGTGAAGATCCAAGCGGTGATCAAAAATGCAATCTCCGCAACGAACGGATTCAAATCATTCGAAAGGGTAGTGGACTTTAGATTATTGCCAAAACCTTTCGAGACCGGAGATGAACTTACGGCAAAACTTTCCGTAAAACGACATGTAGTAACTGATAAATATTCAGGACTGATCAAAGATATTTATTCAGGCAAAAAAGAAGAAGTTTTGAGATAAGAATATTCCGACTGTTGGAACTCCAACGTGTGCAAGTGCCGCCCCCACCCTAGCTTTGGGTGGAGGGGAGTGGCTCGTGGGAGCGCCCCGTCCCTATATCACACAATTCCAATCTACACAATGAATTTTTCGCACACAGCTTCTTGTTGGAATTCCAACAAACCGGAGAGTTATCTATAAGAGAGAAACTTTTAGAATTACCCTGCGCTCCGAAAACTTCAGAAAGTGAAGGTATTTGCTAAAACCACTCCCATAAAATCTTTCACAACTTCTGCAACCTCATCCAGTTTGATGGATTCTTGGTCTACGATCCTTTGGCCGACTGTTCCTAAAATAATACTGATCAAAAGTCTGTTCAGATTCGGGTTAGTGATCCCTAAATGTTTTGTGATGATCGTTACGTATTCTTTCATCGCTTCTGCGATCAGTTGTTTCTCTTCTTCATGATTTTTTAATCTAGAAACGTCGCAGATGATATAGAGTAAATTTTGGAAATAGGTCTCTCTGTCCTTTACCATTGTGAAGAGTGCTTCTACTCTTTTTTCGATGGTTTGGTTGTCTTCTCCCTTTGAGTAGACCTGTAACTCTTCGATGTCTTTATTGAGTACGAACTTTACGAGTTCTTTAAATATATCTTCTTTAGTGGAGAAGTAGTGGTAAAGAGTTCCGGTGGATACATCCAATTCGGTGGCGATTTCTCTCATGGAAACAGCCGAATACCCTCGCCTCGCCAAAATATCCACACACTTGGAGAGGATCTCGGCTTTATATTTTTCGTGGTTTACGATTTTGGGCATTTCTTGGGTCCTGAAAGTTTTTTCTATTTACCGTTTTCGCTCGTTCTAAGGCTCCTTTGAGGGAGAAGGGGATCATCCCCCTCATATTTGAGGAGCAAGTTAATTATTTTATTTGTTCGAAAAAAGAATGCAAGTGTTTTTTCCAGTTTGGATCCAGATGACTTAAGATCCTTTCCTTTTGTTCTTCCGCATCCTTACGTCCCGTCTCGAATGCATGCCTGACAAGGTTCGGATTGGTATAGTCAAACCCCTGCTCAATAAATGGTCCTTCCGGAGAAACAAGCAGAGTATCCGATAGGACCGAGGTAGATTTTCCCACTAAGGTAGTGGGTTCGTAGAATACTCCAATCTTAGGCAGGTCGGAGGAGAAGTTCTCAAGAAGAAGATTATTCGTTAAGCCCCCGTCCAAGTAATAATTTCCGTTAAAACTTTGGAGAGGCAAAACCGGGAATGCAGAGCAAGAGTTCATTACGATCTGGGTGATCGTTTCAGGATCCGTTAGGTCCTTCTCCGTAAAAACTTTTTCTCTCCATCCCCAATCTTTCATTTTTTGTAATACTGCAAAAGGTTGTTCTCCCTTTCTTCTTAAAGTTTCATCCTTAAAATAAGCGCGTATGATAGAAGCTGCCTTAGCAAAAAGTATCCTTTGGATCGGCTGGCCCTTTTTGTTTTTGTCCAAACTTTCATTCGGGATCTCTACCGTATGGATCCTGATCTTTGCGGACTTAGAGATAAGTTTAGAAAATCGGAGACAGTATTCTACGGTCCTTCTCGCGATCCCATGATGGGGAAAAGGAGCGCTGATCCTAAGAAGTCTATTCCAATAAAAGTTTTTAGGATTTCGTTTGGTCAGTTCTTGGAAATAATTAGAACTTTCTTCTTCCGTTTCCGATAAGGTGCTGATTGCCATAGCGGCTCCCGCACTTACTCCGGAAACTTCTTTAATTTTCAGGCCCCAAGTCCTTAGTGTATATGCAAAACCCAGTCCGTAAAATGCTTTGATCCCGCCGCCGGCGATTGCAAGAGCGATCTCCTTTTTGATCCCTAGTTCTTGCCATGCGGTCCGGAGACCGTTTTTTAATTTACTTTCTAGAGAAAAGAGCGGGTTCATTTTCCTACATAATGGTTGTGTCACCAAATCATGGCAATTTTAATTTGCCCGAATCCAATTTCTTTACAAGATCGGAATATAGACTAGGAGATCCACCTTGGCGAATCAAAAAGATTTAGAAGATATGCAGAAAGAATGGGAGAAGTTTTCTAAGGCCGCACCAGGCTTGAAGGTTCCTCCTCCTGCTTTCAAGGAACTGTCCGGAGAGTTTGTTTCTTATGTAAGGAAGAAGGAGATGGTCTGCAGTTTTTATGTGGAGCCTAGATTCTCCAATCCGATGGGAGTTTTCCAAGGTGGATTTTTGGCGGCTGCTTTCGATAATACTTTCGGTCCATTATGTTATTTGGCTGCAGGTAAACCTACCACTACTTTAGAATTAAGCGTTAGTTATATTCGAATGGTAAAGGAGAACCAAAGGATCACCGTACAAGCAAAGGTAGTAGCAAGAGGTAACCAACATATTTATCTAGAAGGAGAAGCTTTCGATGAAGAAGGTAAACTTCTAGCTAAATCAACAACCCAAGTGTTGATCCTAAGACTTCCTGGCGGAGCCGCTTAAAATATTAAGTTTCTGGGATCGAAGGGGGAGAAGATATTTCCTCTTTCGGTTCAGTGATCCTTTCTAAAGGAAGTTTTTTCACGTGTTCCGCCATCTCTTTCAGGATGTTTGCGGTGATATCTTTCATGATATCGCCGATCACTTCCGTTTCCAAAACTTCTGCGATCATTCTTCCTATATCTTCTCCTAATTTATGGGAGATCTGCGACATGAAAGGTATTTTGGATAATTCTTCTAATAAAAACTTGGATTGGAGAGATTCGTTTACCTTGGAATTGAGCTGATCATTATGTTTGGAAATTGCCTCTTTTGCAAGCTGGCTATAATCTAATCGAAGCATCACTTCTTCAACTCTTTCCAAAGAATGTAAAAATACCGCATCCGCGATCGTGTCTACGATCACATCCCTGAATCTGAAAGTGATCTCTCGAGTGAGAACCTCGCTTACATTCTGTCCGGAAGTACCGAACCTATAAAATGCAATTGCAAGTTTGACCCCTCTTAAAAGTAAGAATGGTCGTAGAAAATAAAGAGGAACGATACCGATTAGTTCGTACCAGTTGGTCCTCAGGTATTTTTTAATGTCTTTTTTTTGCCGGACTTTGATCCAAACTTCTATTCCCCATAAAAATATAACGAATAGATCGAACGCAAGAACGTAGGCTGGAATATCTTTGTGGATGAATTCTTTATAGGAGTTTACGAATAGCAGGAAGAATACGTCGATTGCAGCTAAGCTTAAAAGAAAATAATCTCTTGCACTACCCGGTAAAACACTTCTCCAATATTTTACAGTTCGTATGAAGTTCCGGATTTTAGAGGATTTTGCCGGTTGGGAATTTGCTTCCACCATGTGCCATTGTCCGATTCGGTTCGGTGTTTACAAGTTTTTCCAAAACATACATTCTGGTCACTAGTTTTAAAGGGATGCATTTAGTCGTAGACGGTTTCAACCTGATTTACAAAATTCCTGAATTGGAAGAGTATATGTATTCCAATCGTTTGAGGGATGCCAGAGTAGGCCTCTTGAGAATTTTGGAATCCTATTCTGCTAAACTGAAAAGTTCTAAGGTCCATGTTTTCTTCGATGGTAAAAAAGAAAAAGGGAACGAAACCAAAGAAGATTCATACGGTAAAATACGCGTTTATTTCAGTCAGGACAGAAAAGCGGACGATTTGATCAAGGAATATATCAAATTTGCTCCGAGACCTGCGGACCTATTCGTTGTGACTTCCGATCAGGAAATTTTGGCTTTTGCAAAAAGACTAGGAACAAAACCTATACTATCCGAAGAGTTCGTAAAAAAAATAGAAAGCGCCTTAGCGGAAAAACCGACTCGGGAAGAAAAGGACTCGGGCGCAAAACTTTCTCCGGGAGAGATTCTCTACTGGAAGGAACTATTCAAGAAGGGAAAGTAAAAGAGTGCTCTACAATTCGATCTTATTTTTCGTTTTTTTCTCAATCGTTTATTCTATTTATTGGTTTCTTCCGGAAAAGAGAAGATCCGATTTTTTACTCATTTCCAGCGGTGTCTTTTACATTGTAGCTTCTTCTACAATCTTAAGCGGGATCTATTTCTTTCTTCATTTCTTAATTATCGTTCTATTCAATTATTTCGCTTACTTTAAGATCCGAACTTCTGCGAAGCCTAAAGGTTGGATGATATTCGCTGTTCTATTGAACGCGGTCAATTTAGGTTTCTTTAAGTATTTCTATTTTATGAACAGGATACTTTTCGATCTTACAAAGTATCCATTCTTTGACGAAGTTCCGAGAATATTACAGATCTCTCTTCCTTTGGCGGTGAGTTTTTACAGCTTCCAGATGATCGCTGCGGCCGTGGATGCGTATCGGAAACCGGAAGGAGAATTGATCGGCCTTAAACAATATCTTGGTTTTGTAATATTCTTTCCCGTATTGATCGTAGGGCCGATCCTAAGGACTAAGGATTATTTCGTAAATATAGGACATTTGAGTCCGGATAAGGATAAGATCGTTCGTGCTTCTTATCTAATGATCTCTGGTCTGATCAAAAAAATACTGATCGCGGATCCGGTCGCAGGAGTGATCGCTCCTGTATTTGGAAATCCAGGACAGTATGATAATCTTTCACTTGTCTTAGCTGCATTCGGATATGCGATCCAAGTATATTGCGATTTTTCAGGACTCACCGATATGGCAAGAGCGGTCGGTCTATACTTCGGTTTTGAACTTCCCGAAAACTTCAACGCACCTTTATTTTCTCCTTCCGGAAGAGAATTATGGCAGAGATGGCATATGAGTCTTTCTTTCTGGCTGAGGGATTATATCTATTTTCCTTTGGGTGGAAGTAAAAAAGGGGAATGGCGCACTTATCTTAACCTAATTATCACAATGACGGTGGGTGGTGTTTGGCATGGAGCCGATTATACATTTATCGCCTGGGGATTTTATTGGGGAGTTATACTTGCATTCGAAAGATTTTTAGTAGGTAAGTTCGGCTGGAACGACGAGGATTCCAAAAGTAAAATTCTTAATTTTTTAAGGATACAATTCGTATTTTGTTTATTCTCTTTCAGTGCGATCTTATTCAGAGCAAACTCGGCGGCTAAAATGGTCCAGCATGTTGTGGGAATAGTAACCAATACACAAAATTATCTTTCTACATCTTTACAATCCTTGGGTTTTGGCTGGATAGAAAATTCAATTTCCTTGGTGACCGGACCTTCTCCTTTCCTTTTGGAATCCATGAAGAATATTGAGAAAATCGGATATTCTTATTTGGGATTTATAGTTTTCCATTGGATCCAATCCAGAAAGGATCTATTATTGCAGTGGGGAAGAGGAAAAGACTGGCTTCTTGTGATCTGCGGAGTGGTCACCGTATTTGCGATCGCATTATTATCGGAGGATTCCGGAGCCTGTATCTATTGCCAGTTCTAGGCCGTAAATAATTATGAAAAAGAATACATTCTTACTTCTTCCTCTACTTGTTCTTTTGATCTCTTTAGGATTGGACCGTTTGTTCACCTTAGAGTTCTTTCAGTATTATTATTCAAATACGTTATCCCATGTGAATTTTATCACCAAAGAGGACCTATATTCGGATCTGAAAGAATATTTGAAAAAGGACCCTTCTTCCAGAAAAAAAATATTAGTATTCTTCGGAAATTCCAGAGCACTTTTACTTCCTACCAGAGAATTGGAAAAAAAACATCCGGACTGGATTCTTTATAACTTTTCGGTTCCGGGCGGTTCTCCCGATTATTTCTTATACTGGATAGAGAGGTTTAAATCGGACGGTACAAGACCTGATTTTGTACTTTTGGATCAATCATTAGAAATTTATAATAAAACCCCGGTCCATGCTTTGGATGAGGTTTTGATCTATGGACTTTCTCCCGAATTCTTCTTTAAACATTGGACTAGGTATTCTAGAGAGGAATTGTCTGCGTTTATATCTAAACGTCTATTTCATACGTATAGGGACAGGCCTAAATTTTGGAGGATACTGGAAAGAATGCAAAATTCTTCCGCATTGGCGCAAGCGTATAAATCGGCAGTCCTGAGTGTTCGAACTATGCTAAAGGAAGAAAGAGGAAGTACTCCTAGAGAGTTAGTTAACCAAAAACATACGGATGAACAACTTGTCCAAGTTTCCGAAAAAGATTTTTCTTCTTATCTAAAACCTTATACGTTCCATACTAATATGTTCGAGATGCAGAAGGATTCCATCAATATATTGAGAGAGTATAATGTTCCTTATGCCACTATTTGGGTGAAGGTCGCTCGTCCTTATTTTAATCTATATATGACAAGAAAGGTAGAAACTTCGGACGGACTTAAAACTCCAATGGAAGTTTGGAAACCGATCGTAGAGAAGTTTAACCAGGAAACTGGAACAGCCTTCTGGAATATGAATCAGGATCCCAATTATAATTGCGAAGAATTTGCAGATCCGGGTCATATGTCCCCGAATTGTTTCCCTGTATTCGGAGATTATATCTTTAAAAAGTTAGAAGAAACTTTTCCTAGAACTCAGATAAAATAAGGAATAAGTTCGGGGAGAATTTCTCCGGCCTTTCCTTGTAAGAATAGATCCGAGTATCTGCTGTAACCGCTTGGATCTATATTGATCTCTATAACGAATGCCCCGTTCTCTTTTGCAATCCTGGCAAGTTCGACTGGAATTCCTACGGCTCCGGAGGAACCGATCACAAAAACGATCTCTGATCTTTCCGCGAGAGAGACTGCTCGATTTAAAAGATCAGTGTCGTAAGATTCTCCGAACCATAAAACATCCGGTCGGACTAAATTTTTACAATTTGGGCATTCGGTAGAATTTTTAAGTTTAGAAGGATCCGAATCAAAAGTTCTATTACAATTAGTGCATCTATTCCTAAAAATATTCCCATGTATCTCTATGATCTTTTCCGAGCCTGATCTTTTATGAAGTCCGTCTACGTTTTGAGTGATTAGATGAAAATCGGATCTTTTCATTTCTAATTCCGCCAAAGCAAAATGAGCAGGATTCGGAGACTTGGTCGAGATCAGTTCTATTCTCCAGAGATACCATTCCCAAACTAGTTTAGGATCCCGCTTGAATGCATGAGGAGTTGCAAGTTCTTCCGCTCTGTATTCTTTCCAAAGACCTTCCTTTCCTCTGAATGTAGGAACTCCACTTTCTGCGGAAATTCCGGCACCTGTGAGCGCTAAGATATTTTTAGAAGTTTTGAATTTTTCGATTAATACGGTGGAGAGTTGCATTTTTAAGAAGGTAAATGTAAGTTCTTTTCCACTTCTTTTCTTTTTTCGATCCCGGACAGAAGTTCTACAATTTTTAAAGAAAATTCGAATGCGGAGCCCGGACCAATACTGGTTAAAATTTTGTCTGAAAGTTCCAATCTATTTCCCGTGTATTTTTCGTCCGGCGGGACACTTCCTGGAAATGCAGTGAATTTTTGGTTCTGCAGAATTTTGTGAGTCAGTAGAACATTCGGTGCAGCACAGATTGCGCCAATCCATCGATCTTCTTTTTTAAAGTTTTTTAATATTTCGGAAACCAAAGGACTTGCATTCAGATTTTTAGTACCTTGGTTTCCTCCCGGTAAAACGATCATATCGAATGAGGAAGGATCTAATTCGGATAGAAGTGAATCGGAGACTAATTTTACTCCTCTGGATGCCGTAACAGTATTCGTAGAAATTCCGGCGGAGACAACTTCTATCCCGGCTCTTCGGAGTACGTCTACTACGATGACTGCTTCCATTTCTTCCATTCCATCCGCAAAGGGAACCAGCACCTTGGGCATATTTTTCTCCGATACTGAAATTTCGAAGGTAGTTAACCTTCTTCTTTAGCCTGAAAGGCAGGCTTTTATAATTTAAGAATTCCTAGAGAAGAAATCAATTAAAACTTAGGCGAGAAAATCCTCCCGCCTTGTTTTTAGCTGTTTAGTTCCGGTTTTTTAGACCAAGTGAGATTGGAATTCAGGAAATAGTTGGAAGCCATTGCTGTAAGAATGGAAAGAATATCTGCACTGAATTTTAAAGTAAGTTCGGAGGGCCCATTCCATTGTTTGAAAATAGAATAGTAAATAAAATGGAATACTGACATTTGCACTAAAATCCCCACCATACTCACTAAATGGAATAATAGGAACCCAAAGGCCAAATTTTTTCCAGAATATCTTCTTTCATAAAACGTAAAGTAGTTATTTAAGAAGAAGTTGGACAGGATTGAAAGTTCTATCCCAAAAAATACGGAAAGTGAAAAAGGATCCAAAAAGGAGATCCCTGTTTGTACTTCCGGAAACTTGCTTAATTCTGCGATTAGAAACCCGACTAAGTTAACAAGTACACCGCTTGCTCCCACTAGTGAATAGAGCAGGAAAGTCGGAGAGATCCATTTTCCAAAACGAATATCCAAGATTGCCAAAAAGAAATTTTTGATCACGGAATTATTCAGTTTGGTCTCTCCATACATTCTAGTTTGGAAAGTATAAGGGATTTCTTCTATTTTTAGATTTTCTTTACTTCTTCCCAAAAATTCCAATAGGATCTTAAATCCTCTTGGGTTGATCGAGTTTTTAGTTTCCGAATACACGGAACGTTTAATACCGAAATAACCGCTCATTGGATCCGAAACAGGAAGACCCAAAAGTCCTTTCGCTAAAAAGGTCGCAAATCTGCTGATGCCAATCCTGGCCAGAGACCATTTTCCTGTGGATCCGCCCTTGGCGTATCTTGTTCCTAGACAAAGATCCACGTCACGCTCGTAAAAAGAACGGATCATTTCAGGAAGGATCTTTTCGTCGTGTTGGAGGTCGGAATCCATTACTACGAAAACTTCTCCTTCTGCAGCGCCCATACCTGTTAAAACTGCGGAAGATAAACCTTTGCCGCTTAATCTACGGATCACTTTAAGTTGTGGGATCTTTTCCTGAAGATGTTCCGCAATTTCCCAGGTATGATCCGGGCTATCGTCGTCTACCACGATGATCTCATGACGGTAATCGGATAAAGATCTGGTAATCCTATCTGCCGCAATAGGTAGGTTTTTGCTTTCGTTGTATGTAGGGAGTATAACGGAAACGGATGGTCGCATAGGACCAAATTCCTATCTGGAAGTTTTGAATTCAATATTTTAAGTAATTAATTGATTACATACTAGTAAAAATAATTTTCCAGACCGAAGTATTGGCAGGACTTATCGAAAATAGAAACCGGTCTATGCATATTTTGTAATACGGTCTAGAAATTACACTACGTCTTGTCGTTACTAGTATAGATATTTAGACTTCTAATTTTACCGTTCGTTCAGACGTTATTGGATTCTTTCTACTTTTCGTATCTTTCCATCTTCTAACCGTAAAAGAGTTTTATACTGCGGACTAGTTACTACTTGACTTTCGAAACTCGAAGGGATTTGATCCTGGGTCGAAAATAATTGGATGGGTGACAAGATGGCTTCCACCTTAAGAATGTTAGGTTTTGCCGCTTTTTTATATTTAGGCGTTTTTGATTTTGGAATGAGTATCGTTCTGGAACAAGTTTTAGGTCCTTCTGCCCAAACTATAAACCGGTTAGAGGCGAGTTCCTGTAATCCTCCCGGGACTTATGAATTTTTTCCAGGAACAGGTTATTATCCAAGCGGATCAAGCGAGGTCTATCCTTGGCAAACTCCTGCAGGAGTTTCTTTCGAAGGTTTTGAAACGTATGCGGACGGAACCGTGATAGAAGCCAGTTCTAATAAGTCTTTACAATCTCATCTTGAGGTTACTTCCGGCACCTTGGTATCCAAACATCTTTCCAATGGGGTTTATAAAAGGGCGAAAACGGAAGATTATAATTTCAGGATGTTGATCCAAGGTTTGTATAATGGTTCTAGGGTGAAGTGGACGGATCAGGCATTGGAGGCTCGGTTCTATATAGATTCTTGGCAGGCTTCTTCGGATAGTTGGCAGGGAATCCATCTATTTACAAGATATAGAACTGAAAATGATCTATATGTGGCGTCTCTCAGAAGTGATGGAACAGTTTATTTTAAGAAGAAGCTCTGTGGGACTTATACCACCTTAGCGACTGGAACTCTGAAGGATCAGTCGGGAAATCCAAAGTCTTTTAATACCAAACAATGGTATAAACTGACCTTGGTTGCGATCGGAAATCATATAGATTTTTATGTGGATCATGTTCTGCAGTTGTCGATCACGGATGGAACTTTTAGCTGGGGAACTTCAGGAATTCGGACTGATTATGCAAATGTGTATCTAGACGATCTGATCCTGCATGATGATTTGAGTGATTTTTGAGGGAGTTTGTAGGCACTTCGACAGATTGGGGGCTATTTTTGATAGGATTCACCTTTTGAGGACATATTCCCAACTTCCGATAATAGGTATTATGTCGCATTAGGTTTTGCACTAGGGCCTCTCGCGTAAGATAGATCCCGGCTTCGTAAATAAAGAAATGAAACTTATGAAAGCCGGGATCTAAGAAAGGATCAATATCCTTGCCAGAGAGAAATGGTAACGATTGTTTTTCCGTTATCGGATTTGTTCTCACATTGGCATTTAATTTGAGCGGATTGGCTGTAATAACCTTGTCCGAGTGAGAATCCTGGAGCTGGTTTGCAGCTTTTGTACAGTCCACCTTCTACCAAACGGTTACAAGCTGCTTGGATGGCTGCTTCGATATCGCCGCTTTGGGAACTGATAGTGCCTGGGATTGCTAAAAAGACCGCGACGGCTAATGCGGAAGCGGAGATAAACAGAAACTTTTTCATGGTAAGGGTCCGGAAACAAATAGGAACCTTCCTTTTGGAAAGAAAATATTTCAAACGAAAAATTTTGCAGATTGGAAAATTCTTTCTAAGTTAAGAAAAAAATTTCCAATTGAGTTCCGGAGTTTAGGCTTTGAAGTCTTGGACTTGTTTTTGTAAAGAATCGCTTAATTTTTCACATTTTCTGGCTTGGTCTGCCGCTTCAAGTGCCTGCGTTGCTATGATAGAATTCGAATTTTGGATCCGATCTAAAAAGTTTCTGATCTCTTCCAAACTTTTCTTTTCTGCTTCCGTTGCTTCGTGAACATTTTGGGAAATTTCTCCCGCCTTGAACAAGGCGCCTGCTACAGTCACCCGGATATCGGTTTGTTTTTCTAAAAGAGAAAAGAAGGAATCCAGACTTTCTTTGATAGAATCCACATCCCCCAAGATCAATGAGATTGTTTTCGTACCGGATTGAACTATATCCGTGTTCTTAGTCATTTCTTCTTTTCCATCTCTGATCAATCTGGAAATTTCTTTGATCGTATTTGCCGTTTGGTCCGCTAATTTTGAGATCTCGTCCGCTACCACTGCGAATCCTCTTCCGTGTTCGCCGGCTCTTGCTGCCTCTATGGACGCGTTTAATGCGAGAAGGTTTACTTTATCTGCGATATCCGTAATTGTTCCCAATTTTGCAGTGGTGCTGGAAGAACTGGATTCTATCCTTTTAATGGATTTTTCGATCGCTATTAGGCTTTCTTCCGATTCTCTCGCATGTTTCCATGCAGTTTCGAATAATGTTTTAGTGGAAACGAGTCCTGCTTCCATATCTTGAAAGCTGATCTCTAAATTTTGAAAAGAATGTTCCAATGTCCCGGTTGCTTCTAACTGTTTTTTGGTGGAATCGGAAACGTCTGAGATCGCGTCCGCGATTTGGTTCATGCTTGCATTAATTTCTTCTAAACTATTTGCCTGGTCGGTCGTTCTGTCCGCTACGGTTGCGGAACTTTGGACCAGGCCTTCTAAAATTCCGTTTACAGATTCGGATTTTTCTCTCACTTCTCCCTGGATGGAAACGTTATATTTTCGGACTTCTTCCAGTTCCGCTAGACTGATTGCCTGGTTCAAAAATTCTTTTTTGAACGTTGTGGAGAAGTAGATCAATATTCCGGTCTCGAAAATTACAAAAATTGCATGTAAAAGGACTATCTCCCATCCATTTCCGTAGTTGAAAATGATAATCGGAGTTTCCGAAATTTTATATCCTATACTTTGGCAGAAGGAGAACAGTCCATGATGGACCGCGATATACAATGCTCCGGGGAGAAGTGTTTTCCAATCTCTATAATAGAGAAGAAATGCCAATGCAACGAATACATGAAAATGCATCTCTATTCTTCCGAATTGAGACTGGATCAATATCCCTGACCAGGCCATGATAAGGACAGCATTTAAAACTCTTAGGATATATTCGCCTCTTAGGAACAGGAAGCCAATGCTCGAAAGTGTCCCAATGATTATAGAGGAATTTAATACAAATTTCCAAGTCCCGTATTCTAAAGATAATGCGAGCGCAAAAGGAATATGGGCCAAAAGAAGAATGTAGAAGAAACGGTCTACTTTCTTAGTTTCTTCTTTAAATTTCAGTTTTGCAGTATCTTGGATACTTTGTTTATGCTGAGGCGGATTCATATATTTTCCCGGAAGGGTTTTATTTTAGGTCCGATTTGGACTTTATTTATTTTGGATCCTGTCTTTCGAAGGTTCCGGTTTTACTTTTCGTTTATTATGAATCGCTTAAATGTTTGAAAACTTTTGTTCTTTTTTATCGCTTATGAATTTTATAAGTTCTTTTGGGTTTTGATCCCAATGTTTATCAAATTCAAAAATTAATCCTTTGATCCTTCCTTGAGAATTCACCCAAAGGACCGAATCCGGATGGTCTATTTCCCCGCTTTTATCGGAAGAAAACGCTATAATTCCGAAAAGTCTTGCAAGTTCAAAGGCCCTGCCCCGCGACTCCAGCCGGATAAATTTAGTTTCGGATTTTAGATCCGAGAAATATTTTTCGAAACGTTCTTCCGTATCTTTTTCAGGATCTAAGCTTACGAATACGAGTCTTAGATCTTTTTGTTTCGAAATTAGATTTTTCAATTTCTGCAAACTGCCATGACATACTGTCTTGCAGTTTAAATATCCGAAATAGACCAGATTCTCTTTTCCGATCAGAGTCTCGCGTATATCTACGGTTTTACCTGCTTCTTCGCTTATCTGGAATTCAGGAAGATTTCTATCCGCTTCCATCATACCGGAAGAAGAACTCTGCATGAAGTAGAATAACGGAAATATAACCGTTAATCCTCCTATTGCAAGTTTCCAAATATTCATTCGAATTTAGCTGAGAGTTATTTAAAAACCCTCTAATATTACCAAAGACGAATAACTTGCTTTTTATTCAAAAAATTTCCTGAAAGAAGGCTTCTATAATTAAAGGAAATTTATTTATGAATATGTTAAGTTTAAGTTATTTCTTGGGAAAAAATTATTTAGACTTTGGACTGTTTTGTAGGAATTCCAACATACGATAAAATTTTCATAATAGAAATCTGAGCTGAAGAAAAGTTATCCGCACTGAGTTTTAC